>JAACDM010000633.1 GCA_009936795.1 Verrucomicrobiaceae bacterium | reverse complement strand
TGACCTGACCTGACCTGACCTGACCTGACCGTGACCCGTGTGGACGTGAGCGGTGCTAATGCCGATTCATTCGAGATCACCACAGCGACTCCCTTTGCTGAAAGTCCTTGCGAGAGCGTGGACGTGGCTTTCACGATTTCTCCTAACGGAGTCACGGGCGAGGTGGCGGCTGCCTTTGTGTTTGAGAGTAATGATGCGGAGAGTCCCTTCACGACGGCGGTCAGTGGTCTAATCCATGACCCACAGATCACTCTGAATGCGGAAGCCTTAGACTTCGGTTTGGTAACTGAGTTGGCGTCGCTGACCCTCATGGTAGGCAACGCGGGTGGCACCCAGCCCTTGGTTCTTGCTAGTGCGACGGTCAGCGCTGTTGGTGCCAGTGCCTTCACGGTGAGTGAACCAACTACCATTGCTCCGGATAGATCGGAGATCCTAACGGTGACATTTGATCCGGGTGGTGCCGTGGGTGCGTTTGATACGATGTTGGTATTGGCCAGCAATGATCCGGTACAGGGTGAGGTGAGCGTGCCGTTGAGCGCGCGGGTCCCGATCTCGGACGCGGTGTTCGTGTCCTTAGATTCCTTTATCGATGGTGATCAGGCACAGTATCCGTAAGAGGCGGTCATGCGCGAGGCGACCACGTTTGACGGCACCGACTCGCGCGAGTTCGATTTCGGGGCATTGTCAGACAGCGCGACGCTTGAGTTCATTGTAGAAGGGGACTCGATGGAGGGCGGGATGAGCGGTTATCTCGCGGTGGGCGAGAATGCGGGGGATAACTTACGCTTTGAGCAATGGCAGGATACTGCGGAGCTTGGGTTTACTCGTCTAGGCGTTGCGGATTACTTATTTGAGCCAGAGAACGATCCGGAGGCGGTGATGTCACCGCAAGCCGCGACGCATGTGGTCTTTCGTTGGGATGCGGATGAGGCGGTCATGGCGCTCTTCATCAATGGTGTGTTGGCGGGCACCAATACCGATGCCGGAGAGTTCACGCTTCCCATGGGCTTGGGGTCTCTTGGCAACAATGCATCGAATTCGGAAGGCATGATCGGGACGATTCATCGTGTCGTGGCCTACAATGAAGCCTTGCCGGACGACGCCATCTTAAATCACGCTCTGGCCTTTCTCGAGCCAGGGAGCACGAACTTTGAGATTCGGGAGATTGTTAGGAGCATCGACGGCACGGTTGCGCTCTCTTGGGATTCCGCGCCCGGGCGTTTCTATGCGATTGAGACATCGCCCGATCTTTCCCCCGGCTTGTGGATGCGAGGGATTTCCGGAATCGCCGGTGAAGCGGAGCCTAGCACGCTCACCAGCGCGAGTGTGCCGACTGCCGATGATGAATCGATGGCCTATTTCCGTGTTGTGCAGGTGGCTCCTCCGGCCCTCTTGGAGACGAGCTTTGATAATGGCCTGGAAGACTGGACGGTCAGCGGCAATGGCACGGCGTGGGAAGTCGGAGTCCCCACCATGGGCCCCGAAGCCGCGCATAACGGCCAGGCAGTGGCCGTGACTGGCCTGGGAACGAGCTTTGAAGACGGTACGCGAGCGGCGCTGCAAACTCCGATCATTGATCCTAGCGGAGTGACGGGAACGCTTCAGTTAGAGTTCTAGTACTACCTGGAAGCCAACGAGCGCGAGGGTGGCCAGGTTAGCCTCTTGGAGGAAGATGGGACGCTGATTCAAAATCTAGAGCCCATCTTCATAGGAGGCCCCGAGGGAAATGCCCAGGCGTGGACCAAAGCCAGCCTTGGCCTGCCCACACTCGAGCCAATGCGCCACTTTCGTATCCAGTTCAACTTTCTGGGCGACGATGATGGTTTTCCCAACAATGGCGTAGGTTGGTACCTCGATGATGTCCGTGTCGATTGAGGATGCTACTCTGGCTCGACGGGGGCTCGTTTCCGATTTCTATCCAGTCGAAGACGCCCAAATCTGCATCGGGTGTGTCAGAGATGACGTGGGGACTATTGGCGAACGTGGCATTCGTACCCGCTAGCGGTGCCTTTGGTGATAGCCGTTGCTGGAGAGGAGAAAGACCGCTACCTCTGAAAGTCTATGGACTCTCCGCCCAGCGTCGCCTCTCTCTTTTGTGTTGGTCTCAGTGGCCTCGTGTTGTCGGATGAAGACAAACGTGTCCTGAGCCTTGGGGTCGGCGGAATCGTGCTGTTCTCTCGGAATGTCGATACGCCGGAGCAGGTGGCGATGTTGATTGAAGAGGCGCGTGGCTACGCTGGAGATGAGGTTCTGGCGTCCGTCGATCAGGAGGGAGGAAATGTGGCTCGGTTGGAGGAAGGCTTTCAGCGGATTCCGACAATGCGAACATTAGGGGAAGTCATTGCGCAGGATCCTGACAAACTTTCAATCGCTTATGAAGTGGGGCAGTGCTTGGGACAGGACCTGCGCGGTGTTGGGTTCGACATGGACTTTGCGCCCGTGCTTGATGTGGATACGAATCCTGACAATCCGGTCATTGGTGATCGTTCGATATCAAATGATCCAAAGTTGGTGGCAAAAGTCGGGCAGCAGCTCATTGCCGGTCTCCAGAGTCAGGGGATCGTTGCTTGTGGGAAGCATTTCCCAGGTCATGGAGATACCCAGCAAGACAGCCATTTCGAACTGCCGCGCCTGCCGCATGCCATGGATCGCATGGAGGAGATTGAACTCTATCCGTTTGCTCACGTTGTCGGTGAGGATGCTAAACAAGGTGCCTTGGCGATCATGACGGCTCATGTCGTGTTTGATGCGATTCACAATGAAATGCCCGGGACGCTTTGTCCGGAGGTCT
>JAACDM010000632.1 GCA_009936795.1 Verrucomicrobiaceae bacterium | reverse complement strand
GAAGTCGACGTGTTTCAGAAGAGAAGCATCCTGCTTCCAATCGATGGCCTGATTTGATTTCTGTTCCACTTGAACAAGTGTTTGGAGGGGTTCAGGAACTTGCCCCAGCTTCAGTTGCACACGCGCCGGGAGAGCAAGAGACTCTTCATCATCAGCGATGACCACATCAAACTGGCCCGGCGGCAGATTTCGCTGATTAGGGTAGACCTCTAAATTATCAATAGACGCGAGCGCGTGACGGAAGGAGCTAAGAGTCTCCGGCACATAAACCTGAAGAGCCCTTAGGGCAGGTAATCGCAAATAGGCAACATTGTCAGACTCGACTGCATCCACGGCCGCATTGGGAGTCAGTGTGAAGGTCAGCTCTTGCTCCTCATACCCCGAAACTGACAACAGGAGACGTGCTGCTTGGCCAGGCTTGGTCGTCACTAGCTCGGAAGCCAATGGTTCTTTCTGACCAGCCGAGGTCATGGTTAATGCCCCGCCATAGTCCGCACCGGCCGACGCACCGACTTCGACAAAGATCTCCCATCCCTCATCGCGATCACGCCGAGCCGAACATGTGGTTATGCCAATGTTAGCACCAGCCGCGGCTAGTTGCTGATAGTTCACCTTGAAAGGCAAATCCATGCTGGCACGGCCCGGCAAATTCCCATCTGACAAGAGCATCACCTCATCAAAACTCACGCCTCGGCTCAAGGCCCGTGCCATACGAAAGGCATGGTCGATTTGGGATGGCACCTCTTCCCCCTCAATATCGTCCAGCGCATCGCGCAACAGCTGCGTATTGTTCGTAAACCCGCTACGCTGCCGCGCCGTATCGCTGAAACTGATGATGGCCATTTCTTGATCCGGCAGGAGACCAGCGATCATGTCAGAAACTCTCTCCTTCGCCAACTCGAGTCGGGTCGGCCCTCCACGCTTCTCGACCGCGGCCATACTGGCAGAACAATCAATCAGAACCGGCAACCGTGTCATCCGATTCCCTGTTCCTCGGAAAAAAGGCTGCATCGCAGCAAGAATCAGCAACAGCAATAGCAGCAGTTGCAACAGAAGTAGCAGATTCCTTTTGAAGCGTTGAAATGGAGAATTAACCCGCTGATCATCCAGCACACGTCGCCACAACACGAGCGAAGGAACAGTCACCCGTGGACGCTTCAGCTTGAGAAAGTAAAGCGCAACAAGCGGCAATGCTAGAAGGAACAGCCAAGCGGCACTAGGCGAGAAGAAAGACACGAAATTGATAGGCTAGCACAGGCCCCTAACCTGTGGCCACACGCAAAGTAAAGCGTTCTACAATCGCAGCGTACGACGCTCCGTAATCTTGAGCGGCCCATTGACGATCATCTTGATCTCTTGGGTAGCCACCGCTGCAGAGAGCGTGGCGGTACCGTTGATCTCAACCTGAAGATCCTGTTCTAAAGCCTCAGATCTCCAGATCTCTCCACGGCCTTCCATGGCAACATCAAGCGCTTGTCCATCAGGGTCCTTCATCTTGCCTTGAACCTTGAGAGCCACACTGAGCACCACGCACGACTGTTCCTGCATGGTGTCTTCACGCTCTACCTTGACATTGATATCGCCGCTAATATCGGTGATGGAATCACCGAACCAGCGCGCCATTCCTTCAATCGGAACCTGCCAGGATTCACCAATCGTCAATTTGGGGTCCTGATAGAAGAGAGCTGCGCCAGATTCCACACGATCTAGCTCTGCCAGCATCCGCTCCACATCTGCCGACGCCTTGCGGTCCGCAGAAACACCTTCGAGCCGATGTTTCCAACCACCGCTGTCCATCAGGTCCGCAATCAATCGCTTGCCCGTGAGCGGACTGGCCTGCGTTCGGTTCGCAGGTTCTGTGCTAGCCTCTGGGATATTCGCGATGTGAATGTCAGACCAATTACGCAAATGGGTCGTCTTCTGTAGACGACCCGCGTGTTCCACTGTGGCAAAGCGATCTTTGACAAGGGTCAGCGCTCCCGTCCATTCTTGTCTTTCCTGGTTCTCGTCCAAGAAAGACATCTTTAAGACCATGTCCTCGAACCCCGCTCGAACAGCTTCCTGATACGCAAGCGAAGACACACTCACCTCTTCCCCCGGCGGCGCTGTCGAACCTGCCGGTTCACCGGACGACGCCGAGGCGTTCTTGTCAGAGTTGCTGGAAGGATCTTTCGAACACGAAATAAGCAAGCTCCCTAGACTGAGCGCGACAAGCGTTGAGTAGTTCATAGTATGGTGTTAGGAATCAGTCAAAACGACGCGAGCAATCTTCTCCCACTCGCGATCGATCTCTTCCCCTGATGGCTGAGACTGCCCAGCCCGACTGTACCAATAGGCCGAATTCCCGACATCCCCTTCAATCAAGTGCAAGAGACCATGAATCCAATCGCCCAACTTGCTTCCCACGTCCTGCGCGACGTTATGGGCATCATCCCAGCGGTCGGCCTTAGTCAGCCACAACGCCTTTGCCGGGCCAGATAACTCTGAAGGCGGCTCCCCACCAGCTTCGGCAGACGCTGCGAGGTCTTCTGTGGATTGAATATTGTTCACGTATTTTGATACGAAGGCTCCTAGAGCTTGTCTAATGCCTTCTGCGCTTCCTCAACCACATCTTTGTCCGGCGAAGAGCGAATCACCGCCTTGAGAAGACCTTGCTTTGCCCTCCCAGACCTACGGCCACCACGCATCTTCTTGACTGCATTCAACGCTGCCTGCGCAGCATCCGCACCGAGCTCCTTGTCGCCAAGTAGACCCACGAGCGTCTCCACAGATTCACGACTACCTACGTTGGCAAGAACGGGAAGGAAGAGCCTCTTATCGGCAGACCGCTGAGCAGCGTTCATCCCGGCCAGCGCCCATTCAAAGCGCTTGCCTGCATCAAGTCCATCGCCTTGATCGATCAACCTCCCTAACCCGCGCAAGAGCAACGTTCGATCCGTCACACTCGTATCGTCGTTCTGAGCGAGCTTCAAAAAGACCGGCCCCGCTTCTACTCCATCCCAACGGGAGAGCGTCCTCATCGCAGCCTTGCCAAGTACAGCGTCACTGAGCATGCTTCGAACGGTCGCGAAAGACTTCTCACCACCCAACACGCCCAGTGCTGGTAGCAAGCTCTCCTTCATGTCCGGCTTAAGAGGCCCCATTCCTGACAGAATAGCGTCCGCCGCCTTATCTTTGTCTCGCACCTGACGGCAGGCCTGAACGACTGCCTTGAGCGCGTCCTTGTCACCCTTCTTTAGGTAGCCCATCAAGCGGGGAAGTTCTTCACTCGACACGAACCCGCCCAAAGAAGCCAAGCTCGCTTTCCGAATAGCCTTGGGACCTCGATCGACGTGAGCAAAGAGAGCTGGAATCGCATCGCGTGTTCCTCTCTCGCCAAGGGTGGCAATGGCCTGAACGCGGGCATCGATGTCGCCCGTTTCCGTTGCCGCCACGAGCCAAGGCCCCACGGAAGCTCCGGGCATCACGGCAAGCGCCACCTGCGCAGCTTCAATCACCGCCTCGTCTGAACTCAGGCTAGCAAGTTCTAACAAGCGTGTCGCAGCATCCACGCCGCCTAGTTTGCCCAGCACACCTATCAGTGACACACTTCCTTCTGTCGACTGGTTGCCTTTGGACAACGATTCCGCCAGCTGCGCCGCCACGGTACTATCGCCAGACTCACCTAGAACAGCCAAGGCAATCGCACGCTCATTCGGCGCGAGGTCCGGCAACTTCACAGCGAGCACATTCGGTAAGACGCTCGGCCCTGAAAGATGGCGGCAGGCATTGATGGCCGCTTGGCGAACCAAGCTTTCCTCAGATTGCAGCGCCAGCAAGATAACTTCATCTGCGTCTGCGGGGTCCGCCTTTATTAGCCCCCGCAAAGCAGCAGCCTTCACGGCAGCAGAGGTCTCGCCATGGTACAGCTCATTCAGAATCGGCTTTGCCTTGTCCGCGTGATGGGCCGACAACCGATTCGCCGATTCCAGTAGGGCGTTCGCCATAGCAGTGGCGTCTGCTCCCTTTGCCTCGTCGAGCCCATCGAACAAGATCTTGGTGGCCTCGCCAGTCCCAATCTTTCCGAGGGCATCGATGCTGACAAGGCGTAGTGCCTGGTCTTTTCCACCTAACATCTCCGCTATGACGGCAACGGCCTTGGCATCCCCTCGCTGTCCCAGTGAGTGCACCAGCGCACGCTTTGTCCCACGATCTTTCTCAGTTGAGGCCAGCGCTCTGAGCGCTGCACCCGCTTCTTCCGAAGGATTCTGCTCCAACCCACGACGCGCCAATTCGCGCAAGTGATGGAAGGGAGATCCCATGGTTCTGTTCAAAGCAGGTACCGACTCGGACCGCCCCACGTTCTCCAACTGACGGAGGATCCAAGCTTTGGCCGCCTGGTGAGTGTCGTCGTTGGCCAGACGTTCTAGTAAGAGCTTCACATAAGCTTCGCGTGTCTTCGACCCCGGTGCACTCGCGGCCGACGTCAAATCACGCACGCCCATACGGGGTTCATAGCGCTGAACTTCGTCGTCCTGAGAGACACCCGCTAGGAGAGCGTCAAGTCTCTTGGCAAGGTCATCGCCACCGTGATGATCGGCGAACGCGAACCCAACGGAAGTGAAGGTAAGACAAAGGGTAATAGTAAAAGTTTTCATAGTCAATATGCTAGACAAGATTAGAGAATGGTGTAAGGAGCGCGACGAGGACGGTCCATCCAACGTGCCGCATTGGCGTCGCCTACGATTTCCTCCTTCACAGGATCCCATTTGATTGGACGACCGAGACGCTCTGCAATGCCACTACAGTGACAGATACTTGCCGTGCGATGACCAATCTCCACATTACAAATCGTCGGCTTACGCGTGCGAATGCCGTCTAACCAATTGCCGCGATGGTCTTTGGACTCATAGAGCCGGATCTCATTCGGTCCGACCGACTGGCGCACCAATTCTGCTGGCGTCGCATCGAGACGACCGCCGCGCGAAACAGAGACCGTGCCATCTTCTCCGATGAAATGGATCATGTGCCCATTCCGGTCAGGATGATCACGCAAGACTTTGGTCCCGTCGGCATAGACATGGGTTTGGTGCTCATTGCCTTGATACCCTTTCGGAATGAACTCGACAGGGCCAGAATCGTCTTTGCCCAGCGCCCACTGAATGATGTCAAAATGGTGCGCTCCCCAGTCGCCGTTCTTGCGAGAGCCATACTCCCAGAACCGTCGCCAACCTCCACCATAATTACCTTTCACACGTTCCTCATTGTAGGGGAACCAAGGCGTTGGCCCTAACCAACGATCATAATCAAACCCCTTCGGAATCGGCTGCTCCGCAGGATTGTGCGGCTGAGGGAAACCACCCAGTCCAGCATAAATGGTATGCACCTTGCCGATCCACCCATTTCTAACGATTTCACAGGCCTTGCGAAACGCACGCTCTGAACGCTGCTGGGAACCCACCTGTAGGATTCGGCCATAGCGCGCAGAGATATCTCGCATGACTTTGCCTTCCTCAATCGTCAACGTCATGGGCTTTTCCACATAGACGTCCTTGCCGTTTCTCATCGCCGCGACAGAGATGGGTGCATGCCAGTGATCTGGCGTTCCCACGACTACCGCATCAAGATCCTTGCGTTCGACTAGTTTCTCGAACTCATGATAGGATTCACAGCCTGTGTGCTTGCCCTTGCCATCACGATCCGCATAGGTCTTCTCCACTTGCTTTAGTGCTTTGTCACGACGGTCTGAGTAGACATCGCACACGCCGATCACCTGAACGTCTTTACGCTGCAAATGATAGCCTCGATGCCCCCCCATAATGAGACCGTGACCGATTAGTCCCATCGTGATACGATTGCTAGGGGCCGTCGTTCCATCCTTGCCCAGCACAGAGGCAGGTACTATCATCGGCGCTGCCAGGGCACTGGCTTTCTTGAGAAGATCTCGACGAGTAAGTTGCAGTGATTTCATAGAAAGGAGTATTTTGGAATCAGGTTTGTTGAGGGAAGTTCTACCAGGGAGTGCGCGCCCCGTTCACGTTCAAAGTTTGGCCAGATACAAAGGAAGCCTCCGGTGTCGCGAAGTAAAGCACGGCATCGCCAATCTCTTCCGGGGTCCCCCAACGGGCCATGGGTGTCATCGCAAGGTAATCATCCTTAGCCTCTTGCGGGTCGTTGTCATGCCGCTCGGTAGGGACCCAGCCGGGATTCACCACATTCACCGTGATGCCGAAGGGCGCCAACTCTGTCGCCATGCTTCGCGTCCAGCCGATCTGGCCACCTTTCGCCGCTACATAGGCACTGAAATTGCCAAAACTCGCTGGATAAACCTCACTCCCAATGTTCACATATCGGCCCCACTTCTGCGCCTTCATTGCCGGCAAGGTCGCCCGTGCGAGTAGATACGGACTCTTCACAAAGAAATCGAGCATCGTCTGGTAGAAGTCCCAGTCATACTCCTCGATCGGCTTCAGCGGCTGGTCCGGCGTCGCATTAGGCACCACGATGTCAACCGTCCCGAGTTCTTTCGAAGCCTGCGCGACCATTTCCTCGATCTCATCCTGATCGACCGCACTCGCTCGGATGAGTAGACCTTCGCCTCCCGCCGCCTTCAGCTCCTCAACAGCCGCCTCCGCCCGCACTTGGTTGTTCGCATAATTCATCACCACCTTCGCGCCCGCAGCAGCGAGTCGAAAGAGGATCCCTTTGCCCAAACCAGTACTACTACCGGTGACAAGAGCAACATGGCCTTCAAGTGGACGAGCATTCATAGATAAGAGAGAACTTCGTGACAAAGAATCCGCCACAGGGAAAGTCCAAACCCCAAAGAAATTCAAAGTTCTCGGAACTCGCCTCGCAGCAACGTTAGACTAAGGCATAGGAACTGTTTTGAGAACTCCACGGTAGTGTTGAAGGGAGCAGCGTGATGAAATAGGGATCAAGTTGGCGCGGCTAAACCTCATGTAGGCAAGGCTCGCGCAAAGGGTCAAACCGAGAGGTTGTTCACAAGGCGATGGCGGTCGACCTTGAGGCCCACCTTCCTAACCTCAAACGCTAGGATTCGATCCTAAACAGATTCCAGTAACCCTGGGCCCAGCTCCTTGTGAATCTTGATCGAGCAATCGACAATCACCCCCAAGATCTCATTCTCAGTCGTTTCCATAACACTCCGATCCTCGGCGTCTCTGCGCGAGTTAAAACCTCAGGACGCCACCGCAGTGGTCAGGGGAGCAACGTCATGGAACAGTGCACCAAATGGGTGCTGCAAATTCCCATGTAAGGAAGGCCCGTGACCTACTCGGTGAACTTCGTATCCTTCCCATCTAAATTCACCTCTTGGATCCACGTGTTCCGATAGAGCACTTCATGCCCCTCACATTGCAACTTCAAGCCGCCCGGCACGTCAGTGATGCCCTTGCCCCCGTCATTACCACCATCCAGTCCTGAGTTTGGGCCACCCCAGACTTTCATGATGCTGAAATCTTCGTGAGCTAACTTTCCATTAAAATAGATAGTCACTTTGGCATTCTCGATAAGCTTTCCATCTTCGAAGCGCGCGGCTTTGAACAGGATGTCGTAGGCATTCCATTTCCTGAGGCCGTTGTAGAGATCGTAGGGCGATTCGGATTCGTTAATGATCGCGCCCATGCCATGCTTCGTCTTGTCGCCATCGAGCACTTGAATCTCATAGCGATTCTGTAAATAAACGCCACTATTACCACCCTCATCCGGAATCAAGAACTCGATGTGCAAACGAAAGTCACGGTATTTCTTCTTCGTCACCAAGTCAGCGGTCCCATACTTACCACCAGCGGCAGCGGGGTCATCGGTCACGAGCACAAAGCCGCCATCTTCCGGATCTGGTGCCATCTTCCACTTGATAGGGAGTGAGGAAGCGAAGCGAGGCCCTTCCCAATAAGTCCATTTTTCATCCACAATCGTCCGAGTGCCATCGAGTAGCATTTCAGCTTCCGCTGTGGGTTTCAAGCCCACCCCGAGATCGGCAGACAGGGTTGAAATTCCAGTGGTAAAGATAAGAAGGGCGCGTTTCATGCAGCCTGATCTATCAAATCGCCTCCCACTTGCCAACTCTTCTCTTGTCTCGATCCGAGGTGACTTCTAAGATCTCGACATGAGCATCACCCGTCGTCGCTTCATTTCCACCACTGCCGGGGCCAGCCTTGTCAGCCCTCTCTTGCCTAACATCGCCACGGCTGCCAAGACAGGTTCAAAACCTGCCATCATCGGTGAAGGCGCTCACAAGTATGAGTGTCATCACGGCTGGGGCGACGTGCCAAACCACATCAAGTGGATCGACACCCACGGGACCGCCGTCGATGGTCAAGGGTTTGTCTACATCAAGCACCGTGGCAACCGAAAAGAATCCACGGATACCATTGCCGTCTTCGAACCAGGCACAGGCAAATTCGTCCGTTCGTTTGGTAAAGAGTACAGTGGGGGCGGCCATGGGATCGATGTGAGGAAAGAAGGCAACGAAGAATTCCTCTATCTTTGCGACAACAAAGGACTCGTTGCCAAAACGACCCTAGTAGGTGAGCAAATATGGACCATGAAATATCCGAAAGAATCCGGCTTCTATGGTGAAAAGTCGCGGTTCTCTCCGACCAATATTGCCTTCGCACCGGACGGCGGATTCTACGTGGCTGATGGCTATGGCTCGAACTTCATCCATCAGTATGACAAGGACGCAAACTGGATTCGCAGTTGGGGCGGCACAGGATCTCGCATTGGGACCTTCAAAACACCTCACAGCATTTGGTTAGACGACCGTCCCGGTCGTGAGGCCTCACTCGTAGTTGCCGATCGCGCCAACGCTCGTCTCCAGTATTTCTCACTCGATGGGATCCATCTCGGCTTCGTCGATACCGTGAGCTTCCCGGCTGACTTCGACACCCAAGGCGAAGTCCTCATGGTGCCAGACCTGCACGCCCGCATCACCCTGTATGACAATTCAAACAAGGTCATCACCCACCTCGGCTACGCCGACGAGTGGACGAAGAAAGCACTCGCGGATGGCTTCAAGATGCGGAAGACACCTTCCATGTGGGAGAATGGTCGCTTCGTTCATCCGCATGATGCCTGTTTCGATAAGGACGGGAACATCTATGTCGCCGAGTGGGTGGCCACCGGCCGAGTCAGCTTCCTCAAGAAGGTGGATTAACAGGGCCATCCATCACGGAGAGCGATGCTCCGTCATCACCGAATTCTTCGGAATGCCCTCACACAACAAGAATCGTGAACCCGATCGTCGACTAGCCTCTCTTCTGTGAAACCGACCACAACCCTTGGAGAAACGCAGACCCCGGACGGTTCGCGTTTCCTCCTGCTAGAGCATGACGGAAACTACTATTTCAAGTTAAACGGCACTCAACTGATGAGTTCCGACTGGACAGAGTCGGAGCTTCTACTGGCAGACGAAGCCTGCCGCTTTCGAAAAAAGAAAGCGGCACCACGCGTCCTGGTGGGCGGACTCGGACTTGGCTTCAGCTTAAAGCGTGTGCTAGAACTCGTCGATGCCCAGGCCGAAGTCTGGGTCGCGGAGCTCTTACCAGATGTCGTGCGATGGAACCGTGAGCACCTTCAAGCTCTCAACGGTAAGCTCCTCGATGAGCAACGAGTGAAGGTCTTCACGGGTGATGTCTATGATTGCCTGAGAAAACAAGGTTCCAGCTACTTCGATGCCATCCTCATGGACGTTGACAATGGCCCCACCGCTCTCGTCCAACCTCAGAACGCTCGGCTCTATGACAAGCGCGGGCTGCATCTCTTCTACGAAGCCTTACG
>JAACDM010000631.1 GCA_009936795.1 Verrucomicrobiaceae bacterium | reverse complement strand
GACATGATAGTAGTCAGCTTGATAGTCTAGCGGGCTGTCGGCGGCATCTGTCTGGTGCGCATACTCCGCTAAGAACCTCAGCTTAAAGGATTCTGAGAGCGGATACGTTCCAGACAATGATAGACCAAAAGTATTGTTGCTTTGGGCATCACCTGCTTTGTTTTCAAGATCCAGGAGGTAGGCATAGGCAGTAACTTTGGTATTTGGGATACCGGTGTAACCGGCATTGAGTAGGTGGCTGTTGCTGTCAAAATCGTTCTGCCCTGCAGCAGCTTTGTGCTGAGATCCGAAGATTCGGTTGACCCGATTGAGGTAGCTGTAGGAAACAATGGTGTCAGGAAAGAGTTTGGTCGTCACGTTGACGGCGTCAAAGGTCTGCTCGTTCTGCCTCCACCCGACGTTGCCGATGAAACGTGCGTTATCATAAATGATCCGCTGGCGCCCTAACTTAATTGTGGTGTCCGCAAAGGTGTAGCCGAGCCACAACCTGTTCATTTCCACAGACTCTGGGTCAGCGATGATCGTGTGATCTGCAGGGCCGTCAACACTCGCTGCCCGATAGCTATCATTGTCTGCCGCAATAGTACTTTCCAGTTCGATGAGACCGGTGAAGCCGTTCCACTCATTCAGCTTGGCACCGATCCGCGCGCGAAGTGTTGCTGCGTGTGATTCATCGAGTGGATCTTGATCGCCGAACTCGTAGCGCAATCGGAGGTCTGCGGTCGGTGTGAAGAGATCGGTAAACGCAAACTCTGGTGGTTCAGAGACAGGCGGTTCCTCGATTTGCGGAGGCTCCTCGCCTCCGAGGAGAAGTGTTGAACTAAGAGCAAGGAGTGAAGGAACTCTGCTAGATTTGAGTAGATAGCTTAGGTGATGACTGATCATGGTTGTGAGAAGACCGCTTTGGATCTTCCTCATGCGGTGATGCTACCTTTGTGCCGCCAAAGGAGTTGATGCCATCCGCGGGAACAGAATTGATTCATACTTACTATGAATGAAATCGATCATGCCGAAATTGCCGTCCCAACGCTTGCTCGGTAAATGTCTTCCCGGAAGATCTGGTCGGCTGCGGGAAGGTAACGGTGGTTCTTGTCAATCACTTGGGAAAGGCGCATCTGAGTGATGAGCCAGTTCGCTTTATCTTTGGAGGGCGCATTCACGTCGTCGCCATGGAAGAGATGAAATTCCGGTCGATCCGCTCCCAGGCTGCCGTGTAATAACTTTTCATCACAGTTCAGATAGGATCTCTGTGAAAGTATCCGTGCCACCTGCTCGCGCCCGTCATCGGTATCACAGAGTTGGCACGCCTGAGTGATCGCTTGTATCAATGCGAAATGATCCTCCGGTCGCTTTTCAGCGAAATCTTCCGTGACCAGAAACGCCTTCTCAGGATGCATAGGCACAAGATCCACGGACGTCGCCATAACAGAGCCACTATCATTCCTGCTGGCGGTCGTATTGAAAGGTTCACCAACGCAGAAGCCATCGAGGAAGCCTTCTTCCAAGCAGGCGTTCATTTGCGAAGGAGGGAGGACCACCAACTCCACCTCTTTCCCTGGAACAAGATTACCCGATCGTAACCATTGCCGTAGTAGAAAGTGATGCGAGCTGAAGAGGTGGGGGATACCGAAAGTGAGTCGGCGTTGTTCTGTCTGGACGTAGCTTTCTAACGATATGGCATCTGTCACTCCGGCGTCGATAAACTTCGAGGCCAAGGTGACCGCGTCTCCATGAGAGTTGAAAAGCAAGCCAGTCAAGCAGGGCCGAGAGACCACACCCTGCCCCCAAGAGATGGCAAAGCAAAGCCCCGCTAAGGCATGGGCTGCAGCGAGCTCGCCGTAAGCGACCTTGTCTCGAATGCTGGCCCACCCAGGTTCCCGGACAAGTTGCACGTGGAGGCCGTGTTCCTTGAAGTATCCTAACTCTTTGGCGAGCACGAGAGGCGCGCAGTCAAGGAGTGGGACGAATCCGATCTTAATAAGGGCGGTGGGGTAGGGCACGACATCTCCCAAAGCGGAATTCGTGCCATTCCGGCGAGGGTGGTCTGCATCCTGCTCTGATGGCAAGTCTAGGATGGAGCTTCTCGACACACGCCAACTGCGAGCCTTTCAGGAACTCGCTCGCTATCAAAGCTTTACGGCAGCATCCCGGGCATTGCATCTTACCCAATCTGCCGTGAGCCACTCGATCAAGGCTCTAGAGTCCACACTCGACATGGCTCTATTTGAGCGGCAAGGCAGAGTGGTGCGCCTCACTTCGGCTGGAACGAAATTCCTTCCCCACGCTCTAGAAGTGCTCAACCGTATGCGCAGTGCTGTCGATGCGGTTGAGGCTATCCGGCACCCAGGCTACGGTCGCCTCTCAATTGGTAGTACAATCACAATGAGCCATGCGGTTCTCCCTGCGGTATTGCGAGAGTTTCGCGGAAGCTTTCCCAATTATGAGATCACGATCTCGACGGACGACACGCGCGAGTTGCTGAACTTGTTGGGCAATGGGACGATTGATCTGGCGATCGGAATGGAGCTCTCTGGAACGTCTACCTATCACTTTCGGCATTTCTTTACTGACCGCATTGCCATGGCTATGGCCCCTGTTCATCCCCTAGCCAAGTCGGATTCCATTTCTGCTGGAGACCTTGTCGATCAGGATTTTATCTTTTACAGCCG
>JAACDM010000630.1 GCA_009936795.1 Verrucomicrobiaceae bacterium | reverse complement strand
TTCCCATTCCCACCAAGGAACTCCTGAAGGAGATTTGGAAACGCATGAAGCGGCATCCAATGACCTGGATCCCTATCGCTGGACTGGGCGGAGGCGCCTTGATCGGCTCAGCCCTTGGCTTCCTCGTTGCCGCTGGGGCGATGGTGGGCGGTGGACTCTTTTGGAAGACACGCTGGCCGCAGTTGAAAGCCAAGGCATCTGCCAAGTGGGCCGACGAGCACAATGAGGACCAGAACGACAACTTATACCGCCACGTCAAGCAACTCAAACGTTACAAGTGTTATGACCTATCAGATTCCCTAAAGCGCTTTATCTATCTGAAGAAACACATCGAGCGCGGTCTGCACGAATCTGGCGAACTCACCGGACAGAAAGAGGAGATGGAGAAGCTAGTCGATTCCCTCTGCTTTGAGGTCTCGGATGAACTCATGCGTATTGCTGACATTCGTTACACCTTGAAGAAAGGCCGTCGGCGTCCGGGTCTCGCCCAGGTAGCCTCGCTGAAAGGATGTGAAGATGATCTCGTGGCACGCGTGGAGCATGCCCACCAAACACTAGCAGCACTGCACCTCAATCTCGGAACCATCTTGGATCCTCTCGGAGCAAATGCCTCCCCATCGTCCAACTCAGACCTGGACGGCACCATCGCTAAACTAAAAGAGGAGACTCTCATGGCCCAGCGCGTTCGACGCCGGATCGAGACCGATTATGGCAAAGAGATCGATTCCGAGGAGGCCACGTCAGCGCGTCAATCGTTGATGGAGTAGGCCTTCACACTATCGCGCAGATACTGAATCATGGCCGGATTATCAATCTGATGGGGAACCCAGTGCTTCCCTGGCGATTCCTCACTGACATTGATTCCGTATGTTTGGTATCCTGCTTTCACAGACTGGGCCATACTGTTTGGGCAGATAGTCCACGTGATGAAGTAGAAATCGATCCCACGAGTTGTGGCTCTCCCCATTCGTTCTCTTTGCCATTGGGGTAAGCGTGGTCACACACACATCATCCAACGCCACCTCAGGCTATTCTATCATCTTCACCATAGAAGGAAACGGATGGAGATCCCAAAGCGTGAGCACGTTGTCGCGATGAATCGCCATCTGATCGAGATACTCCTGCCAGAACTCAAAGTTCCACATCTCTGTGATATTCCGTTGAGCTGCATCCCCCGAATCGACATAGCTCGGCGTACGTGCATCTAAAAGCACATTAAACTTGAACCGACGCTTCTTCAGGAAAGGCTTCTCATGCCACAAATCGTCCTTCCACACCTCACGCTTCAACCGCAACGATTCCGCAAACTCCAGGCCACCATACATGGCCTCGATCACGGATGCGCTACGAACTTTGTAGCTACTCGGTTTCGAGTGCATCTCATAGCCTTCGACCACAGCATCCGGCGAGACGGTGTTACGCATCACCTTGTCAACTTGGGCATCTCCAATGCTTTCCGAATCTCACTCTGTGCAAAGGCCAACGGCGGCTGGCTCTCATCCAGGCCCAAGGCGATGGGTGCACCAAACACGTTGGTCATCAGCAAGAACGCTAGCAGGACGAAGCGAGACATGGATGTCGGTGATTAAGAGCAGGTTCGCAACACAGACGCCCGTAACCGGTTTAGAAACACATGCCTCGTTCGCTCATCCTGCCCCTCCTTGCGACGCTTCTCGGCCTTGATGCCAATGCAGTCGAAAGACATGGGTTCCTGGAGAAGCATTGCTTTGAATGTCACGATAGCGACTTACAGAAGGGCGATCTCAACTTGGAAGCCCTCGCGTTCGATCTCACACAACCAGAAACATTCGATCAATGGCGTCATGTGCACGACCGAATCAAGCAGGATGAGATGCCTCCAAAGAAGGTCAAGGCGAGACCATCAACGACTGAACTAGACGCTTTCCTGCCATTGATTGCTGGCCCCTTAAAGGAGGCTGACCGCAAACGCATTGCCACCAAGGGAAGAGCCTCCGTGCGCCGCTTAAACCGCCACGAGTTTGGAAATGCGTTGCGCGAAGTGCTAGACGCTCCGTGGCTGCAACTCGCAGACCATCTGCCAGAAGACAGCACGGCTCATCTCTTCAACAAGTCTGGCGAGCGTCTTGATGTCTCGCACGTGCAGATCGCCAAGTTCTTTGAAGTGGCCGAGCTCGGTCTCCGCGCCGCCCTTCGAGCAGCTGCACACCCTAGCAAGACGACACGTTTCTATGCTCGCGACGAGGACAAGATGAAGGGTTACCTTCACTACCGTCGCTTGCAAAGCTCTGCCACGCGGGCAGCCATCCCGCTCATCGGCACCACGACGCAACCAGAAGTCATTCGAGGAAATGAGCCCTTCAGCGTCGGCTCAAGCAATCCGGAAATTCGCACACAAGAGGCCGTTGGTTTCGTGTCAGGAACCTATTCCGCCACGACTAAGTATGATTTCACGCGTATGCGGAAACATGTCCCTACGGATGGCCGTTACAAAGTCAGGATGAAGACTTACACTTTCCTTGCTGGTCTAAACGGACGCAGTGGTGGCGATGACGAAGGCCTTACTGGCGGTCGGCAAGCCTGGTGGCGACCCAATCGCAATGAAGCGTTCCCCGGCAATCGCAGTGAGCCGGTCACGCTTTACGCCCTGGCAGAGAGCGGTGACAATCGCTGGCTCACGACCTTCGATTCCTTTCCCGAAGCCAAAGTGATCGAGCGCGAAATCCATCTGCAGTCAGGCGAAGGCATTCGGCCCGATGCCACGCGACTGGTGCGCACTCGTCCAGGTTTTAAAGGCAATCCAAACGCTTCCGAAGCTGGCATCCCCGGCGTCGCCTTTCAGTGGCTGGAACTTGAAGGGCCCTTGCGCGAAACTTGGCCACCGCAAAGCTACCAAGCCCTCTTCGGAGACACGCCTTTTGCGGTTTCTGATCGTTCGGAAGTGACCGTGCAGGCCGACGAGCCACGGCCATTGTTAGTTCGCTTTCTCAATCGCGTGCTTCGGCGTCATGGCAATGCTGAGAACAAGGTCGCCCCTTACCTGAAGATCTACAATGAGGCTCGCAAGTTTGATCATGATTTCACCGACGCCATGATCACCGCCTACGCGGCCATGCTCTGCTCGTCCGATTTCCTCTATCTGGAGTCCACGCCGGGAGAACTTTCGACCACCGCCCTCGCAGAACGCCTCGCCACGTTTCTTTGGAACGGTGTGCCAGACTCTTCGCTTCGTGAAGCCTCTGATCCAAGAAGCCAAACAGAACGTCTCCTCAACGACCCCAAGTCTGATCGCTTCATCAACACCTTCCTCGACTACTGGCTCGATCTTCGCGAAATCAACACGAACTCGCCAGATGCCACCCTTTATCCCGACTACTACCTCGACGATCTTCTGACAGAATCCTCTATTCTCGACACGCGCCGCTTCTTTCGCGAACTCATTGACGAAGACTTGCCTGTCAGAAATCTTATCCATAGCGACTTTATCTTCGCCAACGAAAGACTATCGCAACACTACAATCTACCTACCACGGAAGGCATGGCGCTTAAGCGATTACCTGTTCCAGCGGATAGCCCACGAGGCGGGCTTCTCACGCACGCCAGCGTATTGACAGTCACCGCCAATGGCACAACGACCACACCCGTCCTACGCGGTGCTTGGATCATGGAACGCCTGTTAGGTGTAGAAATCCCGCCCCCACCTTCTGGCGTTGGGGCGATCGAACCAGACATCCGTGGAGCCGAGACCATCCGCGAGCAACTCGATCTCCACCGTTCGCACGCCTCGTGTAAGAGCTGCCACGAGAAGTTTGATCCGGCAGGCTTCGCGCTTGAAAGCTTCGATGTCGCCGGCGGATGGCGTGAGCGCTACCGAAGTGTAGGCGACGACGGCGAGCCCGCCGAGGGCATTGGAAAAAATGGGCACCTATTCACCTTTCGACACGGGCCCAAAGTGGACCCCAGCGGCCGACTAGAGGATGGCCGCGCGTTCAAAGATATTCGTGGATTAAAGGCGCTCTTACTTGAGGACGAACGCCAGATAGCCCGCAACTTGCTGCATCGTCTCATCACTTTTGCCACGGGAGCACCAGTCAGCTTCTCCGACCGGGATGAAGTGGAGGCCATCCTCAACCGCACCGAAGCCGAGAGTCACGGGGTTCGCTCTCTCATCCACGCCTTGGTCGATAGCCGACTTTTTCAGATCAAATGAAACCGCACACCCCTTACCTCGCGTCCAGGGCCAACCGACTCGGCCGACGGCAGTTCTTGCGAGGCTTTGGCGTATCGTTAGCGCTGCCCATGCTTGAGGCCATGACGCCCGCCTTCGCCGCGAAATCGGACATCGCAAAGCCCCGCCGTCTCTTTGCCATCTGCAACAACTTGGGCGTTCTTCCAGGGGAATTCTTTCCGACTGAATCCGGACGTGACTACAAGCTTTCGCCGTATCTGAATGAACTTGCAGCGTATCGCGACGACTTCACCGTCTTCAGTGGCGTCTCTCATCCGAGCGTCGACGGATCACACGCTTCGGATGTCTCTTTCCTCACAGCGGCAGCACATCCTGGAGGTGGCGGCTTTCGAAATAGCATTTCGTTAGATCAATTCGTCGCCGCCAAAGTTGGACACCTGACCCGCTTCCCTTCTCTGACCCTTGGCGTGAATGCGAAGGCGGGGAGTCGCAGTCTCTCATGGACAGACTCCGGGGTTCTTATCCCGTGCACGAACAAGGCCTCAGACGTCTACCGGCAACTCTTTCTCCAAGGCTCTCCCACGGAAGTTGCGCGTCAGGTGAAAAAGTTAGAGCTTGGACAAAGCATCATGGACACGCTCGCCGATCAGTCGAGGTCACTTCAAGGCCGACTCAGTGCCAGCGACCGCGACCGGCTCGATCAGTACTTCACCTCCGTGCGTGAAGTAGAGAAACGCATGGCCGCTTCACGCGATTGGGAGCAGAACCCCAAGCCCAAGCCAAGCGCCCCCATACCCGAGGATCCGGAGAACTCCAGCGCCTACATGGAGAAGACACGGCTCATGTATCAGATGGCCAGGCTGGCTTTCGAAACGGATTCCACGCGCAGTGTCACCCTCTTGTTAGACAGCACGAACTCACCGACCATCGAAGTGAAGGGTGCCGAAATCTCGGATGGCTACCACAATCTCTCTCATCACGGGAAGATCGAATCCAAGCTGAAACAGCTTCAGGCCATCGACCGCGAACACATGCGCCTCATAGGCAATCTGCTAGGTGATCTCAAATCTGTCCGCGAAGCCGACGAGACGTTGCTTGACCGCACGATAGTTCTCTACGGAAGTAACTTCGGTGATGCGAATAAACACACCACCGACAACATGCCCATTCTCCTGGCAGGCGGCGGCTTCCAGCACGGCCAACACCTCGCCTTCGATCGCGACGACAATTATCCGCTACCGAATCTATTTGTCAGCATGCTAGAACAAATGAACCTCGACGTCGAACGCTTCGCCTCGTCCACCGGTTCTATGCGGGACTTGAGTTAAAGGCTCAACGAGAAATCAAACGAAGACTAACAACCACCTCATCCAATCCGGATATGGGATCATGCTCACCGTGGCTGCCGAGCCAGAAGCGTAGAATAGCCCGTTGCTTGGGTCTTGCCATGGGACCCATGTCACCGCGTCGATACTCACCTCGATAAGCGTCGCTCGACCAAAGATCGTCGGGTAGCCAATGTAGTGGTCCCCCCCACTACTTGGGAGATGAGATCCCAGGCGCTCTGATTGTCATTCGGGAGCGTTGGTGTCAGAAACTGCACTTCATTTGACCGCTCATCCCCATCGGGATCTGCACCCAAAGAGGCTTCTGGTGCATTCGGCTCCAAGAAATGAATACTCTACCAGTCTCCGAAAATCTGCCAGGACGGTGGTTCGTTGGTAATCCAATCCGTAATCAGCTTCCTTCCTTCCTTCTAAATCAATCACATTGGAACTAATGGGAGGCATGCGTGAGCCCCCCGCGTTCCCCTTCGATTCCAGATCATCGAAGTGGAGGTCACGCCAGGCGCGATCACTCGCTGCACCGAAGGATGAGCGTTCGGAGTCACACTGCCCGGCTTCTGGTCGACATCGTCAGAGAAGAAATAGAAGATCTAGAAATATCCATTCGCGGTACAGTTAGGATGAAGGCCAGCCCTAACAATCCTGACTCACCACTGGTAGAGACCTTGTCTTCAATATCGAGAAAGTCCTGCGTCGTGCCCGGCAACTTGGTCAGAACCGTAATCTCGCTCCACTTCTGAGCAATGCACAACCGCCCCGTTTCTCCAGGAGGACTGACCATGGATAAGGCTTGCTTGCACGATGACAACCTCGTGAACGCGATCTCCATCGTGTAAGACTCAGCGGGCGTTTTCGCTGAAAGAGCAAACGTTGGGTCGGCCGTTCGAACCTGTGGTTTTCTGGAAGAAAGATTCAGAAACAATTTCAGACGAGGGCGGACTTGCCATGCGTCTTTAGGAAAAGCCAATGGACACTCAGGTCCAACAAGCAACGTTGGCGGTTGCCCTCGGACGTCACTACTTGAACCACCAAACTGACCCGCAGGGACTGGATGCGTTGATGCCCAGCGTTCTCGAAGCTCTGCCGGACAATCCCAAGGGCGACACCTGGCGCTACGCTCCCAGCTCGGATCCGTCAGACTATCGGCTTTACTCAATCGAGTGGCATCAATCATCGATGACGGCGGGCAACCGACCGAGCGCGGAAACCGTACCCGAGGAGACTTTGTCTGGACTCGCTAGGGGCCTACGAATAGCTACGCAGTGCCCCTTGCCTCCCAGCTCGACTCGAAGCATATTACAAAGTGCGCTTCGCTTCCTTCATCCTCCTGGCCCTCTGTCTTCTCGGCGCTACCGCGGCACCAGAGGCCACGCCTAAGACGTGGGGGCGGGTTGTCGTGCTGCTCGATCCGGGCTGCCCTATCGCCCGCCATGGCCTCACTGCTCTGCGTGAGTGCCATGAGATTTACGCACCACGCGGTGTTCGGTTTCAAGGATACGTGCCCACCCGCCCTGCTACCCAAGCGACCGTCGCGGCCTATCGAAGGAAATTTGAGATTCCGTTTCCAGTTTCGGCCGATTCAGACCAATCGAAAGCAACCGAACTGGGGGCAACGATCGTTCCTGAAGTGTTCGTTTACGATGCCAAAGACGCGCTCATTTATCGGGGAAGAATCGACGATGCTTTTGTCGCCATCAGCAAACGCCGCCCCAAGGCGCACACTCACGATCTCAAACTGGCGCTCGCTGCGCTCCTTACGGATTCCGCGGTTCCCGTCCCCAAGACCACGCCCGTCGGTTGTGCTATCACTTTTTCTAAACCCAATCCCAAGTAAGTCATGAAGCTCCCAAAGCTAACTCTTCTCCTCACCACACTCATTGGCATGACCGCCGCTTCCGGCCAGGTGACCTTCAATGAGCACATCGCGCCACTGATTTTCAATAATTGCACCGTGTGCCACCGAGAGGGCGAGATTGGACCTATGCCGCTGACCAACTATGCCGAAGTTTCCGCATTCGCCAATGCCATTGATATTGTTGTTCACGAAGGCACCATGCCTCCTTGGCCGCCAGATCGCTCCTTTAGCCGA
>JAACDM010000629.1 GCA_009936795.1 Verrucomicrobiaceae bacterium | reverse complement strand
TTGGCGGTGTTACCCGTTGATGGGCAAGGTTCCAATTGGCTGGGCTGCCGTGGCGTTTGATGATAGTCGTTGGACGGGTGCCCCGGCTCCAGATGTGAAAGGCGTGCTCTTCCGCCGCCGATTTCATGTGGAGGACTTACCGTCCGTCGAGCGTGCTTTGGTCAAACTGCGTTTCCAAGATGGCGTGTTGGTTTACCTCAATGGTGTCGAATGGTTTCGTGCGAACATGCCTCCAGGTTTTATCGATGAGAGGACGCCAGCTGTGTCTGCTCGTGACGGAGCGGAGGCTCGGTCCTATGAATCTTGGAATCTCGATCCGGCCTTGCTAGAGGATGGTCGTAATGTGTTAGCCATTTCCGTACATAGCGGAGTCGAGGATCCCAAGCGGATTCTTAATATGGACTTGGACATGACGCTAGACCGGATGGATCAGGTGCTCCCTAAACAGCCGAAACGTGCAGGACGCCGAGTTTCATGGGAGCGGGTTGCAAGTGTGGCGAATGCGATTGGGATAGATTGGAAGGTGACTGCGTTTGAGTTCGAGGAGGATGCTAAAGAAGCCTATGATCGGGAGGATTGGAAGGCCGCCGCCGAGGCCTACACCCGTGGCTTGCTAGCCTACAAGTATGCCTCTCATGGGATGGCCTTGGTTCCTGAATTGAAACAACGCTTTCTGTCGGAGCCGACTCTGGCACGCGAGTTTCTTGAGTTGCTCTCTCCTCATGATCATCAGCAACGGGTTTTCGAGATTCTCAACGAACTCCATGCTGATAGCGAGACCAGATTCGCGGCTTACCCACGTGTCGCCTTCGCGATCGCGCTGGTCTATGATCAGGAACCGCCGTCTCGTTGGCCCCATGGCCAAGTTTCTAGAAAGGCCCTACCGAGGCGGCTACCAGATCCTACGGAGGCGTTTGAGTTCTTCGTCAAGAGCGAGGAATCGGGCCAGATGTTGTTCTCCTTGGATCGCCTGATGATCGAGGAATTGAAATACGTTGTCGACATTGTCGCTCCGTTCGAGGAACTCCGCTGGGCTCAGAAAAAGCTTCGACCGAAGAGGAGTTCGGTGGAGAAACTGTATGGGTCGATCATCTATGACATGGAGCGATTGAATCAGGGGCAGTTGTATTGGTTAGACCCAGATGACTACCGTTTGGAAACCATTCTCGATCGTGGAGGGATTTGTGCGGACCAGTCCTACTACATGACACAGGTAGCCAAAGCTTATGGCGTTCCTTGTATCACGGTGACGGGCATGGTGAAGAACGGTCGTCACGCGTGGGTCGGATTCATGGAAGGGCCTGGTCAGTGGAATTTTAAGGCTGGGCGGAGCGCGGAGTCGACGTATGCTGCGGGGCGCACCTTTGACCCTCAAAGCTGGCGGCGCCCGATGGAGTACGAACTTGCTTTCTTGAAAGAGCGCTTGGCCTTCGAGCCTAAGTATCGTTTGTCGATCCTTCATGGCTGTTTCGCAAGGATGGCTTTTCGGGAAGGGAATGATGATCGTGCCCTAATGTTAGCGCGAGAAGCACTGATGAAAGATAGTCGAAATCTCGACGCTTGGGAGTTGCTCATGGATCAGACGGATGAGCCGCTTGCATTAGAAGCGCTTTGTAGGAATGCGGCTAGAGCGGTCCGCAAGTATCCTGATCTTGAGGCCGGCTATCTCCGCCGTCTTGTCAGTTTGTTGTCGAAGCGAGGTGAGGAGGTCGAAGCGGAACGCGTGCGCGGAGAGATTATTCGTAGGAATCATGCAGAGCGCCCCGACTTGGCGATGGCGGAAGCGTCGCGCGAGTTAGCCGCTGCTACTCGCGATCAACCTATTGATCTTCAGATTCGACTCTTCAAAAGGCAACTGTCGCAGTTTCGTGAAGGGGGGATGCTGACGATGAATCAGATGGTCGAGCCCTTCGTTCGACATCTGATTCGGGAGGGCGAGAAGGTCCTTGCGTTGCAAGCCATTGACCACGCTCGCAAAC
This sequence comes from Verrucomicrobiaceae bacterium, assembly GCA_009936795.1. Lineage (GTDB taxonomy): Bacteria > Verrucomicrobiota > Verrucomicrobiia > Verrucomicrobiales > DEV007 > JAACDM01. The sequence goes on along the minus strand of JAACDM010000629.1, from coordinate 4,903 downwards.
GTCTTGTCGTGACCCAGCCGGTATTTCTGGAGAAGGCGCTGACGGTTCTAGAGGCCCAGGCGTCCTCGTGGCGGGAATAGTTGCAATTTGATGTGACTCTTTCTGAGCGAGCGCCTCTAAGATAGGGAGGCTAGACGGCCTCGCGCTTCTAGCACAAAATTTAATCACATCTACATGAAATCACTCTCTTTATTGGGCAGCCTTGCCCTCGTACTTCACTTTGGCGCTTGCGCATCTTCTAGCGATATTACGGGCGAAGGCCTAAATGCCCCCACTGACACAGCTGTTGCGGCCACTCAGGGAGCCGAAAACTCGGTTGCACAAACGGCGACAGACATGGCCAAGGATGTGGCTGTGGACACCGCCAAGCGGACGGCGACCGATGCTGCCACAAACGCGGTGACCAACCAGGCCGGCGGCGGTGCTGCCAATGCTGTGAAGACGGGCAGTCGTGCGGTGAATACCGCGGATGCCATGCGTTAACAACGCTTTTCCGAGAACACCCACCCTCCCAGAACCAGCAGGTTGGACAGCTGTTTCTTTATACGCATTCCTTGGTTGGTTTCTGTTGGATCAATGATTTAGCTTCTAGCCATGCATCTTCGTGTGGCGATCCTCTTCTTGGTAACTTTAGCTACTACTCAGGCTTTGGAGAGCCTTCCTTTGCTGCGGAAGACTTCCAGCGGGAAGATTGGCTTCACGTCGCTCTCAGCCAAAGAGACGGGCGTTCAGTTTGTGGCTCCATTCGAGGCTGATCATTCGCTGAACTACCTTTACCACTCGGGATTTGCGTGTGGATCTGTGGTGCTCGGAGACATGCATTTGGATGGGTGGCCTGATATCTTCCTTGCGAGCGGACCATCGAAGAATGCGCTCTATCTTCAGGACGCTGAGCAGCCATTAAGCTTTAACGATAACGCGACCAATTTAGGAGTCGACGGTGGCAACCGATGGGGCACCGGCAGTGCCATGGTCGATATCGACAACGATGGAGATCTCGATTTGTATGTCTGCAACTATCGAGGAACGCACGAGCTCTATGTCAATCAGGTGGTTCCGACTGGAAAGCTGTCATTCATCGAAAGCGCGGCGAAGTTTGGGCTCGACCTCGTCAATGCGAGCATGACGCCGGCCTTTGCAGATATCGATTTGGATGGTGATCTTGATCTCTTCATGCTGAACAATCGTGTTGAGCGTCCCGGTGGGCGGCCGACGAAGCCGCCGTTTAGAAATGTGAATGGGAAGCCCGAAGTGCTCCCAGAGTTTGCTCCCTACTATCACTTAAGTAAGAAAGGGGATGGGCAAGGATTTAGCATGGACACCTATGGTCAGCCGGATCGACTCTATCGGAATGACAAAGGGAAGTTCGTCGATGTCACGGTGAAGTCTGGTATTGCCGGGATTGGTCACGGGCTTTCTGCAACGTGGTGGGATTACAATCTGGACAACTATCCCGATCTTTATGTTGGAAACGACTTCACTGACCCTGATAGACTCTATCGTAATAACCAGGATGGCACCTTTACCGAAGTGCTTGGAGAAACCATGCCTTACTGCTCATGGTCATCCATGGGCTCAGCTTCGGCAGATCTGAATAATGATGGCCTGCCTGACCTGTTTAGTGCGGATATGGCGGCGACTTCTCATTTTAAACAGAAGGTCAACATGGGGGACATGACTCAGCATCGCGTGCTGATGGAGACAGGTTGGCCACGGCAGGTGATGAGGAATATGCTGTATGTGAACACGGGAATTCATCAGTTTAAAGAGACGGCTTTTATGTCAGGGCTGGCGCAATCTGACTGGACCTGGGCTGTGAAGCTTGCAGATTTCGATAACGATGGGCGTAGCGATGTCTATCTGACCAATGGGATGGCGCGGAACTTTTCAGATTCCGATATTCCGGTGACGCCAGACATGCTTGTGGGTCGGACCGAGTTCGAGATCTACAAGGACACGCCGCCAATGTTAGAGAAGAATCTCGCTTACCACAATCAAGGAGGGCTTCTCTTTGAGGATGTTAGTTCTGACTGGGCATTGGATACCTTAGGGATGAGCTATAGCGCTGCGCATGGCGACTTGGATCGCGATGGAGACCTTGATCTTGTCGTGATGAATCTGGATGCTCCACTTGGTATCTATCGAAACGACTTCCCGACCGGAAATCGAATCGTCGTTCAGTTGGTGGGAAGTGTGAGCAATTCAGCAGGCTGGGGGAGTCGTGTAGAATTGAGGGCAGGCGGAGTGACTCAGACACGTTTCCACCACCCAACGACTGGTTTTCAGGGCGGCGATCTTGCCGAACTTCACTTTGGCCTTGGGGATGCGTCTCAGGCTGACTCAGGGACTGTTCACTGGCCTAGTGGACTACGCAGTGAGCTTGGGATGCTGGAGGCAGGCCGTCGCTACATCGTGACTGAGCCTAGTGATGGCGCAGCGCAGCAGGTGCTGCGTGTATCTAATCCACTCTTTACTGAGAGATCGCGAGAGGTAGGTCTCCGCTACAAGCATGTGGAAACGTTGTTCGATGACTATGCTGTCCAGCCGCTACTACCTGGCAAGCTTTCTCAGCTTGGGCCGGGTATGGCGTGGGGAGACTTTGATGCTGATGGCGACGATGATGTCTACATTGGAGGCGCAGCTGGGAAAAGCGGGGCGCTGTTTCGATTGGATGAAGGCAAATTCGTTAGGGTGCTTGGCCCTTGGGCTCAGGATAGCCTGGCAGAAGACATGGGCTGCGTTTGGTTTGATGCGGATGTTGATGGTGACCTCGACTTGTTTGTCGCTAGTGGGGGCGTGGAGCACGCGTTGGGTAGTGATGCCATGGCCGATCGCCTCTATGTTAATCGGGGGAAAGAGGGATTCATTCGAGATGGAGATGCCTTGGCTTCGGTGGGTTACTCTAGCAGTGTGGTGGCAGCGGCCGATGTGGATCGCGACGGCGATGTCGATTTGTTTGTCGGTACGCGATCCGTTCCTGGGAAGTATCCTCAGATGCCGCGGTGTCGTTGGTTGCGCAATGATGGTGGTCGATTCGCGAAGATGGAAGGGCCAGAGAATCTAGGCTTGGTCACTGGCGCGACTTGGGCCGATATGAATGATGATGGTTGGCAGGACTTGGTGGTGGTTGCGGAGTGGGAGAGCCCGAGGATTTTCATTTCTGATGGCGGGAGAGGTTTTAAGGATCAATCGGAGGCTGCTGGTATTGCTTCATTGAAAGGCTGGTGGAATGGTGTGGCCTCTGGAGATATTGATAGAGATGGCGATTTGGATCTTGTCCTGACAAATGTTGGCCTAAACACAAAGTATGGTCAGGCTTCTGCAAAGAAGCCGTCGCTTCTCTTTTATGGGGACATGGATGGTATGGGGACGGCTCAGATCATCGAGGCAAAGCCAGGTGATGACGGGATGCTTCCGATTCGCGGGAGGAGTTGCAGTTCTCGGGCCATGCCTTTCCTGGCAGAGAAGTTTACGAGTTATCGTGGGTTTGCGTCAGCGAACCTTGTAGGGATCTACACTCCCAAGCGCCTCGATCAGGCCGAGCGGTTTGAGGCGACGGAGTTTCGTACGGGCATTCTGCGAAATGATTCGAAAGATGGTACGATAAGGTTTCGCTTTGAACCACTACCGTTCGAAGCGCAAGCCACGCCTAACTATGGAGTGACTTTGGTAGACGCAAACGGCGATGGGGCGATCGACATCACGATGGTGGGAAATCACTACACGCGTGAGCCCGAGACAGGCCTGTGGCGGGGCACGCTTGGGACGACCTTGTTAGGCGATGGCAAAGGTGGATTCAATGAGGTTGATCTTGGTGAGAGCGGCTTTGTTGTCGCTGGCGATGGCAAGAGTCTGGCGCAGACGGATCTGAATGCTGATGGTCGCCCAGATTTGGTCGCGTCTCAGAACAATGATAGGGTTTTGGTATTTGTGGGCACTTCGTCGACCCCTGCCGCTCTTTCCGTGCGTCTGCAAGGTAAGCGTGGCAATCTCTGTGCGGTGGGGGCGCGTGTGACGCTGCTTTTTGAGGATGGCTCAGAGGCTAGACAGGATCTTGCTAGCGGCAGTGGCTACCTCAGTCAGTCGGGGCCGGAGTGTTTCTTTGGCCTGGGCACGAAGAAGCCAAAGCAGGTGAAAGTGCGTTGGCCGCAGGGAGATGAAACCGTGCATCCCGTAACCAGTGCGCGCTTGCGTGTTTCCCAGCCATGAATGAACGTTTTCGGGTGACACGAGCGTTGCTCTGTTTCTTTCTTCTCATGGCGATGCCTTCGGCAATAGCAAAGGATGCGACAGTGGTCTTACTTCACGGTTTGGCTCGCACGTCACGTTGCATGGGCAAGATGCAGCGGGCGCTGGAAGCTGAAGGTTATCGAGTTGTCAATGTAGAGTACCCCTCACGTAAGCACCGTGTCGAAGAACTGGCGAAGCAGGTGCGGGCGTCGATTGTGGCGCAAGTGCCAGAAGGGGAATCCCTCCATTTCGTCACCCACTCGCTAGGAGGCATTCTTGTTCGCTACCTGCAGCAAACATCACCTCTGCCCAATGCCAAGCGACTGGTCATGCTGAGCCCTCCGAATCACGGTAGCGAAGTGGTCGATAAGCTTCGACGTTGGCCACTGTTCCATTGGATCAACGGTCCAGCGGGCGTGCAATTGGGAACAGAGCCAGATGGTTTGGTTCCTAGTCTTGGGCCGCCGACGCTTGAGGTTGGCGTCATTACAGGAGATCGGAGCATCAACTGGATTTTATCGCGTTTCATTCCTGGCCCAGACGATGGCAAGGTCTCCATTGAAAGTGCTCGGGTGGAGGGAATGCGAGACTTTCTCGTCGTTCATGCTTCGCACCCTTACATCATGAAGAAACGGGAGGTCCAGGAATCGACCATTCGTTTCCTGGAAAGCGG
>JAACDM010000628.1 GCA_009936795.1 Verrucomicrobiaceae bacterium | reverse complement strand
GCGAAAGGCGAAAGGCGAAAGTGAATAGAATCGAGGCCTATTTGGAACGGCCCGCGGGCCAGCGGAAGATTCCTTTGGTCACCGAGTTGCCAGAAGAGGTGTTTGAGCATCCTTACTACCCTTGGCCCAAGGTTGAGGGGCTCGCCCCCAAGGGCTGCAGTAGATGCAGGTTGATCTGAGAGAGATGACCGAGCTTCACGCCATCTGGCTCTTTCATTGGACGAAAGGTTACTCCTTGGTAAACGATGTCGTGGTTCAAGTTCCCAATGATCCAAAGTTCGAAGACGATTCGGTGTGCACCTTGTTTAACAATGATCGGGACGGCTCGTCAGGTCTTGGCGAAGGCGATGATGTGCCTTACATGGACTCTCATCGCGGGTGGGTGATTGATGCTAAGCAGGTGCCCACCCGCTTCCTAAGATGTTACAGCGCGGGCAGTGAAATCAGTAACGGCAATCTCTATGTGGAGATCGAAGCGTGGGGACGCGAGCCCGAGGGATCCTAACTTTGCTAGCCGAAGGCGATAGGAATGTCGCTTCGTCGTGTAGCATCGGACCAGGAAGTCACTTTCGCTTGGCTTCCACTCGAAGGAAGTCGCGCTTTTCACTGCCTGGTTCGATCACACTTGCGGCGTAGGCGAGGAAGGTGCCCGTGCCATCAAAGATACGCTCAAGCTTCACCCATTCAACACGCGAATCCGCCGATAGCCAAGTGGCGAGATCTTGTGAGCGAAGGCAGTCATACTCGACTGTGGCGCCGGCTCGGCGTTTCATGACGAGTCCGCGCCAAGTGTCGCCATTCTCATCACGGCTTGCCCATGCGAAGGACTGGGGAATGGACGTGGCCACGCGCGGATTGGAGCCGAAGGCATACTCTGTGAAGTTGTTATACCCATCGCCATCGGGATCGTCGTTTGAGCCTGACGTTAATGCTAGTTCCTGCAAATAGAGTACCTCCCAATCGTCCCGTAGCCCGTCTTCATCTAGATCTTGTACACCCGCTTCCTTTAACAGTAAGGCCTTGAGACTGGTACGGTTGTCAGGCAAACCGAGATCATGGCTGGTGAGATTGTAAACCACGGCCAGTTCTTGTTGGGAGCTAACGATGCGAACATCTCGGTAATCGACGTTCCAGGAACTCCACAGTCTGGACAGATCCGAGTCTTGCAGCCAAGGGAGCGATCGCAAACCGGTGACGAGTGCGTTGTTACCAGCCTGGTCGCTTCGATTGACGCCGATAATTTCTACGTTTAACCCTGGGTTTTCCGCCTGAAGTTCTGTTAGGATATCTTCTAGGTGCGGGAACTGCGCACGGCAATACGATCATCCCGCCGAACCAAAGTAATACGCACTGATCTGCAAACGGTAGTCCTCGGGAGAAACCATCTGCCCATACCGGACGGATCTGGGGCTGAGGTCTTCAAGGGAGAACGAGGGAACGGGCTCGGCCCACCCCGTCAAAGAGGACATGGTCCAGCACGTGATCAGGGCAAGGGTTCGTGGTTTCCAGGAGTCTTGATTCATGACACGATCAACAAGGTAACCAAAGTACTGCCCTTGGCAATGGGTCAGTTTTTACTGCTTACAGGTGGATTCGGCCAGTCTGGTGGTTGCTTGAAAGCGGATGTTTGGAGTGACCTGACCTCCTCGATCCGAGGCCACAGCGAGCGTTGGTCGGCATCGCGATGAACGGACCTGCACGTCTTGACCATCGCGGGGATTCCTGACATACTCTTTACTGTGAATTATTTGTGGATGCTAGCGATGACGTTCTTCTTTGGGCTGAGCCTTGGATTGCTTTCGGCGCGGACGTGGACAGATGTTGATGGCCGAACGATAGATGCGGAGTTTGACTCCTATGATCCTGACGCTGGAAAGGTGACGATCTTGCGGGATGGTAAAGCCTTCCGCGTGGCGTTAGAGACGTTCTGTGAAGCTGACATCGCCTAAAAAAACGCATTTGGGTCTTCAAAAGCAGGGTACAGGAAATGGATTCGTTTTAGACGACGATGAGCCCGTTTCGGAATTTGAGGATTGCAAAGCGTTCTTGGACTATCATTTCGTAAAGTGGTTACTGGTCGAGTTCGCGAAAGATGAGACCACGGGCAAGGCAAAGTTGCATGTCTTGAAAGCGCAGGACGTGTGGGTCGAATGGCAGGGACATTACTATGCTGGGATCCTTTTTCGCATGCCCGAATGGTAAGACAGTGACTTCAAATGGTTCAATGTCTTTGAGCGGAAGAAAGAGCACGAAGGTCGCGGCTTCGCTTATAAGTGGAATCTTCACAAGCCGCCAAACACTCGGATAAAATTTCGAAAGTTCACCAAGGTCAACGTGGCTGCTTATCGAGATCTCAAAGCGATCTATCATCCTTAGGCGAAACGGTTGACGAAACAAAGTCTCGGCCGTTCGTTTTTCAAGGCTGGGGAGCAGTATGTGATTTGGATGCGGTTCAATGATCACGATATGCCGAACATCGCTTTTTCGCTGGGGATTGAATTCGAGCGTGGCAACGACGAGTACGGGCGATTGATATCAGACTGGTAGAATGAGGATGTGCCTCACTCCATTGATGGTCGATCGCGCCTAAGCTCTGAAGTTCGTGGCTTCAGTGATTGACGAATGACACTTATTCGGGTGGAGCTGAACCCAGACCGACGGCGTTGGGCGTGGGAAAGCGTCTATGAGAATCTCCACTTGCCGCAAGGACGGACGCGCTCCTAGATTCCAAGTGTGTTTCGCCTAACGCTTCTTTCACAGTTCTTAGCGCTCTGCGGCGTGATAAGTTGCCTCGGGCACCCAAATCACCAGCTCGATCTCACCTACATGACGCCCGGGAAGACATGGGAGAACGACGGACTTCCGATTGGAAATGGTTACTTTGGTGCGTTGGTGCTTGGCGGTATTTCCGAGGATAGGATTCGGCTAACGGATCCCTCTCTCCGAGATGAGGGTGGGCGCGTGCTGCCCTTGGCCGACCTGGTTATCGCCACGGGACACGAACCGGAGAACGCACGAACGTTCCTGAGGCGGCTTGATCTGCAAACGGCTGCGGTGGAAGTGAGTTACCGAGATGGGCGTTTGCGGCACCGCCGCGAATACTTTGCCTCTTATCCTGACAGAGTGCTTGTTGGGCGACTCAGAGCTGTGCGCAAAGGGTCGCTCAATCTTTCGCTTTCATGGAAGAGTCCTCAGGAAGGTGCTGCGGTGACTTACGACGCGAGGACGCGTCGGTTTGGCATCTCGGGAGTAGGATTCGAAGCCCAAGTGGAGGTCCGGCTAGTAGGCGGGACCCTTACGAATAAGGGAGCGGACGGTATACGCATTGAAGGTGTCAATGAAGTCGCATTGATACTCACTGTTTCCCAAGGGGAGACGTTTGCGGCTGGGGAGCATTTGAATGTCTTAAAAGAGAAGGAAGCTCGGGTGCTCTTCCAGAACCATATTTCGGACTATCAGGACCAATTTCATGCGATGTATGTCACGCTGGAAGGTGGTGCCAAGTCGAATCTGGAGACGGCGAAACGACGGTTGCTCTACGCAGAGAAGCCGGCAGAGGATCCTGGTTTCGAAGAGTTGCTCTTTCAATATGGGCGCTATCTCTACCTTTCGTCAGCTCGCCCAGGTAGCGTGGCTCCGCCACACGGACGCGGTATTTGGTGGTTCACGCCCAAGGAAGAAACACCGTTAGACAATCGCGTTCTAACGGGTGGTTTGGCTGCCTTGATTCAACCGGCTTACCCAAACGATCCCATGAATTGGGAGAACGCCTTGCCTTGGTTAGACGAACCGGGCTCGGCGCTGGGGCACGTTTCCCATCTTTTTATGGAGGCAACCAAGGGCCGCTCAGATGAGGCGTATGGCCAATTCCGTAAGCTGTTGCAATCGTATCTGACCGACAATCTCCTGACTACTGATCAGAATATCGCGGCGAACATGAGCCTAGTGCGTGGGGTGCGAAAGCTCTTTGCGGAAGAGAAGGAAGGCGTCCTCCATCTTGCCAATAACTTACCGAAGCACTGGTCTGACGGGAGCATCGTTGGCATGCGTACACACAACTTCGAAATCGCGTATGTGTGGCAGGATGGTAAATTCGTCGAAGGGTATCTCACTCGTCAGGCGGCCGGTAGGGCCTCGTTAAAGACAAAGGCTCGTTTGCTCTTGGACCGGTTCGGCGACGATGAAGTGATTCGATTGACACCGGATTCAGATGGTCTTGTGCATTTCTCCATGGAGGGGGAGAAGACGATGCGGTTGCGCCTCGCGAATGAGGAGAATTGATTAGGCTTGTGTCTTTCAGGTGAAGGCCTAGGTTCGCAGGCCTCTCCCCTACCTGTTTGATGTATTTTCAAAGCCTAACTAGACGCCGTGGTATCGGTGCCAATTCCTACCTGCTTGATCTTGATGGAGCCCGCATTGTGTTTGATGCGGGAATGGATCCAAAGGCTGAAGCGCTCGAGAGCACTCCCAACTACGACCTCCTCCCGTATGATTCGGTTGATGGGATCATTGTTTCACATTGTCATTTGGATCATGTGGGGAGCTTGCCGGTTCTCATGCGGCAGCAGCCGAGGGCGCGAGCTTACATGACGGAACCCTGTGGCGAGTTGAGCGAAGCCATGCTACATAATTCGGTCAATGTCATGACAATGAAGCGTGATGACTTGGAGATCAGGGATTATCCACTCTTCACGCATCGAGAGATTGATCAGGTCCAACACGTCTGGGAATACGTGCCGACCGAGAAGACGTTTAGAGTCGGCGATGATGTGGAAGTGGATTGTCGATTTTATGACGCGGGGCACATCATGGGTTCTGTCGGAACGATGATCACGCACAATGACAAACGCATCTTCTATACAGGCGATGTGAATTTCGAGGACCAGACGCTTTCAGTGGGAGCTCAATTCCCCCGTGATCCGGTGGACGTGCTTATCATGGAAACCACCCGTGGTGCGGTGCAGCGCGACGAAGCTTACACTCGTGATCGCGAGATCAAGCGCATGGCAGAGGCGATTTGCGGGACACTCGAACGCGAAGGTTCTGTCATGATTCCGATCTTTGCCATGGGCAAGACGCAGGAGGTGCTCATGGCTTTGCATTTGCTGAAGAAGGAAGATCTCATTCCTAGTGCTGCGATCTTTATCGGTGGTCTGAGCACGAAGATGACGATGATCTATGATCGATTCATGGACAAGGTTGCTCGCAATCATCGTGGTTTTGAGATTCTCAAACAGATGGAACTGACAGTGGCGTCAAGACGGCGTAAACGAGATATTCGTTACAATCCGCACTGCATCTATGCTCTCTCCAGCGGCATGATGAGCGAGAAGACGGTGTCTAACAAATTTGCTTTTGAATTTCTTGATAATCCTCGCAATAGCCTGATCTTTGTGGGCTATGCTGATCCAGATTCGCCTGCGGGTAAGATTCGAGCGGCGAAGAAGGGCGATCCCATTCAATTAGATCCGGACCGGGCGCCGATTGAGTTGCATTGTGACGTGCACGAGTTCGATTTCAGCGGCCACGCCATTCGCGAAGACTTGCGGCAGTTTGCCAATGATGTGTCTCCCAAGAAGATCGCGCTCGTGCATGGAGATGACGATGCATTTGAGTGGTTTGAGCAAACGCTAGGTCAAGATCTCCCAGAATCGGAAATCATTTTGATTGGTCCTGAAGATCGGTTCGAGATCTAAGAGACGATGAAAGACCACAGCAATATCTTGCCTGGTGAAGGCATTGCAGGCGTGGTGCTTGGAATGAGTCAGAAAGAGGTCCGCGCTGTGTTAGGAAATCCCAGTGAGATGTCCACGGAGAGCTTTGATGATGGCACGGATTGGGTTTCCTTGGATTATGAGAAAGATGGGCTGAGCTGCGGATTTAGTTCAGATGAGGACTATGTGCTCGATCTCATTCGAGTGGAGCACCTGGACATGCGGCTCTTTAAGCAGAAGATCGAAGGGCTATCTTTTGAAGAGACGGTAGCGTTGTTCGAGGCGAACGGAGAGCAGCCCGACGGCCCTCCGGTTGAGCAGACCGATGATGAAGGTAGAACGATCCTTACCTGTGACTTTGATGGGGTGTCCGTCTGGTTTATGAATGATGCCTTATGTATGGTGCAGATTGCCCCTCGGTGGCGGGACGACGATACCCAGATCTTTCCGCATCGAACGGGGAGCAGCTAGGCTTGTTAGGTTCCTACCAATCGCTTCACGCGTTGCTGCAAGAATGGCACCACCTCTGCCTCAAACTACGAGTTCTTCCTTAACAAAAGGTTGTTTCTCGGGCTCGGTTGAGGCATGGGGAGACGGTCTGGGGCGTAGGTTTGCTAGTCTTGAACGGTTTCCGTGACCGTCGCTTTCCGTTCAATACCCAGCTAGCGGATTAGAGCGTATTGACTCAGAAGGAGAGTGAATTCGATATTAGGGATGAATGCCAAAAGGCGTTCAGGCCAGGTATCCGCGCACTCGAGGCGAGGCGGGAGATCGCCGGATTTCCCTTTGCCAGGATAGCAGAACCCCATGGGCATAATGGCAATCCTATCGGAATCGTAGAAGGTCGCGTCGTCCACATCCATGCATTCGCGCAGGCGCTTGCCACTGGGATCATTCCAAAGAATGCCGGTTTCATGAATACGTGTTCCGGGTGCCTGGCCGATGATGAGAATTCGAGCTTTGTTACTAACCCTGAGCACGGGTCGTGGGCCCAGCGGCAAATACGCCGAGCAGATGTCGCATTTGCGGACCTCGGCAGATAGGGAATTGAGCGTGTTCATGAGCGTCTGACGGTTGGGCTTGGTTTGGAATTCCCAGAGGTGCTTGGCTACCATCGAGGATGGCTAAAGTGACTTGGAATAACGACTGGCATCCTGTTCGATTCTCTAGCAGATGAGCGATCTTTATCCCTACCAGACACCGGCGTCTAGCCTGGACGATACCGCTCACAGAAATTCGTCCGCAGTCGATGCCGAAGGGTGGTCCGAGGCCAGCCGTTGGCTGCGCCTCGGAGCCCGGTTCATCGATTTCGTCTTTATTGGATTAGCCTCGATGATCCTATTGTCGACCCTAATCTGGCTTGATTCTATTACTCGTTCTGATAGGCGATGGGTAGGGTTCATCGACGTCCTCGCCTCAGTGGCGGCCTGGGGTTCGTAACTACTGAGCAATGGTTACTGGCTGGCCAAGGATGGACAGACCGTGGGTAAGAGGTTGCTCGGTATTTACATGGTTTGTTATGAAACGAATACGGTCCTGCCATTGGGACACATCATTCTGAAGCGCTACCTTCCGTTCTGGTTGTTGTCACTCATTCCCGTGTTTGGGGGGCTTTAGTGTGATTGAAGCTCTCTTCATCTTCGGTCAGGAGAAGCGCGGTCTCCATGACTTGGTCGCAGGGACTAAGGTCGTCGCCAAGCCTCCTTATGTCCACGATCCTCCTGCTCCTCCCAAGTGGGAATAGGAGAATCCAGCGACTCTACGTGTCCAGTTAGTAAGACTTCGCGAAGACGATCCGCTTGCTGCTTGGCTTGCCAGTGTAGAAGCAGGTGCCTTCTTCGTCGTAGCGCTCATCGAAGGGAAGGCAGCGAATGGTGACTTGCAGGTCTTTCTTGATCGCGTCTTCGTCTTCATTGGTGCCTGCCCAGTGCGCAACGGCGAAGCCGCCAGCGGATTTCTCGTTCTGGAAAAAATCGTAGAAGGCTTCTTTGGTGTCAATGCTCACAGTATATTCTTCGCGAAATGCTAGGGCGCGTTTATAGAGGCCGTCTTGAATTTCTTGCAGAGTGCTGAGCGCTTGATCGACAAAGTCATCGGTGGGCAAGAAAGCCTTGTCTTTGGGACCTCTGTCGCGGCGCACGACGGCGACGCTGCCTTTTTCGAGATCGCGCGGCCCGATCTCGACTCGGATGGGCACGCCTTTCTTGATCCATTCCCAGTTCTTCACGCCGCCATTGAGATCGCGGTCATCGACTTTGACCGTGAGACGATCGTCGTGGAAACGAAGCGCTTTGAGCTTGGCCGCGAGGTCATTGGCAGCAGCGAGGACAGGCTCGCGATGCTGTTCTTTCGGAATGACTGGCAGAATGACGATGTGGGTGGGAGCAATGCGCGGTGGCAAGACGAGACCGTCGTCATCGGCGTGCGCCATGATGACGGTGCCGATCATGCGCGTGGAGACGCCCCAACTGGTGGTCCAGACGTGTTCGACATCGCCGCCGCGACCTTGGAAGGTGATGTTAGATGCCTTGGCGAAATTCTGGCCGAGGAAATGCGACGTGCCCGCTTGAATCGCTTTGCGGTCTTGCACCATGGCTTCGACACACAAGGTGTCTTCGGCTCCTGGGAAGCGTTCGTTCTCCGACTTCCGACCGGTGATGACGGGCAAGGCGAGGTGCTCGCGCATGAAGGTGGCATAGACACCTAACATCTTGTCTGTTTCCTCTAACGCTTCGTCTTTCGTCTCGTGAGCAGTGTGGCCCTCTTGCCAGAGAAACTCAGCCGTACGGAGGAAGAGGCGCGGCCGCATTTCCCAACGCATGACATTGGCCCACTGATTGATGAGCAAAGGGAGGTCGCGGTAGGACTCGACCCAGCGGGCGAAGGCGGCTCCAATGATCGTTTCCGAAGTGGGACGAATGATAAAAGGCTCTGTCAGTTTGCCAGAGGGAACGAGTTTGGTCTTGCCATCGTCGTCCTTCTCCGCTTCCAAACGGTGGTGCGTGACCACAGCGCATTCGGTGGCAAATCCCTCAGCGTGTTCGGCTTCTTTCTCCAGGTAACTTAGAGGAATGAGCAGCGGAAAGTAGGCGTTCTCATGACCGGTGTCTTTGAACATCTGGTCCATTTGCTGCTGGATGCGTTCCCACATGCCGTAACCCCACGGCTTGATGACCATGCAGCCGCGCACTTCGGAATTCTCGGCGAGATCTGCTGCGCGGACGACTTGTTGGTACCACTGAGGAAAGTCCTCTTCACGGGTGGGACTGATCGCGGTCTTGTTCTGCTTGGCCATGCTAGCTGGCTAGCACGTTTCGAGGAAACCGCGATAGAAATTCACGCCTTCTTCGAGGGATTCAATGCTGATCCATTCGTCCTCCGTGTGGGCCTGGTCGATCGAGCCCGGACCGGCGGCCACCGAGGGAATCTCTGCGGCTGCCAAATGCGCGGCATCACAGAACCACGGAGCGCCGACCTTCTTGCCGCTACCTGCGGCCGCAAGGGTGTTGACCATGGGATGGTCAGGATCCGTATTCAGAGGCTGACACTCAAGACCGACCTTGAGCTCCATTGCTTCGGGAACCTGTTCGCGAAGTAAATCTAACAAACCTCTCTTTGCGAGTTCGGGAGTGAGGCGAAAGTCTACGTTGGCGGTGGCCTTATCAGGGACGATGTTAGGCTGAATGCCGCCGCGTATTTGACCAATGTTCATGGTCGAGCGACCGAGCACATCGTGTTTGAACGTGTCCAAGATTGGCTGAAAGGTTTGATCCAGGTGATCCAATACACGGGCGAGTTTGAGAATAGCATTGTCCCCAAGCTCCGGGCGGGCACCGTGTGCGGACTTCCCAGTAGCGATGAGCTGGACCCAGGTGGTTCCCTTGTGGGTGTAGACCACGTCCATATTCGTGGGCTCGCCGATGACGGCGAAGTCGTAGTTGGGATGGTGTTTGGCGAAGTGTCGCGAGCCGGGTTGGCTATTCTCTTCGCCCATGAACCCGACGAAGGTCACGTCCACAGGGAGTCTCGCGATCCTTTCGGGACCGAGCTCTTTGAGCGCCCAGAGCATGGCCGCCATGGTGCCTTTCGTATCTGCTGCCCCCCGCCCATAAAGTTTCCCATCCCGGATTTCAGCGGCGAAGGGATCGATCGTCATTCCCTGAATGGAAACGGTGTCGATGTGGGGTCCCAAGATTACCTTTGGTTTGCCGGGATGATCGGCTGGGAAATGAGCGATCACGTTGGGCCGATCTGGCTCGATTTCCTCTAGAACGACCTCAGCTCTCAAATCTTGGAGAAAGTCGGCAAGAAAGTTGGCACATTTGCCCTCCCCTAGGTAGGGTTTTGAGGCTGAATCGGGCGCGAAAGGATTAACGCTTGGGATTCTCACCAGAGTCTGGAGCAGCTCGACGACCGAGTTCGGTTTAGCCATGAAGACAGCGTCCGCGAGAAGCCGTCCCTGGCAACTTTGGACTAGGATAAAAAAGAAACCGTTGACAACGAAGTCTGCGGAACGCTAGATCAGCGGGCTTTCCAGCCCAAATACCCAACCAACTTTTAGGAATGAGTGACGACACACCAAAGCCGCCAAAACCACCGACACCACCGACACCTCCAAGCGCAGACAAGACCACAACGGTCCCTCTGAAGAAGGAGACGGTGAGGATCACGTTGAAGGCCAAGCCTGATGGCGCGCCGCCTGCGCCTCCCGCAGCCAAACCACCCGCAGCACCAAAGCCCCCGACAGCATCTGCACCAAAGCCGCCTACAGCCTCCGCTCCAAAAGCACCTGTAGTCAAGGCTCCGAGCGCACCTGCAGTCAAGGCTCCCGGCGCACCCGCAGCGAAAGCCCCCGCCAAGAAGAAGGCTGCTCCGGCCGCTCAAGCCCCGGCGAAGAAAGCTGTGTCTCCCGGCAAGACGGCACCTCTGCCCAAGGCAACAGTTAAGCTTCAGGCAGCACCATCAATGCCGAAAGCGCCTACGCTCAGCGGCGTTTCCGCGAGTTCGGTCATTGATGATGACGATGATGGTGGTGGGCTCCTTACTCCCGTCGCGATCGTGGCGTTTATTATCAGCCTCGTGCTGCTCGCCATCGAGTTGATGAACTACCTGCAAGCCTAGAAACCTTCTCACCCTTCAATAGACTATGTTTCAAGCACTACTCGTCTTTGCTCTCGCTGTCGTCATCCTCGTTCTCGAGCTGATGTCGAAGGGCGTGATCTAGTCCGGCCAGGCGAACTCCGCCTAGCCCATATTTCGATTTGCATCGTCAGCCATGTCCGCCATTAGGTAGGCATGGCTGATTCTATTATAACCATCACTGAGGATAACTTTGATGCGGAGGTCACCCGGTCGTCCGTGCCCGTTCTTTTGGATTTCTGGGCGCCTTGGTGCGGCCCGTGCCAACAATTGAATCCAGTGATCGAAGCGCTGGCTGAGGAACTCGGGGACACGGCCAAGATCGGTAAAGTGAACGTCGATGATAACCGTGATCTTGCGGTGAAACTTTCTGTTCGCGCGATGCCTACCCTGATCTTCTTCGGTGGTGGTGAAGAGAAAGAGCGCGTCACGGGCGGGCTCAATCAAGAGGCAATGGCTTCTAAGCTGAAAGCCCTCGCCTAAGGGGCTAGAGTTGCATCCTTTCGAGGATGATCTCGGCCGTCTTATAGCGCGTCGGCTCGGTGGACCACAGTAACGCTTGCTCTCGTAGGTGGGGGAGGTTCCCCAACATCTTGCGGGCAGTGTCTGCCAGTTCTTCAGGTGGGCACCTGTTGCTCATTAGAGTGCCTCCAGCTTCAGCGACGTAAGGTGCGTATCCGCAGCAGGTTGTGCACGTAACCGGCAGGCCGTAGGTAAGCGCTTCAGTAAGCACCATGCCGGCAGTTTCGCGTTCTGACGGATGCACTAGTAGATCTGCCGCCTGCATCCAGGCTGGCAAATCGTTGCGAGCACCCAGCGGGTGCACTCGCGGAGCAACCTCCAGTGTCTCGGCCTGCCGTTGAATTGGGGCAAAGTTGTCCGTCCCGCACACGGCGAGATGAACGGAATCATCGAGCAATGCCAAGGAATCGACAATCCGGTCGAGCCGTTTGAGTCGGTAGTTTGATCCGACAAATAGTAGGACCTTGGCAGAGTCTTCCACACCGATCTCTTTCCGAAGGCGACTACGAACGTCATCGCGCGTCTCCGTAAAGGTGTCCGGTTTGCGGAGCCACGGCGGCAACAGCGTGAAACGTGTTTCGTTGAGTTGGTAGTGGCGCTGATAGTCCGCGATCTCTTTAAGGGCGAGAAAGAAGATGTGACTACGTGAGTTTGCACCGAAGATAGCGCGTTCATTGCGTAGTTGGGAATGGTAGCGTGGAAGAAGCTTCGCCCACGATGGTCTCCCGCTGTGCACGAATCGCTCGGCGATGCAGGCGTCGCCACAGAAGTGGAACGGCGCACCAGGAACACGGCTAAAACCGATGGAGGTATCGTACTCGCGAGATTCGATGATGGCACCACATGCATCAGCAAACCTGGTCGCCTTTCCATGGTTGCTACGTCCACCGCTATCAATCTGCCTAATCGAGGTGGAGTGAGGTTTAGCTCCCTCCCATGTGGAAACGACCAATGTGGCGTCGTGCCCTGCCTCGGTAGCAGCCTCTGTCAGGCGGATCGCGTCGCGCTGAAGCCCCCCGTATGGGAAATAGTGTTGGAGGAATACCGCAAGCTTCATGAGACAGGGAGTGTAGGCGTCAGTTGACACTACACGTCAATTCAAGTGTGGCACCCATCTACTGCTCTCCCAATAAGGATGAAATGCAATGGGCTCGCGATCACAGACCTCATTGCTTCGCCTTGAGGCGGCTCGCTACCCTCACAGATTCTACGAAATGAACAGCTTGCAAATTAGAAGCAAAATGGCTTCATTTCGTGAGGCAGGACTCAAAGATCAGGTGGTCAAGTTTGAGCTGGTCGTGCAGGGTAGCTGTCAAAGCGTGGTTTAATTGTTAGAAAGCGAGCGGTCCTGTGAAAAGAATTTTGAGAAGAGGTAGACGAGCAGTGCGCTCAATGAAGCACAAATACTTTGATCGGTCTGTCTTCATTCACATCAATAAAACTGGAGGAAGCAGCGTCGAGAAAGCATTAAGGATTCCGTTTGAGCATAAGACAGCCCTGGAAAAGATTGAGGAGCTCGGGCGAGCTAGCTGGGATAAAAAGCTTACCTTTACAGTTGTGAGAAATCCCTGGGATAAGGTGGTGTCGCACTACCATTATCGCAGAAAGACGAACAAGACTGATCTACGGGATAAACCGGTTGAGTTCAGTGAGTGGGTAAAACGGGCATACGGACAACAGGATGCTTTCTACTACGACCTCCCTAAAATGTTTATGCCGCAGATGGATTGGATCACGGATGAAAGCGGAAAGATTCTCGTAGATGAAATCATCCATTTCGAAAACCTCGCCGCTGAATTTGATAGTGTGAGACGAAAGCTTGGGAAAAACGTCACCTTGCCACACGTGAAAAAATCAAACCGTGGAGATTACCAAGAGTATTACGACCAAGAGACCAAAGAGATCGTACGAAACTGGTTTGAACCTGATATTACAAGATTTGGTTATCAGTTTTAAAGAGAACTTGAGGAGGACTGCGAATTTCACGTTCGCGCGTCGCGGAAGGTGGCGAGAACTTCCGGAGAGTTCCGCCAGTTATTACAAGATTTGGTTATCAGTTTTAAAGAGAACTTGAGGAGGACTGCGAATTTCACGTTCGCGCATCGCGGAAGGTGGCGAGAACTTCCGGAGAGTTCCGCCAGTTCCTAAAGAAACGCGCTCGATCCCGTGCCGCTTGGCGTTCGTAGCCGACCTTTGTTCGATGAAAACGGAAGCTGTCTAAATCAATCAATGTGAGTGAATTGTTCTCAGTAGTGATGAAATTGCTTGCTTTCATGTCGCCGTGGGTGGCTTGTAAGAGCTGAAGCTCTTCACAAAGAGAGGCGTATGCGTTGGCAAATCTTTCCGGGTGTGGAATATGGCGAAGAGACACTCCGACCATTTCTTCCATGAGCAAATACGCCTCTTTTAGCAGTGGGCCTTCATAAATGCAGTAGCAAGCCATCGGCCGAGGTGTGGCCACTCCGAATGATATTAGAGCATGACCGTTGCTCCAGCTACTTAGCGCACGTGGTTGAGAGAATGTGTGGCTCAGCCGATAGCTGAGCCTCTTAGCATTGTAGCGTTTCAGGATGAATGAGTCCTCACCATGATTCAGCTTAACCACGGTGCAGGTGTTTCCATCCTTAAGAAGGGGCTGGCCATCAAAGAACTTGTTGGGGTTCTCGCGAAGCTCTTTTGCCAGAGTCGACGAGAGATCCCGACAGGCCAGCCAGCGACGCCCTCCGATTTCTTCGTGTACGAATTGGGTGCAAGTGCGTCGTGTCTTCTTGAGGTAATGACGCAAACGCGTATTCGCTGCCTTCCTGGTCGCCATTGCTAGCGAATCTCTGAAAGAAGGGTTATCGCTGACCGATGGGCTGGCTTCGAAGTAGCCCGATAACGATTGGTCTATCAGAGTGCGACTTCTTAGCGGGATGGTAGCGCACAAGATAGCAAGATTCTGAATGCGCTTGTCTTTACCCAGTGGTTCGCTGGCGGATTGATAGCTACCAGAATCTAACATGATTATATCTTCGTGGGTGGTCAGGTAGTTTCCTAGGTGATTGTCGGTTTGATAGAATCCGGCATCATGTTGGGCCGCTACAAGTTGAAAGAGCTTGCGCAACGTGTCAGCCTCAACGTGATGGTGGAGCGTTTCTCCATTGGGCAGGAAAGCGAAGACCACACCCAAACGACCATCGGGATGGCGAGCTTTGAAGAGGGGCTTGGCTACCTTTAGGCCTGACTGGGCAAGCTTCGTTGCCATGGTCCACTCTCGTTCAGCATCGCGTATTTGTTTGGGGTGCACATCATAGGCTTTGAGAAGCACAGTCGTAGTTGCCCCCACGGCCTTCCACACGGAGCGCCTTCCTGGCAAAAACCGTAAGCGCTCTTCCAACGCAAGAGAGACCGTGCTTTTCGGCTCGAACGCGTCGTCATAGACTTCGTCGATCACCCACGTCGAGTCTTGAGGATCCGTAGTTGCTGCCACTTAATTAGCCTGAGGAGTTGCTCGTGCTTGTCAACTGGCGGGTCCAGAATCGGCGCTTCAGACGAAGGGAGAGATGGGTCTGAATGCGGTCGGAACAAATTGTAGAAGGTTGGTCAGTTTATCGGCTATTCGGGGAGTGTCTCCTGTGAATGCAGGAATGGTTGGACCGTAGAAGTGACGCGGAGCTGCTTGGTGCTCTGCCGAGAGCGGTAAAGAGCCGGCCTTCTGGCAATTGGCCGAAAGGTAGTCAGGGATGGTCTACCTCACGGCGAAGTGGCGGGTTTGCAGCGATGAGGCAGCCAAGGACATAACGCAAACGACCTTTGCTATCCTAGCGCGCAAGGCGACAAGCTTGATGTCACACAGTGCATTGGGTACTTGGTTGCACCGAAACACGGTCTTTGAGGCGAGAAAGTACCTTCATGCAGAGTGTCGTCATCTCCGAAAGATGAAAACGCTTACCGACCACCAACAAGAGATCTCTAGCGAGCAACCGTGGTGCCGGGTGGGGCCCATTGATGAGGAATGGAATGATGAACGTTTGCTGGCCGCTCCACTGCGCTATTTCGTCGGGCTGAACACTGGGCCAAACCAAATGGAGATTGGTGAAATGATCGAAGATCAGGATCCCAAGGTCTATGGAGAAGGGCCGAAGCCCGATGTATATCTCTTTACGGAATGGATTCTCAATGAATCGGTACGGGGTCATAAGGTGACGAGCATCCGTTCAAAAGACGAGACGATGCAGGCCGCCATGGTTAAAGCGCAATCGATGCTTCCCGGAGTCATTGAGCGGTTGGTGGCGGGAGAATTGGAGCATTTCTCTGTAAAAGCGCGAGTAGAAGATGGCGAGGACGTGGAGTATTGCTGGTTGTCGGAAACACAGTACGCAGATGGAATCTTCTCAGGCATACTTGATGCCGAAGCTCAGACGGTTGGGAGTGTCGAGGTTGGCCTGGCCCATCAGGTGGCTGCAGATGACGTGAGCGATTGGATTTACACGTCGGCTGGTCTCATGCATGGCAATTTCACCTTAAGAGCCATGCTACCTCAGATGATACCGCCAGAGCGGGCGAAGTATTCGAAGCTGCTCGCGGACGATGCGTGGGTTCTGCGCTTGATTCCACTCGTTGCGGGCGCTTTGCTCGAGCTACGCGTCGCCATGGAGATCGATTCTGAAATCACCTCGTCACCCCAACAACGACTTCACATCGTGGGTTGCCCGCGCAGCGGAACGACGCTCATGGCAGAACTCATGGCCGTGTGTTTTCGGAATGATGGCTTCTGTGAACACGAGATGAGCATCTTCAGGCCTGCGCCGGCAGATGCTCAACTCTACTTCAGCAAGAAGCCGACGGACATCCGTTACGTCAAGAAGCTGCTTTTAGGGGATCCTAACCTCATTGTTATTGGTCTTTACCGTGATCCCAGAGCGGTTATTTCTAGCATTCATAAATCCAAGCAGGGCATGTACTTCTGCAACTACTTGGAATGGAAGAGTTGCCAGGTCGCCGCAGAAGCTCTCCAGGAACACGATCGCTTTCTTCTAGTCTCGTATGAGGAGCTGACGGCGACGCCCGATGAGGTCCAGGCGCGGATCGTAGAGCGATACCCATTGCTTGAGCAGACGCATGACTTCACTGGGTATGAGAAGATTGCCAATCCCTCGGAGAAGTCTAAGAATGCCCTTGGTGGTGTGCGGCCCATCGATACCAAGAGACAGCGAGGGGGGCGTGAACACCTGCCGCGTGTGAAGGCGGAAATTGAGAAAAACCCCGAGTTCACTCAGGACCTCATCACCTGGGGGTACGAGAAAGATGATGGATGGTTGCAAGTGTTAGAGGGTGTCGAGAGTAAAGAGTTTCCCTGTCGCTCAGCTGGTGGTGGTTTCTCCTTGAAGAAGGTTGAGACCAAGATTCGCAAGCACTTTCAAACGCGGGTTTACCTTCGACGCGTTCGTGCCTAACCGGTGGGCGACCACGGTCCTATTTTAGAAGAACCTGTCGAAAGTTCTCACCAGTTTTTTTATCATCTTCGGTGGCATCGCCTCGGTCATTGATATACCTACTTTGGATTTCTGTCAGTCAGCTAAACGTCTCGAGTCCAATCGAGTCTTTGTGAAAGATTTTAAGCAGTCGTAATATCACGCCGGTCTCCCCGGCGTTTCCAAAGACATTGAGGGCACGCGTCGGCATCTGACTGAGATCATCGATCGCTATGCGCCGGGGGAAACGGTCATGGTGGGCAACTCGATGGGAGGCTTTGCCGCGATTCTTTTTTGCCTCGCTCATTGGCGATTCCAGAGCCGTGGCCTTTGCGCCGCAGACGTTCATTGAACGCCGTCTTCGCAAGCAGCATGGTGACCGACGATCGAAACGACAGCTCTTCCGGAGGTCCTTGAGAACCCTCTTCTCGGATCGTTTCTTCGACCTTGCTGAGCTTCCTGAGAGTGGCCATTGGCGGGCCAATAACCTTTATGCATCGACGCATCGGTTGGACGCCATTCATGCCGTGCATTTAGGAAGTCGAGAAACTATCGCGCTCCACGCTCATGCAGAAGGCGGCCACAGGCTGGCCAAGCACCTTCGCGATACCGGTCAGTTGCCCAAGATTCTCCTCGGCGAATCCTAAAGCAACCAATGTCGATGTTCGGCAGATGTAGCTTGGCACAAACCGCCCTTGGAGATCTGTTAGACTCCGCGACGTCGCCAGAGTATGAACGGGACGCATACCAAGTACATGGTGATGCTGTAGACCACGGCCGGTACGGTCGCGGGCGGTAGGGTCTGACCTTCTACGCCGATCACGATGCTGCCTACGGCAATGGCTAGGGTACCATTCTGCACGCCGGACTCGATCGAGATGGTGGTCGCATCTGCACGTTCGAGACCGATCAGCTTTGCACTAGCAAGACCCGCCGTGAGCAGGAGTAGATTGAGGAGCACAGCGGCGGGCCCTAGCATTCCAAGGTTACTGGAGAAAACTTCCCAATTCTTAGCGAGGGCGGCTGCGATGATGAGTAGGAAGAGCACGAGGGCGACGCGTGAAACCCCTGGAGCAATCGTCTCGACGAATGCTGCACTCTTGGCAGTGAGGAGCATCCCAATCGCTACTGGAACGGCGGTGATGAGAAACATCGTGACACCCAACTTGGTAACGTTGACCTGGGGACCACTTTCGCCCATGAAGTGCTTGACGCTGAGTGCCACGAGGATGGGAACGGTGATAATGGAGAGTAGGCTTGTGACAGCCGTCAGGGAAATTGAGAGAGGTGCATTGCCGCCCGCAAGCTTGGCGAGAACATTGCTCGTCACCCCTCCTGGACAGAATGCTAGGATCATGAGCCCCACTGCGAATATTGGGGGCAGTGAGAAAGCGTAGGCTAGTGCGAACGCTACCAGGGGAAGCAGAATCACTTGGTTTGATAAGCCGAGACCAAACGCGGCGGGGTACTTGAGCACTCTCTCGAAGTCGGCCTTCCGCAGACCGAGTCCGAGCGAGAACATGATGAAGGCAAGAATGAGTGGGAGAGCGAGGTTGACGATCACGGTTTCAAATAGCTGACAAGAGATTTCCGGAATGGTCTCTACCTGAAACCTACCCGGGTGTCCACTTCAGCCATCAGCAGGGTTACCCATCGCCACCTAGGTGAACTTCAATTCCGTCTGGAGCTGAAACTAAGGGGTTACGAGAAGGATGATAGCTGGATGAATGTGCTAGAGAATGTGGAGAGCAAGGAATTTCCGGGGGCACCGCCGGTGGTGGCTTTTTCCTCAAGAAGCTTGAGACCACGATTAGCAAGCATTTCCAGATTCGTGCTGGCTTCAGGCGGGCTTGAGATTAATACATGGTCTTGCGCATCAGTGAATCGCGTGCGGGCGCCTTTATACTGAAGACTGGCATTAATCGAATTTATGCGTAGCATCCCGCCAATCGAGATCACATGACGTATCACGGACATCCCGAAGGAGGTGACGTGAAGGTGGAGGTTGTGGGCCCCAGGTCGGTGGACGTGAAGCTGGGAGAGTATTCGTCGGGCACCGTGCCAAAGAAGTTTTCCAATCCGTTGAGAACACCATCGCTATCAGGATCGTCATTCATCCGGTTCAGACTGACGACCGTAGGAAATTCCGCAATCCAACCGATGAATGGATCAGAGCAGATCGTCTGCGGCTCCGTCTTCATTGAATAGACAGTTGATGTCGGTGGCTGCAATGGCCTCGTCATAGACATTCAGTTTAGCGATAGAGAGAGGCTCGAGTGCCTGTGCCCACGGTGGTTCCGTTGGAACCGCGCTGCGCTCCGAGCAGCATCCGCAGCTCGCTGACAGTGTAGATGGTTGCCTCCGACTCATTGGAAAGTTTGCCATTGGTGTAGAGCTTCGCCTGTGTTCCATCCTGGGTGTATGCTATGAACGTTCAATCTCCGGACCGGACTCTATTCCGCTGCCCTAACCCGCAGCAGCTCCCCAGAAATTGAGAGCTCCCCAAGTGGTCCCTGTGCCGTGAGTGAAGGGCATGTTCCTGTTGGGCGAACCCTGGCGTCCCCAGGAAATGACGGTTTTATCGCTGGCGAAAGAAGGATTGTAGAACCACGCCGTGAGCGTTCGATTTGATGAACCCTGCAAGCCCGAAACCGTCGTTGGACCTTCGAAATAGTCATCCCCGTCGAATGTCACCGCCTGCATGCCGTTGATCGTTGTCACCTCTGGGTCTCCAGAGGCCGTGAACTCTTTATTAGCGAGACTTCCCGTGTGTGTCCATGTGCGATGCGATCGATCCCAAAGTTAGATCACTTGCATCCAAGGCGACTAGGGTGTGTTTTATAACCGAATCACAGCCATGCGAGGATTGATCCGAGGGTCACGAGGCCGAGGAAAGTCGAGGCTAGTTTTT
>JAACDM010000627.1 GCA_009936795.1 Verrucomicrobiaceae bacterium | reverse complement strand
TCGCTACATCACTGCCCTGCGGTCAGAAATGGCGGAGGGAGTGGGATTCGAACCCACGGTAGGTTGCCCTACACTCGATTTCGAATCGAGCGCCTTAAACCGGACTCAGCCATCCCTCCGCTTGTAAACTATTCGCCGTGCAGATTCACGAGCAGGATGCCCGTGCGACACTGGCATAGACTACCCTGCTAAGAGTAGTCTGCTTGGACGCCACCGAGGTCGCGCTTTTTGATCCACGGCATGAGGCCACGGAGGCGTGCGCCCGTTTCTTCAATTGGGTGCTTGGTACCCTCTTCGAGGAGACGGTTGTATTCCGGGAGTCCGGCTTCGTATTCGGCGACCCACTCTTTGGCAAAGGTGCCGTCTTGAATTGCTGTGAGGGCTTCTTTCATGCGCTCTTTGACCGAGGCATCGATGATCTTGGGGCCAACCTTGATATCCCCATACTTGGCCGTTTCTGAGATGGAGAAACGCATACCTGCGATACCCGACTCGTTCATGAGGTCGACGATGAGTTTAAGTTCATGCAAACACTCGAAATAAGCCATCTCTGGCTGGTAACCAGCCTCGACGAGAACCTCGAAACCCGCTTGAACGAGTGCGGAAGCACCACCGCAAAGCACGGTTTGCTCACCGAAGAGATCCGTTTCCGTCTCTTCGCGGAAGTCCGTTTCAAAAACTCCGCCGCGTGTGCAGCCAACACCTTTGGACCAGGCCAAAGCCACGTCCTTGGAATTGCCTGAAGGATCCTGATAGACAGCGATAAGACCTGGAACGCCTTTGCCTCCCGTGAATTGGCGGCGAACGATGTGGCCAGGACCTTTGGGAGCTACCATGATAACGTTGACGTCTTCGGGCGGCGTGACAGTCTTGTAATGAATCGCGAATCCGTGTGAAAAGAGGAGCGTCTTGCCAGCCGTTAGGTTGGGAGCAATGTCAGCATCGTAGACAGAAGCGATCTTAACATCGGGGACACCGATGAAAATGACATCTGCTTGCTTCACCGCGTCCGCAGTGTCGAAGACTTCGAAGCCTTTCTGCTCTGCAGAGGCACGCGACTTACTGCCAGGGTAGAGGCCGATGATGACACGGACACCGCTTTCCTTGAGATTGAGGGCGTGGGCGTGGCCTTGAGAACCGAAGCCGATGACCGCGCAGGTCTTCTCTTTGAGATGATTGAGATCGGCATCTTGTTCCGTGTAGATTTTAGCAGACCTGGTCTTGGGTGCTTAAGAGCTAGTTTGTATGGTGTTAGGGATAATACTTTGGATTGTTTAGGCGTCATTTCCCGGATCGTGAGGAACGGGCATGGCGATCTTACCTGTGCGGGTGAGGTCGACGATGTTGAAGCCTTCCATGAGTTTTAGAAACTGGCTAATCTTGCCGGCGTCTCCGGTGACTTCGACGGTGAGACGCTCCGGGCTGACATCCACGATGCGGGCACGGAAGATATCGCAGAGAGTGATGACCTCTGCTCGTAAATCCGGACTGACCGCGAGTTGAAGAAGGACGAGTTCGCGATCGACACTTTCACCCTCGCGGAAATCGACGACCTCAATCACATCGATGAGCTTATCGAGCTGCTTGATAATCTGATCGAGGACGTCCTCTTTCTCCCGGACGACAATGGTCATGCGAGAAATGGTGGGGTCATGGCTAGGCCCCACATTGAGCGTGTGGATGTTGTATCCGCGTCCACTGAACATACCGGCGATGCGTGCAAGCACGCCGAACTTGTTCTCGACGAGGACGGAGATGGTGTGACGAGTCATGGATTAGCGTTTGGCCGTTCTGCCAAAGTGGGCGCTACGGTGTAGACAAAGGTATGGGTGGTCAAGTGGAGCCTGCGCTCTGCTTGAAAAACCAAGATCTTTTCCCTTGCTTCCCTACCGGGCTGATCTAAATCTCCTCTCCGATTGTCCTATGTGTGACCCGTTCGTCCAGCGGTTAGGACTCCGCCCTTTCACGGCGGCAACACGGGTTCGAATCCCGTACGGGTCGCCATTTTCCCAGGCATAAGGGAGCTATTTCCCCATTATTGGAGGCCCGCTGGACTCATCCGGCATGAAGTCGCTGATCTTAATAAATAGCACTGCGGAAAGGGCTACCCCAATAAGAATCACCGCGAGAATAATCCATTTGCGGGATCCTCTTCCTGGATCTGGAAACTCTAAGGACTTCGGATTCTTCAGAAAGTCGCCGGTCACCTCTTTTCCATCCACCATGACCTTGGTAACACGGCGCTTCTTGCGGACTTTGCGGCGGCGCTCTTCGCCGAGATCATCAGGTGGATCGGGACTCATAGTTCCCAAACCTTCTACTCGTAGACCTTGCGAGCAATCCTAATTCCGAATTTTCAACACATTCACGGTTGAGTCTCTTCTATTCATGTGATCGTTTGTTTTAAACGATCGTTTAAATCATCGTGTCGCCAACTCAACCAGACGATTCGGCCAAGGGCCCCATTCTTGAAGCTGCCCAGCGGCTGTTTGCCCGTGAGGGCTTCGAGAAAGTCTCCTTGCGTATGTTAACCCAGGAGGCTGGCGTTAATTTGGCGTCGGTGAATTACCATTTCCGGTCCAAGCAGGGGCTGATTGACGCTGTTATCGCAGGTTATGTGAATCCCGTGAACGAGGCGCGGCTGGCACTGCTGGATACCGCTGAATCGAGTTCTGGTGGCCATGCTCTCCCTCTCGATACCATCTTAGACTGTTTCATGCGCCCTGTGTTAGAAGCGGTACGCAAGAGTCCGATTTCGGAGCAGCTCTTCTTTCAGCTCATGGGACGCTGCATGAACAACCAATCGCAGAAGACCATGCCAGACACCGTGTTGGGGCTCTTCGGCCAAGTCGTGACTCGCTTTCCCCAAGCTATTCGCAGGACACTTCCAGACCTCTCAGAGAAAGAAAGTTTATGGCGCCTGCACTTCACCGTCGGCGTCTTGATCCACGTCCTCATCCATACCGATGGCCTTCAACAACTCGCAGGCGATCGGTTAGGCTCGCCTTCCTTAGATAATATCCTCACAATGGTAAAAGGTTACTGTCAGGCTGGCCTGGAAGCTCCCGAGACCAAACTTGA
>JAACDM010000626.1 GCA_009936795.1 Verrucomicrobiaceae bacterium | reverse complement strand
CTAGGGAGCGGCTCCCCAAATAACCGAACCAACTAAATAGAAAGCACAAACCCATGTTGCGCACCCTCGCTATTGTATTAATCGTCCTCTGGATCCTTGGCATGATTACTGGCAACACGATTGGCTCTTTCATCCATATCCTGCTCGTCATCGCCGTGATCATGATTCTCGTGAATTTCATCTCCGGTCGCAAAATCCTCTAGCCCCCGTCGAATTTAGAGATGCTTATTGAGAGCCAGCTGGGGCGCTGCGCGTAGCGCGGCTAGTCAGCGGCAAGGGCAGGCTCAGGACTGTCAATTACAGCCTGGTGTTCCTCGATTGAATGCGGATTTGTGCTGCTGATGATGTTGCGTGCGTGCGCGATCTCCTCTGCGGTTCCGTGAGCCATCACGACATACTTATCGGTCTTGAGGGCCGTTTCATATTTGAGGACGCTGTTCTTCGGGACGCCCATGCTGACGAGGCCAGCCCCGAGCATGCTCAGGCCCCCAACGATTACTGCACCTTCGAGGGCACCGACGAGCCAACCGATGACCACCGATGACCACCGATGACCGGCCCAGCAAACAACAGTGGCCCGACTCCAGGAATGAAGAAGGCAGCGGAGCCGAATAGCCAGCCCCATATCCCTCCCCAGAAGGCTCCGGTCTTGCCCCAAGATTTCATGCGGTCGCTCGTGTTGTAGTAGCCAACCACGTGCTCGTCGGTATGATAGTCACGACCGATGATGGAAAGCCTTTTTTTTATGTCGAAACCGGAATTCTCAAGTTCCTTGATAGCGGATTCGGCTTCTGTGTGGGAGTTGTAAACGGCCACGTCTAAGTTGTCTTGATTCATAGTCTCTAGTTCTGCTCTTTTATTGTTCTTTGTAAGGCTCTGAGACTAGAATCATCTCTGTCCGTTCGCCATGGGGTGTACACCCCATGCGGTTCCGGGAATCAATTGGCTTTTGGCTCCAGTCCATCGGCTGTTGAATCACCGGGAAGATCTTCTGGCACGGTCAACCGCGCCACACCAATGCTGCTATCAGCCATGCCGTAGTAGACGTCGAAGCAGTCAGTCTTTCCAAGATCATCGCGGCGGTCGATGCCAGTGGGGAACACGACGTTGGGCACGATTCCGTGGCGTTCTTCTCGTAGCATCGGCGTCAGGATCGGTTCGGGCGATCGGTAGCGAATGATGCGCGGATGCTCTTCGGACAGCACCATCACGCCGGCTGAGTAGCGCAGATGATGCCCCGCCTGATTCTGTTCTGAGATCTCACTAACACCGTGATAAACGATGAGCCAACCGTGACGTGTAAGGACGGGTGGGGTTCCGCCACCGATCTTGAACATCTCCCAAGGTGCCACGGGCGTAGCAAGCCGATGATGGGAATTGAACAGGCCAAGCCCCTGGGGTTCGTCACCGTCATCGGGCATTGGGCAGTAGGAGATCCAGATGCTTTCATGATTGAGATCCACCAGGCGCTCGGCTCCCTCACAAACCGTTTCTTCAGGCAGCGTACCCGGGAAGAGCGGGCGGTGAAGCATCGCCATCTGCATCTTTCCCGCGTGGTTTGGAATGGCCACGGGGAAGACACAGGCGTCTTTGTTGTAAACGTGGGCAAAGTCGATGCATGAATACGGTTCAAACGTTGCAAGACCCAATCGTTTCCAGTGAAGCAGATCCTTCGAGATGGCCACCGCAATCCTTGCCCCAATCGGCGAGAGTGCCGTGTAGGTCATCACATAGTGCTGGATTGGCTCGACGAAAGTGATACGCGGATCTTCGCAGCCACCGCCACCGTGTGGTATCAACTCGTAGTCCGTCTCGGGTTCCAGCGCGATGCCGAGGCGTTCGACGCCGCATGGATCGCCGACTTCGTTAAAGCGGACGCGGGCGATGCCAATGCGTGAGAAGTTGCCCGCGGCGACGAGTCGCGGAAAGAGGTAGAGCTGACCATCAGGTCCGCGAACGGCAGCGGGGTTCAGTACACCTTCGGCCTCATGCGGATTGCCGGGCTCGGGTTTCATGATCTGGCCGAGGCGCTTTAATTGGAAATCGTTCATAGGCTTTCTGAATCTCCGTTGTCGAGGCACGCGAGATTCGCCTCGATCAAACGCTTGGTCTCTTCCACGTCCCTGACCTGGATGCAGCGCACACCGGCTTCCTTTGCGGGGTAATCGTTGCCGCCAGGGAACAGGGCAGCGCCAATGAAGATCATTTTATT
>JAACDM010000625.1 GCA_009936795.1 Verrucomicrobiaceae bacterium | reverse complement strand
CGCGGTCTGGCGAGAGCCTCGTCCGGGGGAAACAGTTCGTCCTGGGGCGAACATTGTACCGGTGGTGGGCATCACTTTGGGTGGAGGTTCGGGTTACTTGCGTGTGCTCTTCCGCGATGAAGCTGGCAAGATTCGTGGTGATTCCTTGGTGGAAAAAGTTGACGAAGGCCAGGTTGCGAGCGGTGCAACCTACACCGGTGTTTGCTCAGAAGGTTATACAACGTCGATGCGCTTGATAGAGTGTCAGGCTGGTCGACTAGAGTCGTGGGTAGTGCAGGTTTATGAGAGTAAGAAATACGATATGTCGATTGATGAATGGACTCTCATCGCTATGTTCGAGATGCCTGCAGATCAGGAGGCGAGTCCAGAAGCAGGTTAGGTTGCCCGCTTGCTGAGGCAGGCCTAATCAGAGTTTATGCAAGATCCAGCGATAACGACGGCTGAAGAAGAATCTGCGTCGCCTGCCCTGGTCCCTCGTGAGGGTTGGGTGGTGATGCATCTCTTTTATCAGATAGACTATGCCACGTGGCAATTGTTAGGCAGTGACGTTCAGCGTCAGGCGAAGACGGAATTGGCGAAGCTTGTGCAGGAGATTCGTGCGAATGAGAATACGCAGCTTCTCACTTTTAGCATGGTTTCGCCAAAGGCTGATATTGGTTTCATGCTGCTAACCCCTGATTTGCACCTGGCCAATGCGTTCGAGAAACGCCTGAGTCTTGCGCTTGGTCCTGAGATCTTGTCGCCGTCCTACTCTTATCTGTCGATGACAGAGAAGAGCGAATACACGACCTCCGAGGATCAGTATCGTGCACAGCTCATTGCTGAGGAAGGTTTGGCGGAAGGCTCTTCGGAGCTTGAGGAGAAGGTTGTTGAGTTCAACGATCGGATGAAGAAGTATCTGCAGCATCGCCTTTACCCGAATTTGCCGGAGTGGCCGATCATTTGTTTCTATCCGATGAATAAGCGGCGTTCAGGTGAGGACAACTGGTACAGCCTTTCGTTTGACCAGAGGAAAGAACTCATGGGTGGCCATGCCAAACTCGGACGTCAGTGGGCTGGAAAGATCCTCCAACTGATCACCGGATCCACCGGTATTGATGATGCGGAGTGGGGGGTCTCTCTGTTCGCTCACGATATCATTGATGTGAAAGAGATTGTTTACGAAATGCGCTTTGATGAAGTGAGTGCGCGCTATGGCGAGTTCGGTGAGTTTTACATTGGGCTGCAGCTATCTTTGGACGAATTGTTCCAGCGTCTTGCACTTTGAGGTTTTCTGCTAGCGTGTCCTATCCAACCCAGTTGTTGAAACTTGGCGGACGTGAATTTTCTTCCCGTCTCTTCCTAGGAACCGGAAAGTTCTCTTCTAACGAAAGCATGCGCGACGCGCTCGTGGCATCTGGAACCGAGATTGTGACCGTTGCCTTGCGGCGTGCGGACCTGTCAGGTCAGCGAGATCCTTACGCGAACATCTTGGAATTTATTGATCCTGACAAGTATCTACTGTTGCCCAATACGAGTGGGGCTATGAACGCTGAGGAGGCCGTGCGTTTGGCGCGTTTGGCAGAAGCCGCGGGATTGCCCAAGTGGGTGAAGTTGGAGATTCATCCGGACCCTCGCTACCTCTTGCCGGATCCGATTGAGACGTTGGCGGCTGCAGAGATTTTGGTGAAGGAAGGGTTTACTGTGTTGCCGTATATCAACGCAGATCCCGTGCTAGCGAAGCGGCTCCAAGATTGTGGAACCGCGGCGGTCATGCCGTTAGGCGCTCCGATTGGCAGCAATCGTGGGCTCGATACGCGTCACCAGATCGAGATCATCATTGAACAAGCGACGGTTCCGGTCGTCGTCGATGCTGGCATTGGTGTCCCTAGTCATGCGGCCGCCGCTTTGGAGATTGGTGCGGATGCCGTTCTCGTGAACACCGCGATTGCGATCGCTGAGGACCCATCAGCAATGGGTCACGCCTTTAAGTGTGCGGTTGAAGCCGGGAGACTTGCTTACGAACTGGGTGTCCCTGAGCCAGGGACGACTGCCAAGGCCACCAGTCCACTCACGGGATTCCTCTACAAAGACAACGAGGGGAACTAGGCCTGCCAACTGGAAGTCGTGATTCCAACAGCAAACAAGCAAATCGATGTTGCTGTGAATGGCTGTGCTGCTGTGCGCCTTGCTCGTTCACTGCGATATGCCAGACTTCCTCGCTGATGGGTATTTTCTGGTGGGGCGAAGTGATCTCTGAACGTGTGAAGTTCAGGATGATCGAAAGGAGAGCGCGGCAGCCACTTGGAGGGAATCCTGACCTGTCGACGCAACCAGTCTAAACTTCCCCCGTTTTCGATGGGCAGGGAGGCAAGCAAGGCGGACAAGTTTTGAGGCGAGCCGCCCTCGTCCATTCCGTATGCATGATCGATCAAACGGTCCACACAATCGGGAGCCTCTCCCATATCGCTTAGCCTGGTCAGAAGCACGCAGAGTTCCCGGACGCGGTCGTATTCGGATTTCTCTGCGAGTTCTCCTCGCAGGCAACCCACAACCTCGAGGCCCAAGCCATTCTCTGAGTCTTCGCGGACCCGAACAGAAGAAAGATCGAGTTGCCGAAAGAGCGTTGGCGATCCGCTTAGAATCTCGCGAAGACATTCGGCAAGTTGCCGCACCATCGGTGCGGCCAAATGCCATGGAAGTGTGCCCACTCGCTTGCTATAGGAGTTAAGAGATTCGCTGGGTGTAAACGGACGCACGGAGTAGAGCATGCCATCATCCACGCCGATCTCGGTCACTGGAAGGAGAGGTTTGTGGTGGGCATGAGCATTGAGCGTGCGTGCGTGACCCTCAAAGTAGTCTCTCCATCGACCATTTAGCGTTTCACTGACCTGTAAAATGGCCTGCTCGTCGGTTTCATCGTTGTGGAGTAGAAAGCAGCGTGTGCCTGGCTCGAATGCAGATTCGATGGGTTGGCCTTGATCGGAGGGCAGGTAGTATTGCTTGAAGCGGGGAAACTCTGTGATGTCGTGCGAGATCAGATTCATGATAGGTATCAGCAGGTAATTAGCTTGATTTGAATACTGAGCATTGCTGTTATGATAATTCAAACTCTTATATGAGAGCAATCGCAATCGTGAGATCCCTGGGATGGTTTGATCTGAGTCCTCGCGAAACGTGATTCTCTGGCTGGTATGGTCCAGAGATGTAAGAATCCACTTGATTGCGCCGGGATCCGTGCCACTTGGTTGCCGCAAGGTCGGAACAAACCAAATGGGAGTTCCTCGGCTGTTCCAATCATTTTCTCCCAAGCTGTTGTTCGATATGTCGACTTTCTTGCGGGTATGTGTTGGTTACAGCTACGGGCTCTTTCCGACCGCAAGAACAACCAAGAAAGTATTAAAGAAGTTATGTCAGATCAAGTCGAAGGAACAGTAAAGTGGTTTAATGATGAAAAAGGATTCGGATTTGTCGGTCGCGATGGTGCGCCTGATGTGTTTGTCCACCACAGCGCTATCAATGGTTCAGGAAGAAAGACGCTCTTTGAAGGGCAGAAAGTTTCCATGGAAGTTGTGCAAGGCCCCAAGGGACCTCAGGCGGAGAACGTCACCGCTAATTAGTCAATTTCACCGTCATCGCTCGTGATGATTCTCATCACGGGCGGTGATGGTTCCCTCGCTCAAGCTCTCCGCGAGTGTTTTGAGTCTGTGGGTTACGAGATAGCGGCTCCAAGTCGCAGCAGCCTCGATGTGAGTGATCGCCACTCTGTCGGGGCTTTCTTTCGCACACTTTCAGAGCCTGTGGAGCTGGTCATCAACCAAGCTGGCAGTCTCCGCGATGGCCCATTGCTCAAGATGAATGAGGCCGACTGGGATAAGGTTCTCGATGCTCATCTCAAGGGAACCTGGTTGGTATCCCAAGCCTATGCAGCCTCGCTACAAGGCCGACCCGGTCATCTGATTCAGGTGGGGTCATACTCTGGCTTGGTCGGACCCGCTGGTCAGTGCAACTACGCAGCAGCCAAAGCGGGGCTCATCGGGCTGACTCAATCCCTGGCGCGGGAATGGGGAGCTCAGAGCATTCGTTCGAACATCGTCCTCCCTGGGTTTCTTGAAACGGCTATGACGGCGAGCCTCACCGATGTTCAACGCGCCAAGTTTCGCGAGGACCATGTCCTCGGCTCTTTCAATACTGTCCACCATGTCGCCAAGTTCGTCCGCTTTCTGCATGAAGACCTTCCCCACGTCTCTGGGCAGACGTTTCAGCTAGACAGTCGGGTGCGTCGTCCTGGATGGTAAACAAATGTCTACTGTCGTTTATGCGGGCAGCTTCGACCCTCCGACCAAAGGTCATCTTTGGATGATCGAGGAGGGTGCCCGCCTCTTCCAGTCTCTCACCGTTGCCGTGGGGACTAATCCTGAGAAAGAGAGCACCTTCGCCGTCGAGAAACGCATCACCATGCTCGAGAGCATCACGGCGGGCATCACAGCAACCAACGTCACGGTGGCTGTGTTTGATAACCGCTATCTTGTTGACTACGCCCGTTCCATTGGGGCCACATACATTCTCCGTGGCATTCGCAGTCCAGCGGACTTCGAGTACGAGCGCGTCATGCGTCACATCAATGCAGACATCTGTCCGGAGATCACCACGGTCTTTCTCATGCCGCCGCGCCAGATTGCTGAGGTCAGTTCTAGTCTTGTCAAAGGAATGGTCGGTCCAGGCGGTGGGGAAACGACGGTGGAACGGTTTGTGCCGCCTGTTGTTTTCAAGGCGCTCTGCGATAGGTTTAGCTAACAAGTTCGTCATGAGAGTCCGTTCTTTGATGCTCCTATTGCTCATGCTTCACGGGTTAGGAGGGACGGAACGACTTCGTGCTGAACTTCGTCTTAGCGAAGTTCTGTTCATCAATGTGTCGGGGCCTGAGGATAGCGATGGCGAGATGTCGCCCTGGGTGGAAATCATCAACACAGACAACTCACCCATTGGCATCGAGAATTTCTACCTAACAGATGACCCTGATGATCTCACGAAATGGCGTATTCCTCGAAAGACCGTGGCAGGTAACGGACGCTCGTTGGTTTATCTGTCAGGGAAAGGCGGCATGACCCTCTTGGGCAACGAGGTTCACAGTGATTTCAAATTCACGGGTCAAGACGACTACCTTGCTTTAGTTAGGCCAGACGGTGTTTGAGGTAGTCAATGAGTTGCGAGACATTCCCAAGTAGCGTGCGGGCGTCTCCTATGGGCTCAGGGAAGATACGCTGCAGCCTGCCTACTTTAGAGTGCCTACTCCGGCGCTGCCCAATCGTTCGCCTGTTAGTGGCCTTGTCCCGGACACCCAGTTCACCATCAATCGCGGCTTCTTCGACGAGCCATCCAAAGCCGAGATCTCCACGGAAACGCCAGAGGCGACAATCCTCTACACCACCGACGGCACGCCGCCATCGAAGGGAAATGTCTTTACTGGACCCATAGGTGAGAAATACGTCGGCCCTATCACCATTGAAACGACCACGGTACTGCGCGCCTTCGCTTATAAGAGTGGCCTTGGTTCAAGCAATGTAGAGACCCAAACCTATCTCTTCATCGATGACGTGATCGAGCAGAAGACGATGTGGAGGTCGATTACGGATTCAGTAGAGTATGGGCCTCAGATGGGCAAGGCGCTCACGGATTTGCCGAGTATCTCTCTCTCGGTTGAGGATCCCCAGT
The DNA here is from genome assembly GCA_009936795.1 of Verrucomicrobiaceae bacterium. Classification (GTDB taxonomy): domain Bacteria; phylum Verrucomicrobiota; class Verrucomicrobiia; order Verrucomicrobiales; family DEV007; genus JAACDM01. The sequence continues at coordinate 3,001 of JAACDM010000625.1, read as the reverse complement.
TCGTCGGTGGTGGTGCTTCGAACACGAATGACGTTGAATCTCCAACCTCAGTTGAATGGCTTAACTCTGACGGAAGCGAAGGATTCCAAATCGATGGCGGCATTTCACGATTCGGTGGTTACTTCACCAACTTTGCAAAAAAATCTTTCCGTCTCTACTTTCATAAACGCTATGGCGATTCAAAGCTTGAGATATCCAATCTTCCGTGGCCACGAATCCGGTCTAGCACCCGTAGAAGAGTTTGATTCGCTCAACCTTCGGTCTGGCTCTCATGACATGGCCCAGCGCGGTGCTTACATGTCGAACCGCTTTGTGGATGACTCGATGTTAGAAATGGGCAGTATGCGTTCCGCATGGACGTTTCGTTCATGTTTACCTCAATGGTGTTTACTGGGGCCAGTATCACCTCCGCGAGCGGTGGAACGCTGCCATGTTTGCCAGCTACTTTGGAGGGTCTGAAGAAGACTATGATACCATCAATGGTAACGACAACTTCCTGGACGACTTCAAGGCCTATGATGGCACTCTTGATTATTGGAGAGAGACAGAAGCGCTTTCGCGTGAGGGTACGCCGTGGCAAGCGCTACAAGGGCGTGTAGACCTTACGAACTACTACGACTTCATGATCCTCTGGGCGACAGGGAATTCAGAGAGCGAGTTTCAATCTGTCGGCTCTCGTTCTCGAGACGTTCCGTTCAAGTTCTACATGAAGGATGCCGACGGTTGGTTGCGCGCTCCTGGCATCAGTCGCCTCAATATGGTAGGGCCTGGGCGCTTTAGCGATGTCCTTCGTCGCGAAGCAAACCCAGACTACGTGCAATTCTTGGCAGACCGCATTCACAAACACTATCGGAACGGAGGTGCCCTCACCGACGCTGCAAACATCGCGCGCCTTCAACGACGAGTGGATGAAATGAACACGGCGTTTCTAGCAGAAGCTGCTCGCTGGAATTACCACACGCCAGGTTCTTGGCGAAGCAATCGAGACGACCTTCTCAATCACCACTTCGATGGCTTGGCTGAGACTATGGTAACGCGGTTAACGATACGCGGATTCTATCCCCGTGACATCATTGCGCCGAGGTATAGCCAGGCTGGTGGCCAGATAATTGCAGGGACATTCATCCGCCTAACCGCAGGCGCACTGTTCAATCCCCAACCTGGCAACATTCTCTACACCACGAACGGTGTGGACCCAAGAATGCTGGGCGGTGCACGGTCTAGTGATGCCATCGTCTTTGATCGCAGTAGCCCGGGCATCTCGCTATCTACTACCACTCAATTGAAGGCGCGGACATTCGATCAGGGAAACTGGAGCCCTCTTACCGAAGCTACTTTCTACATTGGAAAACAGCCCTCTCCTGGCGATGTTCTTATCTCAGAAATTCACTGTCGCCCTGCGTCGCCTGCGGACAGAGAGATTGCTGCTGGATTCAATGCACGAAGTGACTTCGAGTTTCTTGAGATCTACAATACAACCGATGAACTCGTGGAGCTTTCCGGTCTCGTTTTTACGAAAGGCATTCGTTTCGACTTCAATGATTCGAGCCAGGCCCAGCTTGAACCGGGAAAAGTCGCCCTTCTTGTACGTAATCGCCTCGCCTTTGCGCAACGCTATGGTGGAGGCCTTCCAATTGTGGGGGAATTTACCAATTCTAAACTCAGTGACGGTGGAGAAACGATTCAGTTGGCTCTTAGCAATGGCACAGTGTTGCAAGAACTCACCTACGATGAAAACGAGCCTTGGCCGAAAGAAGCCGATGGCTCCGGCAAAAGTCTCTCGCTCTCTGCAATCACGCCCAGGCGGTGGAGCGGGAGTGCTAGTTTAGGTGGAACGCCAGGAGAGTTTAGTACGTTTAATCACGATGCTGATCAAGACGGTGACCGCCTCAGTGCCCTGGTGGAAGCGGCTCTCGGGACTTCTGATCAAGATCCAACCTCAGGTCCAGCTGCGTTTCGTCTGACCACGGAAACGCGGGAAGTAGAGGGCTTGGAGGTGCGTTTCTGGCGTTTCGTCACTCAAAAAGATCCAACTCGTGAAGACCTCACACTCCACTTAGAAGTCTCGTCAGATCTACGAACATGGCAGAGTGGTGACACCATGTTTGTCTTGGAAGAGCAGGGCGACAATCAGTTCGTTTGGCGTAGCAAGTTACGTTTAGATCAGCTTGAAAACGCGCCTTCGTATCTCCGATTACGTGTAAGGAACTCCTAAATTTGGGCGAGAACGTTAGGATCGGGCATAACCAAACGTCTTGGAGGGAAGTAAAACAGCTCTTACGAACCCACGAATCAGGCCTACCTAAACGGTTCGGAATGGGCTAACGGCTCTGTGCAGATGAGATCGATTGCATGAAGGAGGTCTCTTTAGGATTGGAAAGAAACACTCTTTGAAATCGAGTTGTAAAATGTTGGTAGTAGGAGAGATATAAACGCACAATCGTCTGATTGATGTCGTTTGTTTACGTGTGAAACACGCAACGTACAAGGAAAGTACCTACCTAGTAGGTGTTGCGTGAGCTGATGGTGTGGTTACCCGTCGTCGCATTGCTGCCAATGGATTTGGGTAGGCGATGTTGCCGGTGGATTACCGTAAGGGTGGTTAGGCAAAAACTTTAACTTTGTAACTATTTAAGCTTGACGAACAGTTAGATAACGCGGAGAAAGCGAGCGGTTCTTGATCAACCAACAACCATACACGTCATGCCTGTAAAAAAGAAACGTGCAAGAAAAGCCGCTCCTAAGAAGCGCACCGTGAAAAAAAAGGCCGCTCCAAAGAAGCGTGCAACCAAGAGGAAAGCCGCTCCTAAAAAGCGTGCTGTGAAGAAGAAAGCCGCTCCAAAGAAGCGCGCCAAGAAGAAGGTCGCTAAAAAGACCGTGAAGAGAAAGGCCGCTCCAAAGAAGCGTGCTGTGAAAAAGAAGAAGGCCGCTCCAAAGAAGCGCGCCAAGAAGAAGGTCGCTAAGAAGACCGTAAAGAGAAAACCTGCCTCTAAGAAGAAGG
>JAACDM010000624.1 GCA_009936795.1 Verrucomicrobiaceae bacterium | reverse complement strand
GAAAGACCTCGCCATGCCGGATGCGATCTATAACTTCGAAAACTTTTCCCTCTTAGGTGTCTCCAGTTTGAATCTGATGCCATTGCTCATGGCAATCACCATGATCATCCAGATGAAAGTGGGCCCCAAGGCAGGCGACAAGATGCAGCAACGAATCTTCATGTTCATGCCGCTGATCTTTCTCTTCATCTGCTACAACTTCGCCTCTGCCCTAGCGCTCTACTGGACAGGTCAGAATATCTTTAGTATTGCTCAAACATGGCTCATGAACCGCCGCCCCGAGCCCGAACTCGTCAAACGCCCGGCCAAGAAGCGCATGTCCCTTCAGGACATGCAAAAAGCTCGCGCTTCCGGTAACAAGCCTGAGAAGAAGACTAAGAAACGCAAACCACGTACCGGCGGTTAATCAAATCACCGAAGCCAACACCCGATCTACCTACCACGCCATGAGTGAATCGACAGAAATCATCAGCAAAGCGAAGGACGTTATCGATACGATGTTAGGTTATCTCGGCTTTGTCGTCCAAGTCGAAGAAGACAACACCCACCCCGGCGGAGGCCTTCACATCTTCACCAAAGAGGCCGAAGTCCTCATCGGAAAAGACGGCAAACGGCTCGAAGACATTCAGTATCTCATCAACCGGATCGTTCACCAACACTACCCCAAGGCCAAGCGTCTCCGCATCGACATCGAGCACTACCGCTCCATGCAAGACGACGCCCTTGTGCAGCGCGTGCAAGAGCACGCTGATAAAGTGCGGCAAACAGGTCGCGCGATCAAGCTCTGGGCGATGAACTCCTACCACCGTCGCCTCATCCACAATGCCTTCAAAGAAGATCCCATGATCGATACCTGGAGCCCAAGAGACTCCGCCAAGGTCAAACGGATTACCCTTATTCGTAAGAAGACCGACGGCTGATTCCGATAGGCAGCTCCGCTCGACCAAGCTCGTGTTCACCTTATCCCCACGATCCAGCTTCGCCGCTTGCTACAAATACCAATAATTCGGCTCTTGTTAGTCTCTGCGGAGTATTGATAGGTAAAAGCAGCACCTTGAGGACATTGTAGTTGCGGAGAATACTATCGTGGACACCGGAACCGATTGTCTTCAGTTCAGCGGAGAATTCGCAGCTCTCCGATTCGACTCAGAAAGGGTTTCACATTCGAAGGAAGGCCCATAAATTCCACCTGTAGCTTACATGAATTTCGAAGATAGGTTTATGAATTTCGCGGGACGCCATGCACCCCTAATCTTTATCCTATCGCTTGCGATCCTGGGATTCCATTCGGCCAATGAGGAAAGTGGAGGTTACTTGCCCAAAGAAGGGTACCAACGTCATATCCCCTCATCTCTCGGTGAAGAGACAGCTACGACTCAAGATCATTCAAGCCGTTCGGCGGACCCAAACAGCTTGAGTTGGAGTGCGGATCTCGTCGATTGGCAACTCACCAAGGACATTTCTGACATAATTGCTACGATCAATCAAGCCTCCATCGCTCTTGATATTACTCAGCAGAGCAGCAGCAGTCCTGACAGTACGACTCATCCACAATCAGCAAACACGGATACTGCGGCACCCTACGGTAGCACACTGCCCCATGTAAGCCCACAGGGCTCTTCGACGGAACAGGTAACGTTCACTTGGCAACAGATTGGAGACACAGGAAATCCAAGCATGACGACGACCCCGGCCGTCCAAGTGAACACTAGTGTGACTGTCGGTCGTATGGACGAGGAGTATGCGATCACCAAATACGAAGTCTCAAATTCGCAATGGGCGGCTTTCCTGAATGCAAAAGCCTGCGAAAGTGATCCCCATGGGCTCTACAATCCTCAGCACTCCAGCCATCATTGGGGAGGTATTATGCGCTCTGGATCGGGTCCCTATACTTATGCTCCAAAAGCAGGGCGGGAGAATTACCCTGTCAATTTCGTCAGCGTCATGGATGTCGCGAGATTTGTAAACTGGCTTCAAAACGGCCAGGGAAATGCTGACACAGAAGACGGCACCTACGATATGGACCAAGCCCCCCTGATTACCCGTAAAGGCGGATCACAAATCTATATCCCAAATGAGAATGAGTGGCACAAGGCAGCTTACTATGACCCACGCATCGAATCCGAAGGCGG
>JAACDM010000098.1 GCA_009936795.1 Verrucomicrobiaceae bacterium | reverse complement strand
CTATGAGCAGCGTTGCAAAGCCGTAATCGTAATCTTGCGGTGGTGCCAGAGGGGAGATTTGAACTCCCGACCAAAGGCTTATGAGTCATGGGCAATAGGAAATTCTTCGGGACGGATTTCCCACATATGCCTTGTTTTAGGCTATATTTTAAGGGGTTTGAGAAATCACTGGGGCGAGCTTATCATATGCTGGAAAAGAAAAGTGGGCCAGAAATGGGCCAGAATTCGACTAGCATGTATTCTAAAGAAGATTCGAGATATTGGATCTTACGGCTTACGAAACGGTCTGGTGATTATTGGTTCAAGCCGCAGTTCCGAGGCGAGAGGCGTTGGGTTAATCTTGGTAGCGTCCATAAGAGCGAGGCGGCCCGTCGCGCCAGCCAGTTCTGGCAGGAACTTCGTAGCAACGGGTGGGGGATGACTGCCGTGAGTGACGAAGAATTATCGTCCTCACAGGAGCCTAATCGTCAATCTGACGTGACCGTTGGTGATTACATTGCCGCGTTCCGTGACTCGGTGATGATCAATCCCAGAACCTTCGAGATCTACCTGAGCAAATTCAGGACGATCGTTTCGGAGAGTATGAACATAGAGGGCGGAGCCGATAAGCATGGCACGGAAGGCCGACTCATGTGGCGGAAGAAGGTAGATGGCGTCTCTCTATCCAAGATCACTCCCAAATGGGTGAACCAGTGGAAAGTGATGAGATTGAAGTCAGTCCCACGCCCATCGTATGAGAAAGCTCTGCGAACGGTGAACAACTACATGCGGAATGCGCGGAATCTGTTTCTTCCGCCGAATATAAAGCTCATCGATCTGGTGCTTCCTCATCCCTTGCCGCTTGAGGGATTAGAAATCGCTCCCCACCGGCCCACTCGATATCAAGGATAGATCGATGTGAATGCGATTATTGAAGCTGGAAGGGAGGAGCTATTGCCAGAGCCCTTCAAGATCCTCCTTCTTAGCGTTTGTGCTGGCGTGCGCAGAGACGAGATCGACAAGTTGCAGTGGAAACAATTTCTGCCTGATGAGCCACTCATTAGCGTTGAGCCGACGGACTGCTTCTTCCCCAAGACTCTCAGTAGCATTCGAAAAGTCCATCTTGATCCGGCAGTTAGTCAGATCATTGAGGAATGGAAGACTTTGTCTGACTCGCGTTTTGTCGTGAACGGGGTGGAGCCGAGAATCGACGTTCGTTACCACCACGACCGTTGCTCCAAAGCGGAGAAAGTGCTGGTTGCCTGGCTTCGATCGAAAGGAATAGATGATCACCATCCCATCCACATGCTGAGGAAAGAATTTGGAAGCCTGATCAATCAGCAGGGTGGCATCGAAGCGGCAAGGGCTGCATTAGGGCATTCTAACATAGGAATCACCTCGTCCACGTATGTCGAGAATCGAGCCATCATCACCGTCCGAATCGGTCTGAAGAGTCAATAAGTCTCGCAAATAGCTGAACACAAGTTGGCTAGCTTCATCCGGTTCTTCGCCTTGCGAGCGGCATCGCCGACAATGAACTCCACGGTCCTGAAGATGTAGCCGCATTCGCGGCTTGAGCAGATCCGCCTTCTTTCGACGACGCCTTCTCGTGAACTTGGGTCAGTGACCATAGACCGACAACCACATTCAGGACATTTCATAGAGCCACTTTCTGTGCGAGTTGATTCGTCGCCTGGAGTCTCGGAGCCTGCCTACTTGCAGAGCGGTTCATCTCCCGAGCGAACTGTGCGATCTCGCCCAGCGGCTTGGCTCCTGGTTCGTTCTTGAGTGCTTGTGAGAGTTCGAAGTTGAGCAACATCCTTGGTGCCGGTTGGATCTTGTTTGCTTCCAGCAAGTCGAGCCCATGTTCTCGGGCCTTCTGAGGATCCATCTCGCGACGGACCATTTCTTGGAGTTCCTCTAGGTGCCGGACCAAATCTGACTCGACTGATTCAGAGGCTTCGGACGACTTGGCCCGGCCTAGAGAATCTCGCTCGCTAGCTGCATGTCCTGCACTTGTGCTAGCTTGATGTTCGCTGTCTCCGGAATCTCCGGTTTCGGCGCTCCCTTCAAGTTGAAGTCCAGAATCGCCTGAGTGACAGTGTCGCAGGCTTCGATCTGCTCCCAGGTGAACTGCTCAAAGCCCTTGGAGACGTCGATGTTCATTTCTGAAATAGTCGCGTATTTCTGTTCGAGTGTCTTCATGGATCGCTCTTTCTATGTAGTTAGCCTTGTGTTTCAAGCGGCCTGCAAGTACGGCTTCGATCTCGCTTCCCATGTCAGGTTTGCCTAACTTACTGGTGATTCGGTTGATATCACGGGGAGATACTTTGCGCATCTCCGATTGTCCTAATGATGCGACAGTAGTTGCTTTCAATCCTCGTTGCTCTAGCAGCTCGCGAAGCGCATCGGCGGTTTCGCCGGTGGTGACAACATCATCGACCAGTACAACTGGTGGAGCCGTTGGGAATCTTCGCCAGCCGATCATCAATGGCAGCGAATCGCGCGGGATTGCGCATCTTACCGAGTCCGCCTTTGAGTGAGGCTTTCTCGCGAACCAATGGTGTGGCCCAACCTGGGATCACTTGGCCACCGAACTCTGACTGCAACCGTTGTGCGAAGTAGTATGGGAGTCTGTTAGCACCTGTTGTTGATGGCGCCACCATGAACACTGGGTTCTTTCCTGCTAGATGGGCGTAGGCCGGACGGCGGAAGTAGTGATCAACAAGGTCATGTACTTGAGGCTTCGGCATCTACCGCTGATAGAGTTCGTCCTTCCGGCGGCGCAAGTCTCTCACGCGATCCGTGGAGGTCGCATACTCATGTTTCCTCACGACAAGGGTAGCCACACCCTTTAAAACGAAATTTAGGAATGGGTATCCGCGCGGAGCCGTGACCTAACGCTGTAACTGAGTGGAAGCAAAGTGCGTGACCTTGGGAAGTTCGCAATTGGCAAGCAGATCAACTGGAATGAGATCTAGAAGGTTGCAGTCAAGTAATTCCAAGGCAGAGCGATCCCGACTATCTTTGCTGAAGTTGAGCAATTCCCGCTCACTAATTTTTCCTGCACATGCTCTTTCTGTGATTGGCGGATTCAACTTGCTAACGCACAAGTTCGACATTGACGCGATGATAGGATTACGCCGCAGTTAGTCTGTTGAGATAGTCCATTGGAGAAGCGTATTCAAGGAGTTTGCGAGGCCGGTCGTTAATCTGCTCTTCGACTTGGGCTATTGATCTTTCGTTGATCGTTTCGAAGCTGCTTCCCTTTGGATAGTATTGACGCAAGAGACCGTTGTGATTCTCTACAAGCCCTTTCTCCCATGAGTGATAGGGCGCACAGAAATAGCCCTTCGCTCCCAGTTCTCTGCCCACTTCAAGATGCCCTGCAAACTCAAGGCCGTTATCGTAGGTCAATGAGCGAGTCTTGAACGGCCAAAGTCGTCTTATCATGGCATCGGACACGGTGGCTGCCTTCTTGTTCCCAAGCTTTTCGAAGATGCTGTAGCGACTCTTACGTTCGACCATGCTCAGGATGAATCCTGTTCACTTGCTTCCTTCCACAAGGTCTATCTCCCAGTCGCCGAAGTAACGGCGGGACTCAATCGAGAACGGTCTCTGGTTGATGTCCACCCGCCCTGGGATCTTACTCCGAGGGCCCTTCACACGGCGCCGGTAACGTCTCGTTCCATTGATCCTCAAGTAGGCGAAGAGGGCTCCTCCTGCCTTCTTATCCAGGACAATGTAGCGATAGATCGTCTCGTGGCTTTGTGCGACGAGGCCTTCCTTGGCCATGGCCCCGCTGATCTGTTCTGGGCTATGGAGTTCGCGCAATCGTGACTCCACTTCCTGAGCCACATCACCAGTGATCTTGCGCCTCCTGCGTTGCGTCACTTTCCGCGCTGTAGCCAAGTGGCCAGCTTGCTTGGAGCGATATCCACGCTGGCCTGTATTACGCCTAAGCTCCCTGCTGACCGTGCTTGGGTGAACTTCGATTGCCTCTGCAATCTCGCTTTGATTGAGACCTCGCTTGAGAAGGTCTTGGATAGTAGAACGGTCGCTTTGGCAGAGGTGTCGATGGATGATTGGCATTGTTTGGTTTAGAAGTTGAACGGTGCTCAACCCCATTATCGCGCCTCTGCCGACTCTATCTGTGCGCTAGCAGTTTGAATCCGCCAGCGACAGAAGCCCACAGCGTTCAAGGCAAAGTGCTGCGTGATGACGAGATCATCTTGAAGGCCCCGAAGAGTAGAAGTGCCTACCCGAAACGGCTTCGGCGGGTCGAAGCACGAGTGATCGTTCGCTCGCCAATGGGCTCGGAAATCGCCGTCCGAGGCTGCTACTTGGGCACAAGATTTGCCCGCCGGTGATTTAAGATCTCACGCTCTAGCGGAAGTCGTAAGAGCTTGGACGCCGCGAGATGCCGAAGCTACTATACCAAGCGCCATCATAAATTTCTATTCGTTGAGATCCAGTGGCTGGGACTTTTAGTCACCGCGGAATGCTTGGGTTCGATACTG
>JAACDM010000623.1 GCA_009936795.1 Verrucomicrobiaceae bacterium | reverse complement strand
CGTGCTAAGGTGTTCGATGAGTTTGGTCATGGCACCAACTTTGGTCCCAAGCCAGGGAAGCGATTTGTGTATGATCCCGCGTGGTTTGAGAAACGCATCGGAAACACCCAGATGGATTGGGGGGTGTTTCCGGAGACTGATGACAAGATGCCCGATCATCAAACCGCCGACTGGATTCTAGCGAAGCTGGAGGCTCTTTCAAAAGAGGCTTAGGCCAAGCCGTTCTTTCTCGCGGCAGGATTCTGTCGCCCGCACGTGCCTTGGTATGTGCCGCAGAAATGGTTTGATCGGCATCCACTCGCCAATCTGAAGATGCCGCCTTACAAAGCCGATGACTGGGACGATTTGACTAACATTGGTAAACATGTGAACTTGGCCCCGGCCATGCCGGCTATGGATTGGGTTTTAGAGAACAAGCATTGGCCGTCTATTATTCAGGTGTATTTGGCTTCTGCCACGTTTGTCGATCACCAAGTGGGCAAGTTGCTAGATGCCCTGGATGCAAGTCCCTTTGCCAAGAACACGTTCATCGTCTTGTGGTCAGATCACGGGTATCACATGGGTGAGAAGGGGCGCTTTGCGAAGCAGTCGCTCTGGCAAGAATCCTCGCGCGTGCCGTTGATCATCGCAGTGCCTGAGATCGAAGGGGGCGCAAGACCAACGTGCCGGTGCAGTTGCTCGATCTCTATCCGACTTTGGCCGATCTCCTTGGTTTGCCCGCCAATCCACAGAACGAAGGCCATAGCTTGCGCCCTCTTCTTGAAAATACTGGGTCTCCATGGTCGCATCCTGCCATCACCACCTACGGCCCTGGCAATCATGCCTTACAGACCGCGAAGCATCGGTATATCAGTTACGAAGACGGTAGTGCTGAACTGAACGATCATCGTGAGGATCCAAATGAGTGGGAGAACCTTGCGAGCGCTCCTTCAAGCAAAGAGACGATCGAGAAGTTGAATGCTCTGGTTCCCACGCCAAACGCCAAGCACAGCACCTACGATTTCAATGAATACTTCATTGAGGCGCTCTGGTAGGATCGGTATTGTCCTCGTGGAATTCTTGGCTAGGATGCGCCATGGTAAGTGGCTATTTCATCACGGGAACGAGTACGGATGTGGGTAAGACGTTTGTGACGTCGCTCTTGCTCAAGGCCTTTCGGGCCTCGGGTGTGGCTGCAGTAGGCTACAAACCTGTGGCGTGTGGTTCACGGGAAGACGCGGAAGCATTGCGGGGTGCTTGTGAGGGTGAGGTGACGTTAGATGAGGTGAACCCCTTGGCCTATCGCGTGCCGGCAGCGCCCATGGCGGCCGTAATGATTGAGAATGTGCCTCTCGATTGGGACGCAATGTTGGCGGGTGCGAAGGTTCTTAGGGAGAGGTTTCCCATGGTGCTGGTGGAAGGTGTTGGCGGCTGGAAGGTGCCTTGTACTGCTCAGAAGACGATGGCAGACCTCGCCGTGGAAATCGGCTGGCCTGTGATTGTGGTGGTGGACAATCGATTGGGAGCGTTGAATCACACCTTACTAACGTTGGAGTCGATCGCCAGTCATGGGCTTTCGTGTGCGGGCTTGATTCTTAATCAGCCCAAAGAGGAACGTGACGCTGCGAGTATTAGCAACACGGCAGTGCTCTCGCAACTGGTTGAGGTTCCAATCCTTGCAGAGATCATGTATGATCAGGATGAGCTGGAGTTGCCCAATGAGCTTTGTGGCTAGCGGAGTCCCTCTTATGGGCTCCGCAAGACAAGCGCAGATGATTGCAATATAGGCTAAGTGCCCTGATTCCAGGCGTGTAAGTTCCCACTATGAACAGTTTCCCCATTGAAATCTGCGCCAGGCACATGGACCTCACGGATTCGATGCGTAATTATGCAGAGAAGAAGATCACTGGAATTCCCATGACGACACCGCGTATCACCGATGCAAAAGTGGTGTTCGACACTCAAAAGCATGGCAAGATTGCTGAGGTCGTCTTCTATTGTGCCAATCATGTGACGCTAGAGGCGAAGACAGAGACTACGAATTTATATGAGGCCTTCGACCTAACGTTGAGTAAGATTCAGCGTCAAATGCGCAAGGAGAAGACAAGGTTAGAGCGCCTCAATCACGGTGCGGCTTGAGGGCTCCCTCAAGGAGCGGCGCTTTCTAGG
>JAACDM010000622.1 GCA_009936795.1 Verrucomicrobiaceae bacterium | reverse complement strand
TGTTGATGTTGATGGTCAAAACGCTTTGAGCGTTAACATAGGCAGAGTTTCTTGAGAATTGCCTGTTAAGGAAGACTTCTTGTTGATTAGTCTCCTCGGTGTTCGTGAGCGGCTACGTCGCTCTGCAGTAATAACTAAACCCTAAAGATATGAATAACTCCAAAACACTCCGATTGTATCAAACGAAGGGAGGGCTGGCGAAGTTTGCTACGAGCCTTCGCATCCTGATAGCTCTCTCATTGATCGTAATTGGGCTGACGCCAGCGCATGCCATTGATGGCTTGCTTGGCTATTGGCGCTTTGATGAAGCGAATGGCGAAGTGGCGAACGATAGCAGCGGCAATGATAACCATGGCGAGATCATCGAGCCTGTGGGTGCGTGGGTATCCGATCCTGAACGAGGCTCGGTTTACCAGTCGGGCAACGGCTCCTATGTTGATATGGGTGAATTTCGATTGCCGGAACTAAACGAAGCGACTGATTTCACGTGGTCGTTCTGGGTCTTTCCCAATGAGACGGACAACAACAATATCGTCTTTGGCAATCGCTGGGGACCTGACGGGGCTGACTTTGCTCCGCGCGAGTTCATCAAGTTCACGCCTCGCAAGTTCGAGTGGCATTTCGATGGTGGCGGGCAAGATGTGAGTGGTGGGGAAACCATGTTCGTTGTCGACGAGTGGTCGCACAATCTGGTAGTGAAGAAGGGTTTGACCCTAACCTATTACCGCAATGGTGAAGAGGTTCTCTCAGGTGAAGTTACTGAGGGACCGGTCAATCCTCAACCACTTTACATCGGTGGGCAGAACGGCAATGAGATCTTCTCGGGCTTGTTCGACGAGGTTGCCATCTTTGATCGAGCCCTCGATGCGACCGAGGTGGTTGACGTGTATCAGGCGGGTTTGAACAACGACGACCTCAGTCAGTCTGGGCAGGTCTTCGATTTTAACGAAGATCCAATGTTGGATATCATATCTAACACAGACACTACGGAGTGGCGTGCCTCTGGAGGTGTGGATGACAGCGGTTATCTTTCCCTTACTGATGCTGTGGGTGGTGCCCAGGCGAATATCATCTTTCCACCAGTGGAGAATCCGATTTCGGCTTTTAAGTTCTCCGTGGATGCCCGTATCGGTGGCGACAAAGACCGTCCTGCGGATGGCTTTAGCATCAATATTGTAAGGGCTGAGGATCCTATCCTAGAAGAGCCTCGTGGTCTAGGCTATGCCATTAGCCACCAGTTCCCTGATCTTGGCGGTCTTCAGGAAGAAGGTTCGCAAACCGGTCTGGGTATTGGATTCGATACCTGGGACAATGGACAATTCCAACAGGAACCTGAGGCCGATATCGTGGGCTGTAGCATTCGAGTGGACGGAGACTTGGTAGAACGAATTCCTGCGGCTACGGCAAACGGGGAACCTGACGATGTGACCTCGCTTCAGACAGGCCCCATTGGGGTGGAGGATCCGCCGATCGAGAACCTTTCCTGGCAGAGATTCGAAGTCGAATTGACAGAAGATCGGATGCTCAACATCAACTGGAAAGGCCAGGAAGTGTTGAAAGACTTTGCCGTCGATTGGTTTCCGAGCGAGAACATGCAAATTGTGTTAGGTGCACGGACAGGTGGTTCTTGGGAAGCGCATCATTTTGACAATCTCAGTTTGGAGGTGGTGACGACAAATACCGCCCGAATCACCAATGTTGATCGTAGTCGTGAGGGCGTGTCGTTTACCTATGGCGATTCTGATGAGAGTCAGCTCAATGTGGAGTCTCTCGTCCTCACCATCGATGGCACGGAGGTTGAGCCAACGATTGATGCCGCAGATGGCGTTACGACCATTAGCTACCAGCCAGAGATGCCATGGGCGTTCGGTTCGGAGCATCCTTGGGTTCTCACAGCCCTTGATCAGAATAGCTTGGATATCGGCGCTACGGGGGTCATTAAGATTGCCACGCCGCTCTTCCCATTTGGTGAAGCATTGGTCGGGCCAGGGGGTATTGAAGGAGCCTTCTCCACTCGATACATCTGGGATGCGGGAACGATTGGAAGTATGTCGAAGGCAATCGAGTTCGTGCAATTGGCCGATGACGCGGGCTTCCCGGGAGAGGTGGTCGATGTCGAGCACGAGGTGATCGATCATGGGAGTGGAGGTTTCTTCTCTAATGACTTCGAGTATCCCGAGGATGTGACCGGAAGTGACGACTGGGCCGCAGAAGACTTTATCCAGCTCAACAAAGGTAACATCCTGATCACTAGAGCAGGCGACTACACCATAGGTGTCCAATCGGATGACGGCTTTGGTGTGCGTGTGCACGGCATGACCTTCGATGAAGTGAATGGCGCAGGGCGATTGGATCCGCTCGTGCCGGACGCCTTCTACTTCGCCGGTACCACGGGGAACAGTCAAACACGAGGAATTGCGCGCAATGTCCAGCCTGGAGTGTATCCGTTAGAGTTTCTCTGGTTTGAGCGTGGTGGTGGCGACTACGGGGAGATCTTTGTCGCCGAAGGTGCTTTCCCACTCGTTGAAGACACGGAAGAATGGGCATTGATTGGCGAGGGCTTGCCTTTGGTAGGCGGCGCCATTGCTGGGCCGGAGGTGCAAACAGTGAGTGTGAGCGATTCCGTGGTGATTGACTTCACGACGCCGAGCCCGGAATCGGATCACAAGTTGGAGATGAGTACGACGCTTCTGTCAGGAGAGTGGCAAGTGATCCCGGATGCCGTCCTAACCAATACCGCAGATTTGTACACACTGACGACGGGTCGTCCTGCCGATCAAAGCTCCTACTATCGTGTGGCCATGTTGCCCCCGCCACCGCGCTTTAGCGAAGACTTTGAAAGCAGTGCGGAAGGTTGGACTGCTGTAGAGCCCTGGGAGCTCGGAACTCCCGCTGTGGATGGCCTGACGGAAGCTCATGGCGGCAGCAATGTCTACGGCACGGATCTCGACGATGTGATCGCTGGTGGCCTGTCTGCTTCGCTTCGCTCACCATTAATCGATCTCACGGGGATCGGTCGTCCTCGACTGACGTTCTGGCATTATCACGACAGTACTGAAGATGCTGAGGGGGTTCAGTTAAAGATCCTCGATGAGACGGGGAACAGCGAACTTTACGTCCATGGCGACATCTTCTGGGGCAAGACCGACGAGTGGACGGAGTTTCGTCTGACAATTCCTGAGAACGCTCGCGAGCAAAGCGTGATGTTCGAGTGGTTACTGCTCACCGCCGATGGTGGTGAAGCAGGTTTCTACCTCGACGACGTCGAGGTAGATTGACCAGTCAGTTCATAGAGTAAACGGAAGGGCGTTCGTTCTGCGCAGGTTGCAGAGCGAATGCCCTTCTTGTGCTCTTGGAGGACGCTGGGAATGTGGGTGCGTATGAGATGTAGGCTTTCCACAGTGACAAAATGACGCTATGGGAGCGGTGATGGAATTGGGCACGCTCTTAATCGTGGATGACGAGAAGCATACTCGTGATGGGTTGCGGCTGTCGTTGGAGGATGAGTTTGATGTCTATGTGGCGGCGGATATTGCGGGGGCGAAGGAGATTCTGAAGTCGGAGCAGATCGATTTGATGGTGACGGATCTGCGGTTGGGCTCGGAGAATGGGATGGATTTGATTGAGCATGCGGCGGCGCGACCGCAGCCGCCGATTTCGATCATGATGACGGCGTATGGCTCTGTGAATGTGGCGGTGGAGGCGATGAAGCGAGGGGCCTATCACTTTGTGACGAAGCCGCTGAACATCGATGAGCTGGAGATCGTGATCAAACGGGCGCTGCGTGGTCGCGACATGGAGCGTGAGAACACCTCGCTGAAGCAGCAGGTGGAGAAGCATTTCCAGCTTGATAACATTGTCGGGCGATCCGCGCCGATGGAGGCGATCTTTGACACGGTCCGGCAGGTAGCGCCATCACGGGCGACGGTGTTGATCGAGGGGGAGCATGGGACGGGGAAAGAGCTCATTGCCCATGCGATCCATAATCTGAGTGGACGACCCAAGGCGAAGCTAACGATCGTCCATTGCGCGGGGTTGTCGCCGCAGTTGTTGGAGAGCGAGCTGTTCGGTCATGAGAAGGGGGCCTTCACCAATGCGCATGAGAAACGGATTGGGCGATTTGAGGCGGCAGACGGTGGCACGCTGTTTCTCGACGAGATTGGGGAGATTGATCCCTCAACGCAAGTGAAGCTGTTGCGCGTGCTCGGTGAACGAACGATTCAGCGCGTGGGCGGCAATCAGGACATCAAGGTCGATGTCCGTGTGGTCGCGGCGACGAACAAGCGCCTGGAAGAGCAGGTGGCGAAAGGGGATTTCCGGGAGGACCTCTACTACAGGCTGAAGACGATCAAGCTGACGATGCCTGCGTTGAAGGAGCGTCGGGATGACATCATCCCGTTGAGCCAGAAGTTCCTCGCGGATGTCGCCAAAGAGAACGGCAAGCCAGAGCGTGATCTCAGCAGTGAGGCCCTTCAGGCGCTGATGGCCTATGATTGGCCGGGAAATGTGCGGGAATTGCGCTCCGCGATCGAGCATGGGGTGGTGATGTGCAATGGCAACAAGGTCACGCTGCGGCATCTCCCGATGGAGGTGAGAATGGCCTCGAAAGGGGAGTCCTCAGCGGTTGGCGGTGGTGGGCAGATTGCGCTTGCGCCAGGGGATGAATTCAACTTGCATACCATGGAATTGCGACTCATTGAGCGCGCGCTTGAAAAGACGGGTAATAATCGGACGGAAGCGGCCAAGCTCCTGGGCATCAGCCGACGGACTTTGCAGCGGAAGCTGAAAGATGACTCTGCGGATTGAGCGAATGCGTGACTCGATGGTCGAAGTTCTTCTGACTGACCAGCCAATTTCCCTTCCTCACCTACTCATCCATGGCAGAATTCTTCTCTCAAGACGGCGAGCTCGACTCGGGCATGATCATCCGTCGCGTCTTGTTTCTCCTTCTCCTTCTCGGGCTCGGCGTGTATCACCTGTTCTTTGCCTTTAATGGGCTGACTTCTTCCCGAGGCATCGATCAAGCCCAGATCGCACGTGAGATATCTCGACAGAAGACGTTTAACACCAAGTTCTTACGCCCGCTCTCGATCTATCAGGTCAACCAGCACCGCGAGAGTGAGGAATTGGAAGGTTTGGCTTCTCCGACCGCCTTTACAGACGTGTTTCATGCACCTTTGAACCCGCTGCTCAACTCGGTGGCGCTCGGCCTTTTTGAGGGGCAATGGGCCTACATGCCGGATTCGGGCTCCAGTGTGTATTTCCTCGATCGAGTCATTGCGGGAGTCTCGGTCATTCTCTTTCTCCTGGCGATCTTCATCTCCTACCTGCTGATCGCGAGGATCTTTGACACGAAGATTGCGGGGATTAGCTGCCTGGTGGTGTTGCTCTCAGCCACCATGTGGGAGTTCGCTCAATCGGGACTTCCGCAAATGCTCATGCTGTTCCTGTTCTCGTTTGGGCTCTATTTCGTCTTCAAAGCCATTGAGACTCAGCAAGAGGAAACGCCGCCGTTTGTTTGGGTGGCATTGGCAGCGGGCTTCTTTGGGCTCCTTGCGCTCACTCATTGGCTGACGATGTGGCTGTTCTTCGGGCTTCTCTTCTTCTCGGCCTTCTATTTCCGCCCGAAAGGTGTGATGTCGATCCTACTCATGACTGTTTTTGCGATTATCGTGGCGGCTTGGGGCTATCGAAATCTTCAAGTCAGTGGGGATGTGCTCGGTTCTGGGCTCTACTCGCTCCAGACCGGTCTCGCCGAGGGTGATGCCGCCGCAATCTTCCGCAACTACGACCCGGAGCAGCAGGCGTTTAGCACGAAGGGGCTATTTTCCAAATTGGTGGTGAATTCTCTAAATCAGCTGGAGGACATCTATAAACTGCTTGGCTCGATCGTGGTCGCGCCGCTCTTCTTCCTGAGCTTGCTCCACCCCTTCAAACGTCCTGAAATTGCGCACTTCCGCTGGTGTATCTTGTCCATGTGGCTCTTCGGCGTGATGGGCATGACGCTATATGGAATCCCAGAGGGTATTCTAGATCCAAACCAGATTCACATTCTCTTTGCGCCAATCATGGCGGCCTATGGCCTCGCCTTTCTGACAGTCGTGTGGAATCGCATTGGCTTAGAGACCAATCATCCTCTTGTCACCCAGGGACACTTGGTCATCGTCGCGGTTATTAGTGCCATTCCGCTGATCTTGCCTATGCCGAAAAACCTCAAGGACAGCATCAGTGCCGATAAGATGCAGCGTGCTGTTTGGCCCCCTTATTACCCGCCGAGTATTGCCTACCTTAATCGTTGGACTTCCGAGCAGGAGGTCATCTTGAGTGACATGCCGTGGGCTGTGGCGTGGTATGCTGATCGCGCAGCCGTATGGTTGCCCAAGGATCAAGATCAGTACCGTCGGCTGGATGACTATGTTGAAAGCGTTGGGCGCAAGTTCGCCGGGATCTTCATTTCTCCGATCTCAGTCGATGGCAGCATGGTCACCGAGGTCTCACGAGGCCCCTATGCTGCTTGGCGCGAAGTCATCATGAATGGTGAGGCGCTCGACATGGAGAGGCGCCTCTTACCAGAAGATTTTCCGTTTCAGGATATGATGCCGCTGAATAGCCAGCTTTACTTTTATTCAGACCGCCAGCGCTGGCTGGATGGCCGTTAGTGATCGCTCTGGCGCGGGCTGGGAATCGTCGCGCGAACATTTCCTGGTTGCAGTTCCTTCCTCGTCCTCAATGATGGGGAACCAGCGCTTATGGCGAAATCCAAGTCTGATCCTATTCCCGCAAACTTTGAGGATGCCCTCTCCCAACTCGATATGATTGTCGAGGACTTGGAAGGGGAGGCGGTGCCGTTGGCAGATTTGGTCAACCAATACGACCGTGGAATGAAGCTACTCGAAACTTGCCAGGTCAAACTTGATGAAGCCAAGCAGCGTGTTGCTACGATTGGGCAGTCTGCCAACCAAGATTCTGTCTCCCCAACTGATGTGCCTGAATCCCCATCCGAGGACGTGAAAGATGAGCTCTTCTAATGACTACGCCGTGAAACCCTTCGATCCTGAAATCCAGGGTCCTGAAGATGTCAAAGCTCTCCCCGAGGAGCGTCTCCCTGAGTTGGCTGAGGCGATTCGTGAGGTTTTGATCAACTCGCTCTCTCGCACGGGAGGACATCTCGGTCCGAACCTTGGCGTGGTGGAGTTGACCATCGCCATGCATCGTATCTTCGATACGGGAGCCAAGGATCGCTTCATTTTTGATGTGAGCCACCAAGGTTACGTGCACAAGATGCTCACGGGGCGGTGGAATCAGATTCACACCATACGTCAGTATCAGGGGCTCAATGGCTTCCTTCTGAGGTCGGAGAGTTCGCATGATTGTTATGGCGCGGGCCATGCCGGAACGGCAGTCAGCGCGGCATTGGGCATGGCGGTTGGACGCGACCTCAATGGCGAAGATGATCAGCATGTCGTTGCTGTCGCAGGTGATGCTGCCTTCACGTGTGGTCCTACGTTCGAGGCGCTGAATAATATTTCGGCGAATACCAAGAAGTTCATCCTCGTATTGAACGACAACGAGTGGTCGATCGATAAGAACGTGGGTGCCATCGCCAAATACTTCAATAGACTTGCCACAACGGACACTTATGCGCACTTGCACGACAAGGCGGCGACGTTCTTAGAGAGGGTCGCTGGTAAAGGCATTCGCCAGTTGGCACGCAAGGTGGAGGAAGGTGCGAAGACCCTTCTGCTCCACAATGTGATCTTTGAAGAGTTTGGTGTGCGTTACTATGGCCCTATCGATGGACATGATATTCCGACGTTAGTTCATACGTTAGAGTTTCTCAAGCGTCAGACTGAGCCTGTGGTTCTCCACATCATCACGGAGAAGGGGCGCGGCTAT
This sequence comes from Verrucomicrobiaceae bacterium, assembly GCA_009936795.1. GTDB lineage: Bacteria > Verrucomicrobiota > Verrucomicrobiia > Verrucomicrobiales > DEV007 > JAACDM01. The sequence continues at coordinate 3,269 of JAACDM010000622.1, read as the reverse complement.
GAGCCCGCTCTGAAAAACCCTGGTAAGTTTCACGGCCTCGGTGCTTATGCCGTCGAAACAGGGGAAACGCCTGCGGCTGCATTGCCAACTTACTCACAGCATTATGCGCAATCATTGGTTAAGTTCGCTAAAGCGGATCCCAAGATTACCGCGATTACAGCAGCCATGCCTGGTGGCACGGGACTGGCCCATTTCCAGAAGGAGGTGCCCGATCGGTATTTCGATGTGGGTATTGCCGAAGAACACGCCGCTCTCTTTGCGTGCGGTCAGGCTGTCGAAGGACTCAAGCCTTTCCTGACGATCTACTCAACGTTCATGCAACGGGCCTATGACATGATTATTCATGACATGGCGATTCAGAAACTTCCCGTGCGTCTTTGTATGGATCGTGGTGGCTTGTCCGGTGACGATGGCCCAACCCATCACGGCTTGTTTGATATCGGCTATCTACGACATATTCCGAACATCATTCACATGCAGCCGAAGGATGAGGATGAATTCGTCGACATGCTCTGGACGATGGCCCACTACAATGATGGTCCCTCTGCTATTCGCTATCCTCGGGGAGCTGGTGTCGGAGCCAAGCCGAAGGCAGAGCCGACGCTTCTCGAAATTGGCAAAGCGGAAGTGGTTGCCGAAGGCTCTGACATTGCTCTCGTAGGTTTGGGGGCGATGTTCGAAGTCGCTGAGAAGACGAAGGCGCTCCTTGAGGCGAAAGGATACTCCGTAACCTTGATCAACCCCCGTTGGATCAAGCCTCTCGACAAAGAGACGATTGAGCGGTTTGCGCGACAGTCGAAGGTCGTGTGCACCTTTGAAGATCACGTGCTGCACAACGGCTTTGGCTGTGGTGTGATCGAGCACCTTCATGATGCGGGTTTGAAGACACCAGTTGCACGCGTGGGATGGCCAGACGAGTTTGTAGAGCATGGTTCCATCCCAGCACTCCGTGCAAAGCATGGGCTGACTCCCGAAGCTGCAGTGAAGAAGATTCAATCGCATCTTGGGGATTCCGCCGCCACGGCTGGAGCGGAAGACAAGACGACTCTCAGCCCCGCTCTCTCATGAACCGCCGCGCCTGGCTACAGCTTTCATCCTTCAGTACTGTTGCCACGTTCGCGGGGTGTGGTGGAAGCAAGGTTCCAGAGATTGACCAGGAAACGTACGCGGAAGAAATCACGGCCGTGATCAAACAGCACGCTGAAATTTGTTCGGCGGCGTATAAATCGGCTTGGCAGACAGCAGATTCTCTTCGGGCCAAGGCAAATGTCTTCTTAACGACTCCTACGTCTGCAACCCATGCCGCCCTTCAGGACGCCTGGATTGTGGCTCACAACGCCTATATGGAAACGGAAGGTCTGCGGGGTCAGGGGACCCCAGCGGATGGAGTGCATTCTAACATTGCCTCTTGGCCGGTTGATCCTACAGCCTTAGACACCGTGCCTGGTAACTTGAAGACTGGTGTGGTTCACGACACCAAGGGTATGCCGACCATTGATGCCCAAGCGATTCGTCTAGCGCATCAGCCGCGTGAGAACAAGGTGCTCATGGGATTCCATGCTATCGAGTTTCTGATCTATGGATTCGATCAGTATGACGATGCTCCAGGCCCGCGAGTCTTCACTGACTACACCGCTGTGCTGGGTGTAAAGCGTCGTCGCGAACTCTTGTCACTCCTGACGCAGTTGCTACCTATTGATCTTGCTGTCATGAACGAAGCGTGGCATCCCTCGGAGCAGGGGAATTACAGAGCTCAGTTCATGGAGAAGGATCCCAAGAGTGCGCTCACGACAATCTTTACAGGGCTAGTGACGGTCTGTAATAACGGCCTTTCAGGTGCTCTCCTCCGACCGTTGGCATCGGGCGATCAGAAAGATGAGATCTGCCAATTCAGTGATACAAGTCTTGACGCGGTCCGCCACGCTATCATTGGTCTGCAGAAGACGCTGACGGGTAAAGCGCCGGGACGTGTGGTCGCTGATGATGAGGTGCCTTTGTTAGGTCTAATTGCCAAAGCGGATGCCTCTATTGCGAAGGAGATCGAGAGTGGGTTCGAGCAAATGATAGATAAGCTCAAGCCATTGAACGAACCCTTTGATCAACTGATCAAGCCCGGACATTCTGGGAGAAAAGCTCTTGAAGAGGTTGCTGATGGACTGTCGGACCAAGCGAAATTACTGGTCCAGGTGGGCAAGGCCGTTGGTGCGAAGTTGGGATCCTTGGCATAGTCGCCCTGACAAAGCTCACATCTTTCGCGTGGTTGGGATCCACTCGCCGTCCCAGTCAGAGGCTTCTACGCCTTGGAACGTTTTCTTGTAGTCATAGAAGGACGGGCATTCGTAGCAATAGCCATGATAGTAGAGTGGCTTTCCTAACTGTTGCGCATAATTCATTTCCAAGAGCATGGTGAAGATTCCAAGGCCATGCTTTTGATAGTCTAAGTCATACATCCCATAGATGGTAGAGAGTGATTCCTCGCCGAGATCGAAGAAGCTCGCTGCGATAAGGCGATCCTCATCGTAGACCGAGACCTCCCCGCCTGGACAGGGGCTCGTGTCTGGATCCTGTGAGAGAAAGTCGAAAATGGAGTCCGGCACATTGTCGATGAATTTCGCTTTGTGCTCTTCGAAGAGTTTCTCTTTCTCACGAGTGATCTCCGTCGGCCGGATGACGACTCGAAATCCGGCTGCTTCGTTGCTCCGTCGGGTTCGGCGTTGGCTCTTGGTCGGATTGAATTTTTCGAGTGGAATTCGCAGTGGCTGTACTTGCGTCAGCATCCCTTTGTGAAACGCCATGTTGTAGCGATAGAAATGCGTGCCCGCGTGCCGCCAACCGTTGGCCAGCAGCCGGTCCAGCTCTGGCTGCGATACGGTGTCGCGCTCGAAATCCTCAAAGATGACACGAGAAGTTTCCAATGCGTTCTAGGCTACCCAATCTCCCGATCATCGCAACATTGCCAAACTGGGAATCCGCCTCGATAGATAGGCCATGTTTGACGATGCCGCGACCTGCTTCCTCTATGATCTGCTGAGCACCCCAAGCCCGACCGGTTTTGAAGGACCCGGTCAGCGCAAATGGGCGGCTTACGCTAGCCAGCATTCAGATTCGATCGAAAACGATGCCTATGGGACGACGTGGGCGACCCTGAAGGCGAAGAAGCCCAAGTCAGGCAGTGCGTTGACGGTCATGCTAGAAGCTCATGCCGATGAGATTGGCTACATGATCAAGCACATCACGAAAGAAGGCTTTCTTCGATTGGATCGCATTGG
>JAACDM010000621.1 GCA_009936795.1 Verrucomicrobiaceae bacterium | reverse complement strand
TCGCAACGAAATAGAGACCTCTTTCCTTCTCTCACTGGGGATCACTGGCTGATCCTCCAGTATTCCTCAACAACGGACTCTCTTATAAGAGTCCGTTGTTTATGTACTCAGAGAAGTTCGGGAAACCGGCTATGTCTCGCGCGGCCGAGTAAGCTCGGCCTCCGATCTTCGACTAAGCCGAAGCCTCTAAAGTCGCTTCGTTAGGATAACTTTCCACCGAATACACCTCAAGCGGAGTCGTTCTTCCTTTGACGATGTGGCTACCTTCGTGACGGCAGAGTCCATGGCCATCGTCCCAGCCTGCCAAAAACTCTTCACTCACGAGAACGTCACGTTTCAGCGGACGCGTAAGCGACTCCACGCGGAACGTGATGTTAACCGCATCGCCGAGCATCGTAAAGGTGCCTTGCCCCATCTGACCGTGGGCAACTTTCCCCAAGTGAAGTCCCAAGCCGCTGTCAAGTGTCAGCTGATGTTCAGAGAAAGTCTCCGCTTGGAGCTTTGAGATACGCTCACAGGCTTCGCCGAGTGCTTTGGCAGCACTTAGCGCTTTGGTCCGCGTTTCGGCACTCGTGTCCATCCAGTAAGCGAGAACCGCGTCACCGATAAACTTGTCAACTGTGGCACCATAATCACCTAGAACCTCATCGCACTCACGATACCAGGAGCCAATAGTCTGGGCCAGAACGTCTGGCGGCAGCTTCTCGGAGATCTTCGTGAAGCCCTTGATGTCGCTCACGAGCATGACAACAGGAATGGTGCGGATCTCCGAGATCGTAGCGTCGAGCGAATCATCGGTCATGCTGACTCTGCCGAAGTCTTCTCCAGAATCGAAAGAATACTCTTGGTCGCAGATTCGGATGTTATCCTCACTATTCAGCCTACGCGTCGTGATGACGCGCTGGTCATTGATGTAGCTCCCATTTGAGCTTCCGAGGTCGTAGAACCAGTAATCACCATCATCCTGCCGCCGGATCATGGCATGTTGGCGGGATACCCGGGAGTCCGTGAGCCGAATATGGCAATCCTTCTTCCGCCCGAACAACATCGTGTCCTGCAGGGAAATCGTCCGCTTCGTCGTGGACTCAAGGAGGTGTCCGGGCATGGTGGTTATAGTAATGGCCAGTTATATATTAACAAATCTCCCAGTATCAACGAGGACTTTCGGCAACATCCGCACCCATCGGAAGCCTGGGGCCATGGAAGGATCTCAAATCTGCTGTGAAGGAGAGCGTCTCGCATTTCTGATCGATTGAAGGAGTGGCCGTAGTAGACCAATCGGGGTTTGTATGGTAAAGACGCCCGTCCGGTGGGGAGTTCGCTCACCGCTGGCTTTTCGCCAAATTCCCAACTATTTACAAGACTCAATCATTCACCCCTTTCCTATGTCTAGTGACCTAAACCAACCTGAGTTGCCCGCAATCGGGTTTGTGGCCGATATCAGCGATGAAGATCGCCTTGTTCTGAGCGGTTACGGAGAATTTCTGCCTGTCCAGGATGAACAGGTCTTGATTCAAGAAGGCCAGGACCAGAACTGTCTCTACTTTATCATCTCGGGTCGCTTGCACGTCACCACAGAAGACGAGGGACGTCGCACCTTGTTAGGCCGCCTCGGCCCAGGCGATCTTGTGGGCGAGGTCAACGTGTTCGATCCCCAGAAGGCCAGCGCCACCGTGATGGGTATGGAATTTTCTCAGGTTTGGCGCATGGATCGCGCGATGCTTGATGCCTTCACCAAAGACAGCCCGGCAGCGGCCTCCCAGTTGCTCATTCACATTTCTACCCAGCTGAGTCAGCGTCTAAGAGAGACCAATGAAAAAGTCACCTTCATTCGAAAAACACTAGGGCGCGGCTCGTTCTAGCGTAGAGGGTCTCAATCGCTCCCCAGTGGCCTCCCTCTTCCATTTGGCGCACGCGGATATCCTAGTACAGGATTGGCCCTTGTGGGCAAATGCACTAGTCCTGTTCTGGGCATTATTGCTCGGCCACGCTCTAGCAGACTTCCCACTTCAAGGAGAGTTTCTCGCCGTGGGTAAAGACCGCCACGCGGATTTAAGCGCCGTTACTGGAGGCAACACGTGGCCCAAAGGAATGTGGCTGTATTGCCTCACCATCCACTCCTTCATTCAGGCTACCTGTGTCTGGGTGGTGACGGGCAGCGTTGTCATAAGTGTGATTGAGTTTGTCCTTCACTGGTTCATCGACCTGGCAAAGAACGAGGGTTGCACCAACTTCTACGTTGACCAAGGACTTCATGTGGGCTGCAAAGCCATCTATGCAATCCTGTTCTTTGCTGGCATCACGTGGCCATAGCTTGACGAGCGGCTATCATTTGTCTTCAGAAGCCTCGGCCGTTTCTAGCTCCTTCTCTTCGACCTTAGTCTCTTCTTCAAGAGCTGGCTCAGGCGTCGGATCCGGGAGACAATGGATCGCTTGATAGACAAGATTCAAATTGTGCCGAACAACCGCTGGGAAGGTCACGCGGCCCGGTTCAACCTTCGTTTCCCGCGAAAGTTTCTCCGTCAGATTGGCGACAAGATCTGTGCCAAGAGACACCACCGTCTCCGCAGGTGACACGGTGGTTGACGCTTGTCCCGCACCGCGAATCCCACCTGCAATAAGATCACTTGTCACCCGTTTGCCCTGAATGCTGATGCTGCTCTTCGTCGCAAGGAGGCGTCCTTTGGCATCGATTGTCATTTCTAGGCTCGCGTAGTCATCAGAGGCGAAGAAGCCTCGAAGATGATCGATACGCACTGAGATGAAGAGGCCGCCCTCCGGCGTAGGCGAAACATCAGGGCGATGCGATCGGTAGCGATTCGCGGCCATTTCATACTCCGCCACCTTCTCCTTCTTGCCATCCCAACCACCTAGGCTTTGGCCATAGGCCTGATAGTCCAGTATCACAGGCCCAGCCAGAGCTACCGAACTCAAGCTCAGGAGGCAGCCCGTAAGAAAGACAGCAAATCTCATGGCTTTAGGATACGTTTAAGCATCAAATATTCAAATCACTTGCCCGGCTCCCCAACATTGGCAGCGCGAAGGTCAATCCAGGATTGATCGGTGAGCCAAGGTAAGAAGGCCTCAGGAATCTCCGTTTTCCAGACCAGCACCTTGCCACTGACAGGATGGCGAAAGCCAAGAATCCACGAATGCAGCAGCAAGCGGTCAATCACCAAACCGCCCTTTGGGCTCTTTCCATAAATCACATCGCCCAG
>JAACDM010000620.1 GCA_009936795.1 Verrucomicrobiaceae bacterium | reverse complement strand
GCCCGCTGAAGAAGCAGAGGTGCCCGCTGAAGAAGCAGAGGTGCCCGCTGAAGAAGCAGAGGTGCCCGCTGAAGAAGCAGAGGTGCCTGTTCCTGAGTCCAAGTAAGTCTGTCTCTATTCGGCTGCTGATCGATCGGCATTGACGTAGAGAGTCTAGCGGGCCCAGATGTCAGAAGATGAAAGGTTGGATTTCTGGGATTGGGAAGGGGCTGAGTTCCCTCTTTACGAGTGAGGACGATCCTGCCGTTGAGACGCGAAGGCATCGTGAACGGGTGGTGACCCGTGGGCTGGAGCGTCTGAAGAGCGCGGCGCCCGAAAGGTCGGCGATCGAGGCGGTTCTTTCCAAGCAGTCAGAGATTGATGCAATTCACCGGCGGTTGACGGATGAATCGGCAGTTGGCGAGATTGCGGAGGAGATTCAGTTTGATGGGTTGAGTCGGCTGAAGCCGTTGCAGGAGGCGGGGAAAGGCTATCTGCTCGTGTATGTGCAGGGTTTTCTGACGGGACTGTTGCAGCAGATGGCACAGGAGCCGAAGCCGGTGGTGAGCGTCGTTTTTCGGCTGCACGAGGATGCGTCCGCTCATATTCCGGTGCTTGAACGCGGGCATGGGTTGGCCTTTGAGCTGCCGTTTTTCCCACAGGAGGGTTCAGCTCAGCTGACGGATTTTTTGGGCGAGCTGACGGCGGTTTCGTCGAAGGGTGCGGCTTTCGCGGTTGAGACTGGGGTGCCTGTGCTGCCGGTTTGGTGTCGTGTGGATGATGAGGGGCTGACGTTGGAAATCGGTGAGGCGATGTCGGGAGACGGGTCTGTGACTCGCCTGACATCCGCACTGGTGGAGCATTTTGCACGGCGTATTCATGCGTCTCCGGCAGAGATGGATTGGGAGGCGGATTGTTGGTACCCGCCGGTGAATCGTTTGTTGCCGAGTCGGTTTGATTGGGAGTTGGCCTTGTCAGCAGAGCAATCAGTGGAGGGGTTGGCTCCGTTTAGGGTTCTTGTAAGGGTGCCAGATGACGTGCGGGAGGCTTGCCTCGCAGTACCTGCGGGGCGGGCAATCAAACGAGGCCGGCCTGATGTTTATCTTACGGTGTTGACGACCGCATCGATGGAGCCGTTTTGGAGTCTTGTCAATGCATGTGATGGATTTGCTAGGGTGGGTGAGGCGTCTGAGGGCAATGGTTCTTTTGCTTTGGGCGTGGTGATCAATCAAGAGAGCGCTGCTCTGGCAGAGTTGCAGGCCTTTAATGTGGCGCGGACAACGGGGATGGAGAGTCATCCCGTGTCGGATAAGTTTGATGATTTGCTGAACATGCCAAGAAAGCTGGGACCACCTGAGCATCGGCACCGCTCTTACTTGAGAGTGGCGCATCGGTTAGGTGCGCAGGTGGTTGACGATGTGACCTTACGAGTGCCGATGAAGCGTGGGTGTGCGGACGCCGGACTGAAAGCCGTAGGGATGGCTCCTGAAAGTGAAATTGGAACGTCTTATGTGTGGCCTCGCGAGCGATTTGAAGAAGTGATTCGAATGAGTCCTGATAGCCTTCAGTGGCGGGTGTGGGTTAGCGCCGAGGGGCGGGAGGCTTGGTTGCCTTTGCAGTCTGAACTGGGCGAGAATAGGGTGGTGCTAGAGTTGGAAGTTGGCGATGTGGAAGGGAAGTTGGCGGCGCTAGATCGTGTGGGAATGCTATTGTCGAATGACAACGAATGGGTGCATTTGGCGTCGACGGTGTATGGTTTGCCGACGATTGCGATTTACGGGCCGAGCGAGCCGATTGAGACGGGGCCGTTATCGTCGAAGGCACTGATACTACGGCAGCATGTGGAGTGTACTCCTTGTTTCTTGGCGGAGTGTCCTTTGGATCACCGCTGTCTGAACGAGATCGAAGTGGATGATGTGATGGCTGCGCTGGAATCGCACCTGGGTATCAGCGAATGACTCGGAGCTCGTTGGAGCCTTCGGTAATTTCGATGAATCGGTTGCCGCAGACATTGTCAAAGGTTTGGCGTTGGTCCGACGTGGGCCAATAAATGTAAAGCTTGGCAACTTGGGTGGCTTTCCCTAGGCCGATGTGTTCGCGGAGTGGGTTGGCTCCAAAGCTGCCGCCGCTGCCGATGTGGCGGTAGACCGTGCGTTTCTTGTCACCTTCGACAAGCTCGGCGCTTATGTGGGCACCGATGGCGGAGCGATTTGACTGCGTGCCGACGAGTTTAACTTTTAGCCAGTTGTTCTTGAAGCCTGGATTGGCGTAGAGGGCGTCGCGATACTTGTCGACCGGTTTGGCGCCGCCCATTTGTTCGAAGACATCTTGGTCGCCATCTTCGTCATAGTCAGCGAAGACCACGGCATGGCCTTTCTGAAGATGCCCAAAGCCGCCAGCCATAGTGATGTCAGCGAATCGGGCACCACGAAGATTTAGGTACATCATGTTAGGTAGAATGACGGAAATCTGTGGTTCGCCTGTGCCGAGGTAGAAATCGAGGTAGCCGTCGTTGTTGAGGTCACCGATATTGCTTCCCATGGGCATCATGGGGTGGGTGAGCCCTTGGGCTTTCGCTCTGTTGGTGAATTGGCCTTTGGAAGTGCCTTGATAGTGTCCAGGTGGTTCCGTTTTGGTGGGCTGGCCCATGCTGTGTATGACCACGTTGCCAACATTACGGTCGTAGGAAGAGATGAAGAGATCTAGGAGACCATCATTGTTGTAGTCCCACGTCCATAAAGGAAAGCTGAAGATTGGGCGGTCTACTCCTAGCTCAGCAGCGCGATCGACGAACGTCCCGTCACCTTGATTGTGATAGAGTCGGTTCTTTTCGCCGAGGTTCGAGACGATGAGGTCGGGCCATCGGTCGCCGTCGATGTCTCCCCAAGCAACGCCTTTGGCGAGGCGTTCGTTGGTGACTCCGGCAGCCTTTGCACATTCAATGAAGGTGCCGTTGCCCTGATTCCTGAAGAGCTGGCAAGGAGACGTGATTTCGTTCGGGATGGTTTCGTTGCCGACATAGAGGTCAAGGTCACCGTCGTTATCGTAATCGGCCCAGGCAGCTGTTTGCGAGGGGTAGTGGTACTTTCCGAGACCCGATTCGAGGGTGCGATCGATGAAGGTGCCGTCCCCTTGGTTCTGAAGGAGCGAGTTGGGATGTTTGCCGAGGGCGCCGAGCCATGCGCCGCGCAAGACATAGACATCAAGGTCGCCGTCGTTGTCATAGTCTGCTGGGACGAGGTTGAGGCCGCCTAACTGGTTGGCCAAGCCCGCTGTTACGCTGCGGTTGGTGAACGTTCCGTTCCCTTGATTCTGGTGGAACTGCATAGAAACTGCGGTGTCCCAGGAAGACGTGATCAGATCGAGGTCGTGATCACCATCGAAGTCATCCATGATGGCTCCGCCGCCGAGGTTAAATTGATCGAGTCCGAGTGTGTGAGATATGTTCGCGAACTGAGGGAAGGGGAGCTTGGACCGGAATGTGGCTGGAGGAATGCGGATGCCTGAGGGAACCTTGTCTGGATACTCACCTAGTGTCATGTAGGCGACATTGGTAAGCCAGGCGCACTTGAGTTTTAGACTCTGATCGACCTTCGGGAGAGGGAAGACCTCGGCAAAGTACTTGATCGCCTGTTCTGACCCATGGCGTTTCTGATGAATGGCGTTGCCTGTGAGTGGCACAATGCAGCTTTCGGGGGAGTAGCTGGCACAACAGTTCTCGGATTCTGCCAATCGGAGATAGGCATTTCCGAGGCTGGCGCAGATCTCGGCCCGAATGGAATTCGGGACTTTGAGTTGATTCAGAAAGTCATAGGCTTCGGTTAGCCTGGCGATGCCTTCGTCGAGGTTCCCGAGATCGATTTCCTGGTTCCCAAGGACCATCAAGGTCTTCAGGTACGTGCCGGGATCATTCCGGGGGACAAGGCTCTTTAACTCTCGGCGGAGCTTTCGCGCGGCAGCGTCGCCGAAGAAGGGGTGGGCGTCGTTGGTGCGGCTGCGAATGGTGGCGAGGATGGTCTCCAAGCTTTCGTTCGCTGCGGTTGGCGATTTGGCCTGAGCTGATGCATTGCCCAAGGTGAGGCCGAGTAGCATGATTGCTAGGAGCTCTAGCTTCGCTAGCGTTGTGGATATCATGCTATGGTCGTAAGATAATCTCGTCGTTCGCAAGATTGTCTTTGTAGACACGCCTGGTGCCGTTGGGCCATTGGACGGTGACGGCGGTAATCGTGTCGTTCTTTGGAATACTAAAGGTTCGGCGTGTGCTAGATTGGGAAAGATAGCCGCCGCCTGCGTTAATCTCAGCGGTCTGGGTGGAGCCAGACTTTGTTTTCAAGGTGAGGCGTGCGCCAAGGCCCTGACCGGCAAGCCGGATACCGATGATCTTGTGCCTTGCTTTTTGGCGATTTAGATAGACGATGGGGGGCATGTCATTCACGCCAATGACAAGATCGGGAACACGGTCATTGTTAATGTCTGTGAGGACCGTGCTTTTGGCGTCGTCTGGGACCAGGAGGCCGCTTTCTTTGGGCCAGACAGGTTTGAAGCCTAGCTTCCCGTCGCCGCGCAACCAAACGCTTAGGCCCCCGGCCATGCGTCCCGTTTCGGGCTGCGGGTTGTAGAAGTTTTGGGCGAGGTAGATGTCACGGTGGCCGTCGCCGTCGAGATCTG
>JAACDM010000619.1 GCA_009936795.1 Verrucomicrobiaceae bacterium | reverse complement strand
TCTCAATCCGATCGAGACATTCTGGTTAAGCGTAAAGACGGATTTCTTTGCAGACTTCTTGTGCTGAGCAGGCAATGACCTTGAAAAGCGCATGAACCGCGCGCTATCGCATATCGTCCCAATCCAAACATCGTCGCTTCTCAATGCCGTCTTTCGGAAAACTTCTGAAAACCGTGATAGATGGAAAACGTTCCTTCATGGAACGGGAAAGATCAGGTAGTTGTCATGCCATGAGTGAATCCGACAGATGTTCCACAAAGATTCATCGACGACCTTGCCAGTTGTCGGCGGATTTGTTCCTTGGTGCTTCGTTACCGAATGGGGGCGTGCAGCAATCTTAGTTCATTGGAGCTAGAGTTAGAGAACCAGTTTCGAGAGCCTGCGGCTAGCCATTGCCCATCTTGTGAAAAAACAAGCTCGGTAAAACTCAAGCCGAGGCTATGAACCGAAAGCAATTCCTGTTGTGTCGTGACGTTCCAGAGTTTGAGCGAACTGTCTTCACTAGCACTCGCAAGTGTCTTGCCGTCTGGAGAGAAGGCGACCGATCTGATCCACTGTTTATGCCCTCGGCAACGGCCTAGCAATGTGCTGCTTTCAACATCCCAAAGGCGAATAGCGTGATCGGCGTCGCTCATGCTGGTGGAGATGGCGAATATCTTACCTGCGGATGATAGGGCTGCTATCGACCCGCGTCCAGCGCCGGTGCCCAGCTTCAGCGTAGACCTGATGGTGCCCGATTCCGGATCCCATAGGTGATACTCGCCACGGGTGCGGAGAAGTGACGTCGCGAGAGTCGAGCCGTCGCTAGAGAACAAAGGATCCTCTCCGGTGATCGTCCGCACGATCGTATCCGTTTGTAGGTCCCACCACTCGAGGTCAGGGGCACCACGCCTCTCGACGATCAAATACTGGCCTGTTGGCGACAGGGTTAGATTGGAGATCGACCGGTCATTGCCTGGAAGAGTTCTTGATCTATCTGTCGCTAGGTCGCGTATCTCGATTTCGCCCCGCGACTTTCCGATCGCTAGGATCATCAGATCGGTGCTTAGTGCCACTGGAAGTTGCCGTTGTTCTTCGGCAACTCCCAAGTCCAGTATTTGGCTTGAATGAAGCGAGATCGTATCAAAGAATTTAAGCTTATTATTGTGATCAATCGCTGCTAGTTTCGTCCCCTGACTATCAAAGGCAATAGGTTGCCATTGGCCATTAATTCTATCGTTCCGCGCCTTGGCTGCTTTTAGAGGCCATAAGAGGAGTTCTCCATCCTTTCCTCCACTGGCCACGGTTTCCCCACTAGGATCCACCGCCGTTGCCCAGACCTCATTGCGATGCCCGCGAAGGGAACCAATGTTCTTGAGAGTAATGGCATCCCATAATTGAATGGAATGGTCCCAACTACCTGTCACGAGAGTCTTACCGTCTGGTGTCCAGCTTGCGGATGTGATAGTGCTCTTGTGATAAATTCGGCTGGAGTCTTCTGGGATGATTCCCACTTCTCTTCCAGAAGAAGCCTCCCACACATTGAGCACGTGTGCACCCGGCCTACCGTTGTCGTTTCTTGGTGCCACAATCGTGGTTCCGTCTGGCGAGTAGGTTAGCCACGAGGACATTCGGTTGTGCTCATATTCATAGCCTATTTCTAAAGGGTATCGCATCGCGGCGTTAGTCGCATCGAAGATATGTATTCCCTGGCGTGAGGAGATGGCGAGTTGGTCTCCGTGTGGGGATAGTGAGAGTTTGCCTCTTAGGTCAGAAATGGACGCCACCTCCTCCCAGTTCGCTGTGTTCAAGATCTGGACGCGCTCGGCAGACTCACCTCGGCGCCTCCAAGATGGCTCGGCACAAATGGCTAGCCTTTGTCCGTTCGGGCTTACTGCCATCGATGATGCCGGTGATGGAAGGGAAAGCTGTTCCGTCCAGGTTGTGGTGTGCCAGACCTTGGCGCCTTCGTCATCCCCGGTCACCAAAGAGGTGTCATTGGCTACGAACGCTAGTGAATGCCCACTTGCAGGAAGGGTGGTGACGAGAGAAAGGGTGCGCACATCCCAAACTTTAGTTTCGTCATCCATGCCTACAGCTAACAAGATGCCGTCGTCGGAAAATACGAGGCTTTCGATTGCTGCGCCTTGCATGGGGTAGGCCAGGTGATTGTCACCTTGACTCCTGTGCGCAAGGTAACGCCACTCAAAGCCGCGCAAGTCTTCTGTTTCTGGTTCAGGCTCGTGTTTCTCGATGAGTTGCCATGCGCGGCCAAAGTTGCCATCTTGTAAGGAGTGGTTTGCCACATTCATATCAGCGACATACTCATTGAGGCGCGCGCGAGAGGTGCTCTCGATTGCTTGAGCGAGACTGGCTTCCGCCGCAACGCGGAGCTCGGTAGATTCTTGCTCTGCATTGGTGGCGCGAATCGCCAAGTAAGTACTAGCCCCGATTCCCAACACGAGCGCCGTAATCACGGCGCTAGCTGCTGCAAAAACCCGTCGATTTCTGCGCCAGGCCTTTTGTAAACGATAGACGGCGCTCGGAGGTCGAGCAGAGACCATACTTCCGTCCATGTAGCACTGCACGTCGAGTGCCAAGGCGTTGGCAGTCGCGTAGCGCCGCTGGCGATTCTTGTCGAGGCACTTCATCACGATCCAATCGAGATCTCCTCGCAAGCGATTTATTAACGATAAGCCATCTGTCACACGCCTGCCTGCGATTGTCTCCCGATCAGCGTTCACGAGGGTAGAGAGACGTTGTGAAGGTTTTGCCGGTTCTTCTTCGCGGATGGTGCGGCGACATTCATCCAATCCTGCGTCTCGCAGAGTTTTCGGGTCGAAAGGCGTGCTGCCTACGAGCAGTTCGTAGAGGAGTACCCCAAGCGAGTAAATGTCGCTACGCGTATCGATATCCAGCCCTGTCATTTCCGCCTGTTCCGGACTCATGTAAGCGGGAGTGCCGATGAACGATTGGAACTCAGTAAATAGAGTCTTGTCGGTCAGTCGCTGGTCGACCGCTTTCGCGATGCCAAAATCGATGATTTTCGGCACGGGCACGCCATCATGCAATGTCACCAGGATGTTAGACGGCTTGATGTCCCTGTGAATAATGCCTTTCTGGTGGGCATGTTGGATGGCCTGGCTGACTTGCACGAAGAGTCGCAAACGCTCTTCCGTGGACAGTTTGTGCTGATCGCTGTAGTCCGTGATACGGACTCCGCGGACTAACTCCATGACAAAGTAGGGGCGTCCATTCTCAGTAGCTCCAGCATCGAGGACTTTCGCGATGTTGGGATGGTCCATCATGGCGAGTGCCTGGCGCTCTGATTCGAAGCGAGCGATCACGCTCTTCGTATCCATGCCAAGCTTGATGACTTTAAGGGCTACTCGTCGTTTCACGGGCCTTTCCTGCTCGGCCATGTAGACCACGCCGCAGCCTCCTTCACCGATTTCCTGAAGGAGTTTGTAAGGGCCGATGTGCTCGCTGCGCTTTCCCTCGCGCCAGGTTTGGAGTTCGACCGCAGGTGGCTGTTCCAAGAAAGAACCTAGTTGATCTGATTCTTCTAACATCTTATCGACGGAACTACGCAAGGTCGCGTCTCCTTGGCATTCGCGCTCAATGTAGGTGATGCGATCGCTTGATGTCGCTATTTCCAAGGCGCCGAGAAAGATCTGGCGTTGGCGTGGCGGGGGCGGCGTGGGTGTAGGCATCGTTGATATTGAGAATACTACCTTACTATGCGCAGAAGCGACCTTTACTCCGCAAAGTATGGGCTAGAGCTTGGTCATCGTCTCTTTAAGTCGCAAGCGAGCGTAAGTCCAAAGGGCTTCGGCGCTCCGCTTCTTCATAGCAAGTGCGGCGGCAGCCTCGTCCATTGTCATCCCAACAAAGTAGCGTAATTTCACTAACTCAGCCGCTCGCTCGTCCTCTCGCTCTAGTTGATCCAAGGCTTCGTGTACCTCTCACAATTCTTCTGAAGGCGTTTCCAGGGTGATCACCACTTCATCGAGAGACTCGTGAATCGCACCTCCTCCACGCTTCGCTGACTTCTTCTTACGTGCATGGTCAACGAGAATCCGTCGCATGGCCTCCGCGGCGGCTCCAAAGAAGTGAGCACGATTCTCCCATTGTGACGCATTGTCCGGGCCGGCTAAGCGCACCCATGCCTCATGGACGAGCGCGGTGGCTTGCAAGGTGTGACCATTGGCTGCGCCGGACATTTTGTGATTCGCGATTTGCCGCAGTTCTTCATACACGACGGGCAGCAGTTCACGCGGGTCGGTGGAACCATGGTCGATCGACTGGAGAATCTGAGTGAAATCGTTCACGAGATGAATGTAACCCCAATAATGAAGTTCTAGCTAAATAGAAGAAAGCCCTTACCGCCTGAGGCGATAAGGGCTGACTTCAAAGCTAGTTTCTAAGTGGAGCTCAAACGTCGGCCGTGAGACCGAACTCAGGTCGGTAATGCCTACTGAGATGTTTGTTAGCGGCCTCAGCGTGGGCCCCCGTGAAGATCTCTTTCCTACGATCAATCTCTAGCACAGGTCCCATCACGGGCTTGAAATCTTTGAGGCCGTTGACGGCGAGGTGCTCCTTGAAGTCTTCGAAGGTTGCTAGAGCCGAATCATTTCCTTTGAACTGCTCGGCGATGGCTTCTTGGCTTGTCTCAGCGCCTACGCGATGGCAGACATTAGCAGCGTGGCAGATAGCCGCGGAGAGGTGACCATCTTTGGCCGTGCCTTCAATGTCGCTCTCTTTGCGGCTGCGAACCGCCTTGATGAAATTCGCTTGGTGTGAGGATCCGTCGTTCCAACCACCAAACTTCTTGATCTCATTGCCGTCGTAGTCGTAGGCTTTGGATTCAGCGACGTACCCATTCTCGCACTCAATGACGTTGCCCACAGTGATGGCAGCTTTGTGGCCTTCCTTCACGCGGTAGACCGGACGCTGATCAGAACCCTTGGTGATTCCTAGACCGCGGACTTCGAAGATGAGCTGACCTTCGTCGTAGTCAAAGATGGCAAACTGTGTGTTTGGCGTCTCGCCGTCGTCCTCGTAGCCGAAACGACCGCCAACACTGATGACGCGTTTGGGTAAACTGTCAGCGCCGAGCGCCCAGCGTGCCACGTCTGTTTGATGCACGCCTTGATTGCCGAGATCGCCATTGCCATACGCCCACTGCCAGTGCCAGTCATAGTGGAAACGTCCACGCATGATGGGATCTATCTGTGCTGGGCCGCTCCACAAGTTGTAGTCGACCGTGTCGGGAACCTGCTGCGGCCCACTCACCTTACCAATGCTCTTACGACGCTTGTAGCAAAGGCCGCGAGACACCTTGATCTTTCCGAGCTCACCATCTTGGACATACTTGATCGCCTCCTTCCAGCCTGGGCTCGATCGGCGCTGCATGCCTGACATGATCATCACGTTGTACTTCTTGGCAGCGTCGATAAGACGTTGGCCCTCCCAGATGTTGTGCGTCACGGGCTTCTCGACGTAGACGTCTTTCCCCGCTTGGGCCGCGTGGACACTCATGGGGGCGTGCCAGTGATTTGGCGTGGCGATGACTACTGCATCGACATCTTTGCGCTCGAGAATCTTGCGGTAGTCTTGATAGGCGTCCGCTTTCTTCTTGTCCTTGGCCAAACGATTCCGCTTGCTGACGGCATGATCATAATCGGCATCACATACCGCCACGACGCGGACTCCTTTCAAACGAGAGAACTCGCCAACATGACCGCCACCACGTCCTCCGACACCAAGGATAGCGACACGAATGTCTTCGTTGGCGCCACGGATGCTGGCCCAGGAACTAGTTGATTGGAGAACGCTAGCGCCCGCAGTGGCGAGGCTGGTTCCGAGAAACTTGCGGCGATTGAATGAATTGCTCATGAATACGGTAGTCTTCGGGTTTTAAACACCCAAAGACTACCGGCGTCGCTGCTCCCGGAAAAGCTTTTTCCTGCAGGGGAAAGCTTTACTTTCTATGGAAAAATCACCGCACGATAGAATCCAGCGGAATCCTCGGTGCGAGGGATCGAAATGGTCTTCCAATCCGCATCGGTGGCGGTTTCCGTAGAGGAGACGCGTTGCCAAAGGTGCATGTCAGCCGAGTGCTCGATGTAGTAGGCGTTCTCCTGATTCTGTAACCGGAATTCAATCGTTTCCTCAGAAAGACCCGCGACACGGAAGGTCGGCAAGTCACCAGGCGAGAGACTCTCCAGGGAGATTAGTTCATCGCCGGGCTGATAATCAACGTAGCTGAAGGGGAGGAAATACATCTCATCCGTAGTCTTCTCGCCCCAGCCAACGTCTTCCGGTGGTCGGTTAGGATTGGCGAAGTTGCTAGACGTGTTGTCGTAACCCGCCGTCGCGAGAATCCGTGAACCTTTGGGTGCATGAATGTAGCGGTCGAAGGTGTAGTTGCCTTGCCAGTTGAAATCCCAATCGCCAATACGGATTAAGTTCTCGCTCGTGCCATCGGGGCGCTCCAGCACGATCTCCCATCCTGAGCCGAGGTAGTGCATGTGCGGCCACACCCCAACGAGACTGATGTCTTTGCTAATCTCCCATTTACCAACAAAGGATCTCTTGCGATCGGCCGGGATATTAAATTGAAAAAAACCGGCAACGGTACCGCCGACTTGGTCCCCGAACACCGTATCTAGTGTAGCGTTCTGACCAAGGTTACGGACATCGGGTGAGGTGATCGTCTCACCCAAGAATTCATTGATGCCACCGGCGATGAGGGGACCGGCGAGCGCCCCGAGTAACGGGTTGAGTTCGTAATATTCATTGTTCGAATCAACGAGGTCGGTAGGCAGCATGAGTCGCGCCTGGATGTATCGCTCAACGGGCTTGTCGGCAAAGAAGAGATTGAGGCTAGACTGGTCACTAGCGCTGGAAGGCCACGGCGCGTAATGAACTTGCAAGAGAATATCAGAGCCTGCAGGAAGTTTAAGGCCGGTGCCCGGAGGAAAGAAGCGTGGTGTCGCGCCCGGGACCCAGCCGGGATAGGCCAAGCCGTCTAGGGCTGACAGGTCGTCTCCGAAATCGCCAAAGGAGGGGTAACCCTCACCCTGATTGCGCGCATCAATCTCCCGTGCCCTTCCTGAATCGTCGAGCGAAATCAGCGCGTGGTGAACGATCTCGGCTTTGCCCGCCCGAAACTCAACGGCGACTAGGTCCTTGTCTTCCGTCAGTCCCGTGGGAAGGACGAAGACTCGATACTCGTCACGGCCGTTACCCGTGATCTCGTAGGCGTTTGCCATCGTTAGAGTCAAATCGGGTTCGCCCAAGACAGAGCCTTCCGGGTAATTGGGTAGGGCCGTGGCCAAAGCGGGATCGCCTTCAGGCATGTCCGCGGCGACCCAAGCTTTGATCAACTCCTTCTGGTCATCTGTGAGACCGCGTTCGCCCAC
>JAACDM010000618.1 GCA_009936795.1 Verrucomicrobiaceae bacterium | reverse complement strand
CCTCACCCGACCGAATGTCTTTGGCCTCCTTGCCGCTCCCCTTCTTCACATTCTGACGAATGATCTCCTTGCCATTGAGGTAGGCAATGAATCCGTCGTCCCAACGAATTCCTAGGCCTAACTTCGCAAAGTCGCTCGATTTGTTCAGTCTGAAATCCTTCCGCACATACACCGTCGTGTAGTGCCCCTCCATATCGAGTTCCGTGCGATCGTCCTCGTCTTCATAGCCAAAGCCCGCCTCGCCTTCCTTCCACGCTGCCTCTGCGAAGGCCAAGCCCGTCCAGTCTCCTTCAGGTTCTTTATCTACATGATATTTCCAGCTGGCGTGTTTAGGAATGATCTCGATGAACTCTTTTGGCAACACATACGGCTGAGCCTTCAGATCCACGCGGACCAGCATCGGGCTCAAAACAAAGTCACTACTAGAAACGGTTCGGTTGTGCCCCTCGAAAGCTAACTGATTCTCCCCGACACGGAAGAGTTCGCGATAGGTCGCCAAGGGAATATACACCCAAGAGGGGATGCCATGCACTTTGTAGAGGCCTTCCGCTTTCGCTCCCCTTCCCTTTTCCACACCGATGCGCACAATCTCTCTGCCGTTGAGGTAACCGATCACCGCATCATCCCAAGCTAACAAGAGCCCTAGATCCTCAAACTCTTCGTCCGGCTCCAGGTCAAATCGCCTTCTCATGTAGAAACGCGGATGCCTACCTTTCATCTTCTCTAGCTCAGTCTCGATTGCTTTCCCTAGCCCATAGCCAAAGGGAGCCCGATCACGATCCCAACCTTCACCCGTGGTCCAATCCTCCTTGTCAGGGTCTTCACCGGCAAGAAACTCCCACTTCGCCTTTTTATCGATAATCGGATCATGATCACGGGGAATCCTCTTCCAAGATCGCGGCCAAGCCTTATCAAACTGAATGCCCATGTAGTAATCACTGCTATCTTTCTCCCGGTTGTGCCCCTCAATCGCCAAGATATTGCGCCCCTTTACCAAATGCTCTTTCACTCTAGAGAAGGGAAAGTATCGAGAAAGGGGTGCCCCTGTATGCCCAAGACCAATCGCTGTCTCACCCGCGCCACGAGCTACGCCCACACGTCCCAGCTCATGGCCATTGAGGTAAGCAATGAATCCATCATCCCAAGAAACGATCAGCCCCACATGCTCCAAGGCCTCAAAATTATCGACGGGAAACGATCGCCGAAAACGCACCCGAGCAACTTCCTTCTCCATCGCCCGTAATGATGTCCTAACAGGATACCTCTTGCCATAGCCCATGGGCATGCGACCACGTTCCCACTTCGAATCATCAAAGTCGGTCGTCGCCCAACCCTTCTCGAACTCTTGCTCCAACGTGTAGCGCCAGCGATTCTCGCCCAAAGTTACCTCGGTCGACACTAGAGGCGGCGAATCACCTCCCGCCAAATCCGAATCCAACTCTTCCAAGAGGAACGGATCTAAGGTGAAATCACCTTCATCTGAATCTATTGAGTGACACTCGATAGCAACCACGTTGCGCCCAACTTTTAGATGCTTCTCAGCCTTCTCCAGGGCGAAGTATTCGAAGTCTTCTTCAGCCTCATGATCCCCAATCTCCTCGGCCAGATCCGCTCTCCCCTTACCCACTCCCTGACGCAGAACCTCTTTGCCGTTCACATAGGCAATAAAGGCATCATCATAACGAATCCCTCAGCCTAGTTGTTTGAGATTCATCTCCTGCGGCACGTCGAAATCTCGCCGCACATAGAGACGATCGCCAAAGGTTGGCAGCTCTGACAAGACCGTTTCGTCATCCTCATCACCGTAGCCAAAGCCCGCCTTGCCACGGCTCCACCCGCTATCATCATAGCTAGGCGCTGCCCAGCCTAGCGGCGCAACTCCTTCCGTCATGTGGTAGGCCCACTCGTCCCCTTGGGGAATCAAATCCAAGTAATCACGAGGTAGCTTCTTCCCCGGCGGCACATACGGAGGCAGGACCACCGGATCTTCGACACGCTTCACCACAACACCAGGTTCTTTCCTTAGCTGGAAATGATCTCGCTCTTCGCCGTCAAAGTTGATCATGACTGCATCAAGGACGTTCCCTTTAATCGACACCAATACTGAGCCGTTCTCCACGATGATACGCTTCATCACAGGCATGGTCCCTTCACGCCCCACGCCCGTGCCGCCATGCCCGGCGACCACTTGAATGGTGCCTTGGTTAGGTTCCAACCCCGGCACTTTCCGATACGCGCCATCCCCATCGGGATCGCCATCCCCATCGTCCAAGATCACTTCCTTAACCGTTGTCGGCGTGCTATAGGCACCATCCATGAGCATCGACCGTTCGTATATATGGCTGTGTCCTGTCAGAACCAGATCGACACCGTGAGACTCCAAGATCGGCATGATCTGTTCACGCATTTCAATACTTTCCTCCTCCTTGTCAGTGTCGTGCGTGCCTTTCGAATACGGAGGATGATGCCAGTAGGCGACTAACCAATCAGCCTTGACTCGAGAAAGATCTTCTTTCAACCAAGACGCCATGGCACCATCCACTTTGCGGTCCATGTCGAACGAATTCAGCACGACAAAGTGCGCTTTCCCGTAGTCGAATGAGTAGTAACTCTCGTGCCCCGAAGCCACCCCTCCCGCTTCTCCTTTCTTCGGACACACGTAGGCATCGTAATAGGGACCCGTTCCCGTCTTGGCCGGCGCCGAAGCCGCTTCGTGATTCCCAATCGCTGGCCACACGACGGTGTTGCGAATCGTTTCGTCATACATCTCAAAGAACTTCCGCTGAAACTGATCGTCCGTACCTTTGCTATAGGCCATGTCCCCGACATGCAGGTAGAAGTCGATCGGCCGGCCCACCTTCTTTGTGTAGTCCAACATCGCTTCGTGCACCTCGGACTGACGCTCTTGTCCCGTTCCCGAATCTCCCACGACCCAGAAGTAAGCGTCTTTGTCAGTACCAACCTCTGGCAACGTGTCAAAGTAGTAGCTCTCATCCTTCGGCGTTAGGCGTTCATCATCGTCATAAACGGCGTAATAATATCGCGTGTTCGGCTGCAGGTCTGTCAGAGCAGCTTCAAACTGCCGCGTCTTCTCGGGCCCGCTGTGCAGAAGAGTGGGATCACCCTCCAGATCTTCCTCATCATCTGCTACCTTCCGTTCACGAACCGCATCTTCATCAAAAACCACTGACAGATCATCGAACGAAAGACCCACCTTCACGACAGGCTCAATCTTCTCTACCGTCCGCCAAATCACGTGAATCCCCCCGGTTGTCGCGAGCTGGACATACGGCGCACGAGAAAAACCGAGCTCATCCACAATCTCCTCATCGTCCTCGGCCCCGACTGAGATTAGAGATAGGAAACAAAGGAGAAGAGACAACCCACGCATGCCAGCAGTGTAGCCTTCTACCAGGAATTTCACAACTGCCCCCCCCTCGATTGGTTTCCCCCTGTCCGCATGCGTCACTTTCTCAGGGTTTTCTTCCTCATCATTCTCGCCAATGACCTTCTGAGTTTAAACGGGGTAGCCCGCGAACCCCAAGAGAAACCATCAGTCGCCGCGATCCGACTTGAGTCTCCAATCCAGTTGGATGGCCTTCTAAATGAGCCCGAATGGAAGTCAGCGCCACCGATCAGCAAACTTTACCAATACGAGCCGTCGGCAGGCGACGCCCTTTCAGAAGACACAGACGTTCGTTTCCTTTACGACGACAAGACGCTCTACCTTGGTGTGAATTGCCGCGATCGGAATCCCAGCGGCATCATCGCGCGCGGCATGGAACGCGATGGTAGCGTTAGCCCGGACGACTACGTCTATTTCATGTTGGACACCTTTCACGATCAGCGAAACGGCTACGTCTTTTCCGTCAATCCGAACGGTGCCAGATACGATGCCCTCCTCAGTCGCGGAACAAGCACCAACTCAGAATGGGATGGTGTGTGGGAAACAAAGACGTCGATTGATGGCGAAGGCTGGAAAGCTGAGATCGCCATGCCCTTCGCCAGTCTCAGCTTTGATCCTAACAACGACACCTGGGG
Source organism: Verrucomicrobiaceae bacterium (assembly GCA_009936795.1). Taxonomy (GTDB): domain Bacteria; phylum Verrucomicrobiota; class Verrucomicrobiia; order Verrucomicrobiales; family DEV007; genus JAACDM01. Next base: position 2,210 of record JAACDM010000618.1, on the reverse strand, counting down.
TTTCAACATCTCTCGTAATATTCGGCGCAAGTCGGAACGTGGACGATGGACGGGGGCCCGACCCGAAATCCGTACTAGCTACGCCGCTGAAGCCGGCGACCTCACAGGATTGTCCGGGCTTAGACAAGGCCTCGGCATCGAATTCGCCCCTTACCTTGTCGGACGTTATCGCAAGGGAGAAGGCGATACCGATTTGTTAGGCGATTGGGGAGCCGACTTCCGTTACCGCATTACGCCGAATCTCTCTGCAACCCTAAGCTACAACACAGACTTCGCTGAGACAGAGGTCGACGATCGCCAAATCAACCTCACCCGATTCCCTCTCTTCTTCCCGGAGAAGCGCGGCTTCTTTCTTGAAGACAGTGGCATCTACAACTTTGGCGGACTCACATCATCACGGCGAAGCCGCACTGGTCTGCGCAATCTCCTCGTGCCCTACTTTACCCGGCGCATTGGCCTTTCTGACGATGGCGACATCATCCCCATCACTGTAGCGGGCAAAGTCGCCGGACGGGTCGGCGAATACGAAGTTGGCCTCACCCACGCCTTGCTAGAGGGTAAATATGCCCTTGGGTCCCAAAACGTCACTTCGGCTAGAGTCCTACGCCATTTCGGTGAACAAAGTAGCGTCGGACTCATGGCCACTGCAGGCAATCCCAATGCAGACGAAGATAACTTCCTACTTGGCGCCGACTATCACTTCCGCACATCCGACTTTCTTGGCGACAAGTTTCTCCAGTCCGATATCTTTGTCCTCGGCACCTGGAATTTAGATAGCCAAGACCACAATATCGCGGATCAAGCCTTTGGCGCCTCACTGATTTACCCGAATGAGCCACTTTACCTTTCAATGAAGTACATCGAAATCGGTGAAGATTTCGAACCCGCCCTCGGATTCGTCCGTCGACAAGGCGTGCGCGCCTATGCTGGCAATGTCACCTACACAGTGCGTCCAGAACACCATCCATGGTTTCGCGAAGTGCAAGCCGGCATCGATGCCGAACTCTACACGGATCTCGACAATCGGTTGGACAACGCAGACTTTCTCTTCACCCCGTTGGAGGTTGAGTTCCACAGCGCGGACGAACTCCGCTTCGATGTCGAGCACAGCATCGACAATCCCCTCGAAGACTTCGAGATCGCCGACGGTGTCGTCATCCCCGCCGGAAACTACAACTGGACCGATTTCTCTATGAGGTTCACGGGTGCCCGCAAGCGTCTCGTCTCCGCAGAGTTTGGCGCCGTCATCGGCGACTTTTACAACGGCTCTCGGCAGCGTGTCTTTACAGAAATCAACGTCCTTCCTAACAAGCATCTTTCTTTCGACCTCGACTACGCCTTCAATCGTATCCATCTCCTAGGAGGCAGCTTCGACACCCACCTCGCCAGCGCCCGTATGGTTTGGAAATTCACTCCCGACCTCACCTGGAGTCACCTCCTCCAGTATGACAGCCTCTCAGACTCCATGGGTTTCCAATCCCTCCTCCGTTGGGAATACCGCCCAGGATCCGAACTCTTCGCCGTCGTCAATCAATCCTATCTTCACGAAGAACGAGGTTGGCGAACCACCGATGAAGAGTTTACGGTTAAAGTTGGCGTGAACGGTAGGTTCTAGCATCCGCCCCCCTTTAGGCCGAAATCGATAGAGCCAACCCATCATCCCTAACCGCTCCTTGAAACTGGAAGGCTTCAGTTTTTAAATGCTACTCATCAATCTTCTCTCCAAAAGCAGCTAGATCTAACAGAACACGAAGTTCTGCGATTGAAAGAGGCGACCGAGAAATCTCGTGAAACTGCTCTTGATGACCACCCAACGCTCTACCCGCAAGTGCGAGATGAAGATAGCCGTACGCTCCATCTACCGGAGCATTTAGATACGTTCGCAAGCGTTCTTCACTAAGATTAGCCTGAAACGAATCTGCCGACTCCCTGATCACTCCTTCATAATTAGGATCCCCGGCAACAAAAATTCCAAACACCATCAAGAGCGCCGTCAATCCAATGGCAATAATCCCAAAGCACACAACCAATTTCACGAGACCAAGCAATCATGGTTCGCTCTACTTTTCGTGTCAAAGGCCCTCTTCCCTTAACCGAACGATTCAACATAATCCTAGCACCGCCGACAAAAAATCAATCTAGGCGTCAGCGCATGGCTCTAATATGTTTCTGCTTTTCGGAATATAGCCGTAGCATCTTGTTCTGTTCTG
>JAACDM010000617.1 GCA_009936795.1 Verrucomicrobiaceae bacterium | reverse complement strand
TTACACCACAGCCATGGCCCCTTCAGCATTCACCTCTTCCTCCCCCTACTTCGCGCCTTCGCGTGAGCCCCAAGATCGGACGGATTGACTCACACATGCACGCCCGCGACACCATACCAGAGTGCCGGTCGGCCAAGTATTGAAAGGCCTCAGGATCATGTCGCGCGCCACTGCGCTTCAGAGAATCAGCTTCGTTCCTTGTCTACAGCAGCGTGAGTAGACACGATTTTCACACAATTCGGACAATATTTCCGTCGGAGGGATGTCTACACAGAAGAAGGCGCTTATCAGCATCTACTCTCTGTGCTCTACTTCCCCTGTGAAATCGTATCTATCTCTCCTGCTGCCATTCCTACTCACGATACCGGTAGCGATGGCCGCTCCCAAGGTCGTCCTCATCCACGGCGAGCAATACTATGGCTCAGAGAAGAGCGTACCTGCATTGGCCACGCTACTGACAGAGAAATTCGGCTATGAAACCACCATCCTGACTTCTCCTCCAGATAGTCGTGCTCTTCCCGATCTAAGTTCCCTGCAAGACGCCGATCTCCTCGTGCTCTACATTCGACTGCGCGATGCGACCAAGAAGCAACTCGCCCAACTGAATGCCTACTTGGACGCTGGCCAACCTGCGGTTGCCCTGCGCACAACGAGTCACGGGATTGCCGATCAGTCAGGTTGGTTCGTGTCGCACTTTGGCGGGCATTTCAAACGTCATACAGGACAGAAGGAAGCTTGTAGGGCCCTTGTCGCAACCGAATTACAGAGTCATCCAATTCTAGCAGGTGTGCCGAAACATTTCTCTGCTGGCAAAGATGGGATCTACCACACCCTGCCCTTGTCCGATGACACCACTCCTCTTGTGTTTGGCAACGTGGGAGAGGAACCGGCCGAGCCGCTGGCTTGGACGATGGGGCACCATCGCTTCTACACTTCCATGGGTTCAGAGGCCGATTTCGCGAATAAAGCTTTTGTCAGCCTGCTTCTGAACGCCTGCCAGTGGACTCTTAAGAAGGCGCCATCGACAGAAGTTGAAACGCGCTCTTTTCCTGCTCCTCCATCCCATGTGTTGGCTTCGGATGAAGAGCCCATCAACGAATGGCGACACTGGGATCCTAGCATGCCCCCAGCAGTAATCGACGTTGACGCAGTGGCTGACACCACCTCAGGCGGCCCTCAATATCGGGAGGCCCGTTGGAACAAGACCGACAAGGTGTTGATCGCACAGCCCGGGTACGGTGATGTGATTTCGGAACGTTCGTTTGAAGACGCTGTCTTCCACGTCGACTTCCTACTGCCTGACAGACGGTGAACGAGTGGCGTCTACATTGATGGCAAATGGAAGATACAGCTAGACACGACGAACCAGTGTGGGGCGATTCCGGGGATCGCCAAGCCAAGCACCCAGGCAAGCGGCAAGGTTGGTGAATGGCAATCCCTCCAAGTGGCCGTACAACATGTGAACGAAACTGCGGCGGATCTTTCTGTCTGGCTTAATGGGACACAGATTCACGAGCGCGTGAGAGTGGAAGAACCAACAGTGTATGGCTTCCCTGACGAGTCTGATAGTGACGATGAACCAGCCGCAGCGGCTCAGTTCATTTCAACGGAAGAACAGGGCAAGCAATGTGACATGGGCGACGATTTTACCGCTGTGATGCGATTCCGCACCGAAGAGTCAGGGCCGCTCTTCAGTAAACTGAGCTCAGATGGGAAACATCGCGAAGGTGACAAGATTCTCTTCATCGACGGGGGGCAATTACACTATGACATTGGCTGGGTCGGTGCCATCGGCACCGAAATCAACGATCGCGTTAACAATGGCCAGTGGCACACCGTCGCACTCCGACATCGAGAAGGCCATGCCGAGATCTATCTCGATGGAGAGAAACTCGCTGAGGATGACGACTTCACCGCTCCCGACAACGAAGGGAGCGTCCTTCGTATCGGCGCTGGAGCGAATGACTTCCCAGACGACGCCTTGCACTGGCACGGCCAGATTGCGAGCTTCCAGTTCTTCAACGAAGCGATCAGCGATCAGGACGTCGAGCTCACCGGCTCAAGCGAGCCTATCGAACGCGCAGAACCCGTCTTTGAGTGGAACCAAAACAATACCGATACAGTCGGAGACCAACCAGAGGCCGGCACACCACTGCGATTGCAAGCCGATATGGGGAAGGTTCGTTTCGCCAACGTGACCATGAGGCCATTGGCCGAGGTCGACCACGCTAGCATTCTCACCGCGTGGGACAACAACGCCTTTAAACGAGGCGAGAAGATTTACCAAGGCATCTGCTTTGCTTGCCACGGCAATTTGGAAAAGGCGGGCTCCTTACCGACGTCCCGGCCGTTTTGGAAAGAGCCTTTCAAGAACGGCAAGGATCCGCACAGCCTCTACCTAACAATGAGAAACGGCTTTGAGCAAATGCCCCCTCAGCCATGGCTCACCCCATCGGCTGCCTATGACGTCATTCACTACATCCGCGAAGAGTTTGTGAAGACAAACAACGCCTCCGAGTATGTCGAACTCACTCCCGAATACCTTGATCGTCTTCCCAAGGGCATGAGTTCCCAAGGCAAGCTGACTAAGGAACAGGTCGACTACGCGAAGGGACCGAAATATGAGCGGATGAACTTTGGACCGATGCTGGCTTGGACTTACCAAGTCGCGCCTGGCCACATCGCTTACAAGGCGATCGCCATTCGGTTAGACGATGGGCCTGGCGGTGTCAGCAAGGGGCGGCATTGGATGGTTTATGACCATGACACCATGCGCGTGGCGGCAGCTTGGTCTGGCGATAAATTTGTCGACTGGAAAGGCATTGCTTTCGACCAATCGCATGGCACGCACACCAGCATTGTCGGGGAGAAAACCTTGGTCAACCCCGTGGGTCCTGGATGGGCAAATCCCGCCGACGGCTCCTGGGCAGACCCACGCTTCCTGGGACGCGACGGCAAACCCTACGGGCCCCTTCCCCGCGAATGGACGCATTTTAAAGGTCAGTATATCCACGGTAACAAGATCGTAATCAAATACACGGTCGGCGATGCTGAAGTGCTAGAAATGCCGAGCCTTGTTCAGCGTGGGGAGCATCCCGTCTTCGCTCGTACGATGAACATCGGCCAGTCTAGCAAAAATCTTCATCTACGTGTATCGCCAGCGGATGTCACCGCGCAAGTCGTTGGAGGCACGGCCACGGTTGCCGTGATCGATGGCTATCAGGTCATGACAGTCCTGGCCAAGGATACCCCAATGAAGGTGAATGTCCTGTCGACCAAGGCCGAAGCCCATAGTTTGGTCATCGCTTCCCTATTGGCGGCAGATCCCGAAGACCTTACCGCTTACACGGAGGGAGGTCCCGCTCACTGGACGGAAACCGTCACGACAGAAGCCAAGATGGGCAATGATGAGGACGCTTTTGCCGTCGACGAGATCACGTATCCAAGTGAAAACCCCTACCATAGTTGGATGCGCATCGGCGGTTTCGATTTCCTTCCTGGCGGTAATCGTGCCGCCGTCGCCACTTGGTTAGGTGACGTCTGGCTTGTCGATGACATTGGCGGTGATTTCAAACAGCATCGATGGAAACGCATTTGTAGCGGGCTGTTCCAACCACTCGGGGTGAAATGGGTCGACGGCCACATCTACGTCACCTGCCGCGATCAGTTAGCCAAGCTGCACGACTTGAATGGCGACGAAGAAATCGACTATGTGGAAAGCTTCAACAACGACCACCAAGTTACTGAGCATTTCCACGAGTTTGCCATGGGCTTGCAGACCGACGACGCGGGTAATTTCTACTACGCCAAGTCTGCACGTCATGCCAAGACGGCGCTCGTGCCCCATCACGGCACGCTGTTGCGGGTGAGCAAGGATGGATCTACGACTGAGATCTTGGCCACCGGTTTTCGCGCTGCCAATGGCGTCTGCCTTAATCCTGACGGCACCTACATTGTGACCGACCAAGAAGGCCATTGGAATCCGAAAAACCGAATCAACTACGTCAAAGAGGGCGGATTCTACGGCAATATGTATGGCTACCACGATGTTACGGATAACAGTGATGAGGCTATGGAACAGCCGCTCTGTTGGATCACCAATGCGTTTGATCGTAGCCCCGGCGAACTCCTCTGGGTTCCAAAGGATGCGAACTGGGGCCCCATGAATGGGAAGCTCCTTAACCTCAGCTATGGAACGGGCAAGGTCTTTGCCGTGCCTCACGAGAAGATGCCTGACGGCCAAGCACAGGGAGGCATGGTCAGTCTTGGGCTCGATTTCCCTACCGGAATCATGCGCGGACGTTTTCACCCTGACAATGGGCAACTTTACACTACAGGCATGTTTGCCTGGGCAGGGAGCAAGCACCAAGACGGCGGATTTTATCGCATCCGAGCTACCGGCAAGGCCATGAACTTGCCTATCGATCTAAAAGCAACACCGGAAGGTATTCAGTTAGGGTTTAGTAATGCTCTCGACAGAGAGGCCGCGGCCAAGATCGACAGTTACGAGATCAAGACATGGAGCCTTAAACGCACGAAAAATTACGGCTCAAGGCACTATGACGAGAAGCCGCTGGAGGTTGCTCAAGC
>JAACDM010000616.1 GCA_009936795.1 Verrucomicrobiaceae bacterium | reverse complement strand
TCCATCTTCTCATGACAGGTCCAACAGTATTTCTCTCGTGTGACGCGCATGCGCTCGCGAAGGGTGGTCTTGGGCTCGTCCGGCAGCCTAGTTGATCGTCCGTGCCCACAAGCACTTCTGTCGTGAAGGTATCGCCTGGCTTGGGAGCGTTGCGTCGCGCGAGATTGAGAAGATCGATGGCGTTCCCAGCAACGTCGAATAACCTCGCTGAGCTGTTCAGCCGACCCAGAAAAAAGGCTCCTTGTTCGATAATCGCTCTGAAACATCTGGTGGTGGCATAGCCGAAATCTCGGATAATGAGATCACCCTTTCGAACAATCGTGTGAACGATATCTAAGGCAGCTTTCCGGTCGTTACGCAGGTAAGAATCGAGAGAAACATGCAACCAACGCCCACTGGTCAAATCGAATGTTAGCTGGAATCTCACTTGGGCAGCCTGGCTATCGCTCTGGTTGGTGGCACCAGGAAAGTATTCTTAGAGAGACTTGTGGAGAGTAAGTGTATTAGAATCGCCAATCAGAATTCTGCTCACTCGTTTGATCTTGCCAACAGCGAACCCAAAAGTCGAACCGGTTGCATTGCATAGGGCCTCGGCTGTGATTCGCTTCAAGAGCTCAACTGTATTGCTATTTATTACCTCAGCGAGCGACTGTTTGGACATGGTTTCTCCAGTGAGTAAACCAATCTCAATGGCCAATTCCCTGAGCGAGCGTTGGCCACTCGAAACGGTGGCAACCAGTGCTTGGACAAAGATGGTAGGCGTCAGCCGCTTTGACTGACGTTGAAGCCAGCGAGTTTGGCGGGCCAGCCTATCAATAGCCGGACGCCCAATAGCAATAGGTAAAAGTCGATTGTGCACCCAAAGCCTGCTGAGAGGCCTTTTTTGTCAAACGATTCATGCGTATAAATCACTTATTATTAAGGCATTAAAGGAATTCTGGTTAGTCTTAACCTGACGCCTATGGGGTATCGCCTCCTGCTCTGGTGGAACGAGAAGAAACTCCAGCGCGGTGGAGAAGGGTGAGCAATTCCCCATTGTCGCTGGAGACGGCGGTAAAGACCTCCGCCGATGTGGGGGCAATTTGGAGGTTCTCAAGGGCGCGAAGCGCCACCTGAGGATCGTGGAACCATCCCGTATTGTGAAGATAAACTAGCACTCCCGCCGCCCCAAGGGCGAGTCCGAGAACCAAGTTTAAGAGCCATTTCATCGATCGGGAGGCATAGATTGCCTACTATGGCGAAGGGAATCTCAGAAGCCTCAAGTTGCAAGCACTTGCCATGGAGGTTCTTAGCATGAATTCAGGTGGTTTGGGCTGTTTAGTTCGAGCTTGTGAAATTTTTCACAAATTCACCTTGCTGGGAATTTCTCGGCTGCCAATAGTGACGACAACAGGTTGCGTAGCTTGCTGTAAGCTATCGACCTCTCACCAACGACAGCCCAATTTCAGACCAAACGAGAGCCACTGTGAGCGAATCGAAAGACGTGGAGATGGTGAATGTCCAAATCAATGGGAATTGGATGCAATTCCCTAGGGGCACTCGCATGATTGAGGCCTGCAAGGAGGCGAATGCGGAGGTGCCGCATTATTGTTACCATCCGAAGCTGAGTTCTCCTGGAAATTGTCGCATGTGCCTGGTGGAAATGGGGATGCCGCCGCGTCTTGCCCCGGGGCAAGAGGCCGAGAAGGATGAGGACGGGCACACGAAAATTTCCTGGATGCCTAGGCCTGCTATTGCCTGTGCAAACACCGTCGCTGAAGGAATGGGAATCCGTACGACCGGACCATTAGTCGAAGAATGTCGCCACGGAGTGATGGAGTTTCTTCTCATCAATCATCCGCTGGACTGCCCAATCTGTGACCAGGCGGGTGAATGCCGCCTCCAAGAGTTCAGCGTCGAGCATGGTCAAGGAGAGTCGAGGTTCCTCGAAACTAAGGTCAAGAAACCGAAGAACGTCGAGATCGGCCCTCGAATTCGTTTGGACGACGAGCGTTGTATCATGTGCTCTCGATGCATCCGGTTCTGCCAAGAGATTGTTGAGGACGATGTTCTTGGTTTCACGGATCGCGGAAGTCATACAGTGTTGGCGACTCACCCTGGCAAGGAGTTGGCAAACAATTACAGCCTGAATACGGCTGATATTTGCCCAGTGGGAGCCCTGACCTCCAATGATTTCCGATTCCAAATGCGAGTTTGGTTCTTGAAAGAGACGAAAAGCCTGTGCACCGGCTGCGGTCGGGGCTGCAACACGCTGATCGGAGCTCGAGAGAATGAGGTGCATCGTCAAACGCCGCGCGAGAACGGGGAGGTGAATTCCACCTGGATGTGTGATTCTGGTCGCCTGAATTTCCATTATCTCCATAGCGAGTTGCGCCTGACTGATCCAATGATCAAGGGAGACAGCGGGCATCGGGTTGCTTCATGGATCGAAGCTCATCAGTTGGCAGCCGCCTGCTTGAAAGCATGTCGGCCAGAGCAGATTGCGATGGTGGCCTCGGCGCGCATGACCAATGAAGAACTCTTCATGGCGAAGCGTTTGGCCGATGAGCTGAAGATCGAACTGATCGATGTGGTCGCTCGTCCCCAGGATGGCGATGACATGCTGATCTCTGAGGATGGAAATCCAAATACGAACGGGGCAAAGCTAATTTTAGGCATTGACGAGCCGGGATCGAAGCTGAATGCGATTAAGTCAGGCATCGATCGTGGTGAACTTAAGGCGCTCCTCTGCTTTGACGAGAACGTCATGAAGGCCGGATTTGGTGAAGCAAGCCTTAGTAAGTTGAGTTTTCTGTTGAGTTCCCACCTGCTGGCAAATCCTACTGCGGACTTGGCCAACGTGGTTTATCCTTCGTCTGGATTTGCTGAGAAGCGCGGATCCATGGTCAATGTGAACGGGCGATTGCAACGTTTGAACCAAGCGATCCAGCCACCGGGCCAAGTAATGGATGGCTGGGAAGTGCTTCGGGATCTCATCCAGGCAGTGACGGGATCGAATGGGCTCTACATGGTCGAGGATGTGTTCAAATTGATGGCAGGAGAAATTTCCGCCTTTGCAGGACAGAGCCTGAGTAAGATTGGTGATGCAGGGGTGTTTATTATGGAAACCGAAGAGAATGTGCCTTTGCTAGAGCGAGAGCGCGAACGAGTGGCCAAAGGCATCATCGTGGGGTAGGGAGGCTAAGCGGAAACGATGACTGAGCTTGTTACAATTATTACCAGTTTGATTGAGCCCACGATCAAGATCGTGGC
>JAACDM010000615.1 GCA_009936795.1 Verrucomicrobiaceae bacterium | reverse complement strand
TGGAGGTGAGCTGGAGTTCATCGCGATGTATGGTGGTGCTTGTTTTGAGCTTCGCTTACCAGCAACGTCAGTTGAGAAGGTATGAGGTTATTAGTGGCTGAAGATGCTGCTGCTGTGACATTGGATGCTATGGACACTTTTTTGAAAACAGAGGGATTCGACACCTTGCTAGCCAAGGACGGGAAAGAAGCGTTGTCGCTCTGTGAGAGTAGTCGACCTTACCTCGTATGTTTGGACATCATGATGCCACAGATGGATGGCTTCGAAGTTTGTCGAAGGATTCGAAAGCGTGACGACGCGATACCCATCCTCTTTCTATCCGCGAAGAATGAAGAAGTCGATGTGCTCGTGGGCCTCGAGATGGGCGCGGACGATTTCATCCGAAAGCCGTTTGGAAAACGCGAGCTGTTAGCCGGCATTCGCGCCGCCTTGCGGCGACAAGAGGCGGGTGCGAACACGCGGCCTGCATTCGTCATGGCCCATCTAACGGTTTATTTAAACGAATTGCGGGCCGAGATCGAGGGTGAAGGTGAGATCGAACTTTCACCACGCGAGGTAGCGATTATACCGCTCCTGCATGAACACGTGGGCGAAGCCGTGCATCGAGATGCGCTTTTGGGGGCTCGACTATTACCCCGAGTCGCGCACCTTGGATCAGCACATCGCCAAGATCCGTAAGTGTATCGAGTGCGATCCAGTAACTCCGCAAGTGATCGAGAGGGTGCGCGGGGTTGGGTCTCTTTATTGCGCTCGTTGACTTATGAATACCAGCGGATCTTGTCCGTGCTCCCTGATCCCTAAGACTTGATGGTTTAACTTAAGGTTCTTAGTCTCTTTGGTTTAACTTAAGGTTCTTAGTCTCTTCTTTAGTGGTGTGTTGAGGTGTCACTTGGTTTGCGGTAGGTGTGAGAATCCATCCTAATACGTAGGTGATCAGGCCGGGCATGACACCTGTGATGAAAGTGATGAAGAATACGGACAGGCGTACCGCAAGAGGGTCGATGTTATAAGTCTTGCCGAGTCCTGCGCACAGGCCGGAAATCCATCTCTTACCGGTGTCTCGTTCTAGGCGCTTCATCTGGGGGCAATGCTTCTCTTGCTAAAGGAACTCGGGGTGTAGCCTGACATCGTTATAAAGGTATGTTGGCGGTCTTGGGCGAGCAAGGCGAAAGCGCATTGCCGCGTGGACGACCGGAGGTCGCTTGAGCCTGGGAAAGTGATTTGCGGCTACTTGTCCTGGTGTCCGTAGTCTCAATTTGCTCGTAAAGCCGAGCCAATCAGGCCTGGTCGGGGTGGAAGAGCCATGCATAATCCTCACCAGATCCCGCATCCCTGGTGAATTGGGTTGCGTAGCTCTTTGGAGCCATTAGGATTTCCATTATCTTTAACATTTAATGAATTATCATGCCTGAAACCCAGCCTGTAGAAGAATCGCGATTGAGCGATGAGGAAGTTAAGAGTCTAGAGTCTGTGAAGACAGCGACGGGAAAGATCCGGTCAGAGCTGAGCAAGATCATCGTGGGTCAGGGGGAGGTGATTGATCAGTTGGTGATGGGTATCTTTTCCCAGGGACACTGTCTCTTGGAGGGGGTGCCGGGTCTCGCTAAAACGCTGATGGTAAGCACTTTGGCGAAATCGATGAAGCTCGATTTCAGTCGGGTTCAGTTCACTCCTGATTTGATGCCGTCTGACATTACCGGGACTGAGGTCATTCAAGAGGACAAGCTGAGTGGTGCCCGTGAGTTCCGGTTCATTCAGGGACCGATCTTTGCGAATATCATCTTGGCGGATGAGATCAACCGGACGCCTCCGAAGACGCAGGCGGCTCTGTTGGAAGCGATGCAAGAGCGGCAAGTGACCATCGGTGGGACTCGCCACCCGTTGCCCGATCCGTTCTTTGTCCTGGCGACGCAGAACCCGATCGAACAAGAAGGTACCTACACGCTGCCGGAGGCGCAGCAGGACCGATTCATGTTCAAGGTGTTCGTCGATTATCCGGATTACGACGATGAGTACCAGATCGCTGCGTCGACGACCTCGGCAGTGAGTTCTGAAGTGGACGCGGTGCTCTCGGCTGACGAGATTCTCGATGTGCAGAAACTCGTGCGCCGTGTGCCGGTTCCCGCTCATGTCATTCACTATGCGCTTCGACTTGTGCGGGCGACTCGAGTCTCCCAGGGCGATGTGCCCGACTTCGTGCCCGATCTTCTGAGTTGGGGTGCCGGTCCTCGTGCAGTGCAGTATCTCATCCTTGGAGCGAAGGCGAAGGCAGTGATGGAAGGTCGTTCATTTGCCACACTTGAGGATGTGAAAGCGATCTCCAAACCGGTCTTACGTCATCGAATTATCACGACGTTCAATGCGGAGTCTAACAACATCACGTCCGATGACGTGGTGACTCAGTTGCTAGAGAAGTTGCCAGAACGTCGCGAGCAGGACGATGTGGCTCCCGAACTCGCGCCCGCGTTCAACGCTGCTTAGCGGTTCCCTTTATTCATGGCTGACAGCACGACCTCGGAAGACGCGTCCAGGTACTTGGACCCTAAGGTGCTTGAGAAGATCAAGCAGCTGGATGTCCGTGCGCGTGTGGTGGTCGAAGGATTTATCACCGGCCAGCATAAGAGTCCGTTCAGCGGCTTTGCAGTGGAGTTCGCGGGTCACCGTGAATATGCTGCTGGTGATGAACTGAAGCACATTGACTGGAAGGTGTGGTCCAAGACGGATCGTCTTTATATCAAGGAGTATGAGGAAGAAACGAATCTCAATTGTACGATCATCGTCGATGCGAGCAAGTCGATGGGGTACGGTTCTGATACGTGGACGAAGTTTGATTACGCGGCAACGGCGGCAGCTTCTCTAACACACCTCTTGCAGGGGCAACAAGACGTGGTGGGACTAGTGACCTTCACCAACAAGGTGACGCTAAATTTGCCGCCGAGCGGACGGGCCATGCACTTGAAGCGTCTGGTTCACGAGTTGGATCAGATGAAGCCGGATGACAAGACCGATGTGGGAAATGTCTTTCTGGACCTCGCCCAGCAGATTCGCAAACGCGGCATGGTCATTCTGATTTCTGATCTCTTTGCGGACCTCGATCAACTACGGGCGTCACTGCAGGCCTTCCGTTTGCGGAAGAACGAAGTGGTGGTGATGCACGTGATGCATGACGACGAGCTGACCTTTCCTTTTGATACGCACACGCGGTTCCTCGGCTTGGAATCGGATGATCAGGTACATGCAGATCCCCGTGCGTTGCGAAAGACGTATCTCGATGTGGTCGAGAATTATTTGAAAGACATACGCAAGGTGTGTTCCTCGCTGGGCGCCGACTACGAGCTCATGAATACTAAGGACACCTTAGATGCCGTGCTCTCACGGTACCTCGCTTCCCGGCAGCGACTTTCCCGCCGTTCGCGCAATCGTTAGGCCAACATGGGAAACTTCTTCACCACTCCCTTGCTCTTCTGGGCCGGCCTCATCGGCGTGGCCTTGCCCATTCTGATTCACTTGCTGAATAAGCGGCGTTTCCGTCGGGTCGACTGGGCGGCCATGGATTTCCTTCTCCAGGCGCAGAAGATCAATAAGCGCCGCGTGAAGCTGGAAGACTTTATCCTGCTCCTGTTGCGCTGTTTGATCATGGCCTTCTTGGGCATGCTCTTGGCGCGCCCGTTCTTCACCTCGGATGCCGGTGGTGGTCTCTTCAAATCCGCGCGCCACGAACGCGTGATCTTGCTGGATGATTCGCTGAGCATGAATGCAAAAAGCGGTGGCACTACACCATTGACTGAGGCTGGCAAGGCCGTGACGAATTGGATCACGACGCTGGCTTCGAATAACACAGGAGATTCGTTTACCTTAGTGCTAGCATCGCGCCCTGAGCGTGCGATCTATCGGGATGAGCCGCTGACAGAAGATGCGGTGAGTCAGATTCTGGAAGATATCAAACAGCTGGATGCGGCCGATGCGCCCTCCCAATTGCCCAAGGCCCTGAGCGAGATCGAGGACATGCTCGATCCATCGGCGAATGGTCGGACCGCAGTGAATCGTATCGTCTATGTGGTCAGTGACTTTCGTTCGCGCGACTGGGCACCTGAAGCGCAGAAGGAAGTCTTTGCGAGTCTGAAGCGCATCTCGGAGGAATCGGCTGGACTGTATTTGGTGGATGCGGCGACGGGTGGCTCAGCAGGCAGTACTGACAATGTGGTCGTTGAAGAGGTAGCTGTACGCGACAAGGCGCTGATTGCCGGTGTCCCAACCGAGTTTGAAGTGACGGTGCGAAATCGCGGGCGGGCTGCAGTGACCGATTTGGCCGTGCGTCTGACGGCGGGCGAAATGCTGCCAATAGAGCGTGTGATCGATCGTGTAGGGCCAGGTGAAACGGGTGCAGCCTCGTTCACGTTCACCTTTGCTCGTCCTGAAGATTTGTCTTTGATAGAGCCAGTGCGGCTCAAAGCAGAAATTGCGCCTAGCGATGGCGACGGTCTGCCCGATGATAATGTTCGCTACTTCCCTGCCCGAGTGAAACAAGGACTCCGTGTGTTGCTCATCGATGGCGATCCGTCGAGTTCTTACGGCGAGAGTGAGACCTTCTTCATGCAGAAAGCTTTGTCACCGCGAGGTCGTGCCATTTCCGGACTCGATTTAACTGTGGTCGACGACTCTGATCTGGAGACGCTGCCTCTCGTGGACTACGAGGTCATTTATCTTTCCAACGTTTATCGTTTGATCGATGGTGCTCGTCAGCGGTTGGAAGACTGGGTTGATGCTGGTGGTGGATTGGTTGTGGTGTTAGGAGATCAGGTCGATGAAGAGTCTTACAACAAGGACCTTTTCAGAGAGGGTGAAGGGTTAGTTCCTCTGAGTCTAGCAGGTATCCAGGGCGATGAAGAAGGCAATACCTGGACCTTAGTGGAGCCCCAAGAGATGTCGCATCCAGTTCTGAAACTGTTTGATGGTGATGGGAGTCCGTTGCTGGCTGGTGTGAAGATTCTTCAATGGTGGAGTAATCAGGCCGCCCAAGCAGCGCTTGATAGTGGAAAGGTGGCTGTGTTAGCTGGTCTCTCCAATCCCGAGAAGACGCCGCTCATCGTGGAGTCTAGTTTCGGCAACGGTCGAGTCATGACCGTGACCTCCGCGCTCGATCTCGACTGGGGTAATTGGCCAACCGAAGCCGTCGGCTACCTGATCATGTTGCAAGAGCTCACACGCTACATGGCGCCACAGCGAGCGGGAGAAGGTGTCTTTCCTGTGGGGGGGGCACTGGTTCATGGGCTGGAGCTGACCGAGTTTCGTCCAGATGGTTCCGTGATCACCCCTGCGGGAAGCAGCCTGCCCGTCCGCGCGCTGCCGAAAGCGGGTGGGGAGCAGTCGACGAATTGGGAAGTGCGGTTTGAAGACACGCCTAGGCGCGGGATTTACGAAATCGAACTGATGCCTACGGATGGTGGCGACCCGGAAGGCGTGCTATTTGCCGCCAATGTCGACACGAGTGAGGGCGCTCTAGAGCGGGTGGATTTGAAAGCGGAGGAAAGCGCCATGGGCGAGTCACCGGTGGAAATCGTGGTGGCGAGCGCCTCTCTCATGGACTTGGGGGCGACCAAATCGCGCACTGAATTCTGGCGATGGGCACTCTACCTGCTCCTCGCTTTCCTCTGCGTGGAACTGATTTATGGTTGGTGGTTGGGAGCTCGCCGGTAGCATACGATCCATGAAATTTCGAAACACAGCGCCAAACTGGAAGACTCGCCTCGCTGCGAGTGCGGTTGCTTTTGGCCTCATGGGCAGCGGGTGGTCGCAAGAGGAGGAAGAAGTGCCGCCCGTCATTGAGATCGAGCCACCGAATGGTGCCGTCATTGATGTGCTCGAGGATTTGGAGATCCTGGACGCGGATCCTGAGTTACTCGAGCAACTTGCGAATGTTTTAGGAGGCGAAATGGTGCTGGGAATCGATGGGGGAATGGACGCTGCGGCATTCCAAGGAAACCTCATGATCCCAGGCCGCAGCCTTGCCCGACCGATGGCATCTGGTATGGTAAAGACAGATAGTGAATCAGAGCTATTGTTAGAGCGGGCTGAGCAACTCGGCAAACAGGGCCGCTATGATCTTGCAACTCGACTGTGGCAACAAGCTATCAGTCAAAGTAGTGACTCTCTGTTAGCAAGGCCCGATTGGTTGCAAGAAACCTACGCGGGCAACACCTATCGCCAAATGCGCCCGATGCTTGCTGAGATCGAAGCATCAATGAAGCGGGCGATTGGAGATAGCCTGGAAGACTATCAATTGAAGATCGATGGCGATGCACGGGCTTTGCTGGCCCGCGCTACTCCTGAGACACGTGAATCGGCGTTGGCTGATGTGGTGCTGCGCTTCTTCCTGAGTTCGGTCGGCGACGATTCAGCGTTTGAGTTAGGTTGCCTGAAGATGGAACGCGGTGAGTTTCTCCCTGCCGTCCGTCTCTTCAGCAAGATCCTCGATGAGTACCCCAAGACGGATCTCGATCCTGTCCTAGTGGAGATTCGATTGGCCGGGTCGCTCGCTCGTGTGGGTAGTGCGGTGGAGGCACTGGGAATGGTTGATGCTCTTTATGAGAAGTTTCCCGCGTATCGTCGCATCCTGACATTGGTCAAAGCAGACATCGAGGAGGTTCGTCGCAATTTGGGTGGAAGCGATGGCCGGAGCGCGCCCTTGCAAACGCCCATGCAGGTGCAAGCAAGCTTGCCTGCGCCACTTCCCGCCACGTTGAAAGTGGCCTGGAGACAGCGCTTTGATTTAACGTTACCTCAAGAATGGGCCGTCTTGCCGGAGTCCCCTCGCTCGCCTTTGCCTAACATTGTGAATCAGTTCCAGGCGCAGCTTCAGGCGCGCAATCGTACTCGAGTGGGCCAGACCCAGTCTAAGCCTACAAAATCTGTGCGGATGGAAGACCGCTGGCGTGACTTCTTTATGCCTGCCGGTCAGATGCTTGGCCGCGACGGAACGGCCTACTTTAAAACGGATGATCGCTTGGTGGCCTGTGATCCGAGTTCGGGCAGTTTGAAATGGTTAGGGTTCCGGAACAGCCTGGTGCTCGACGAGAACACCACCAATTCGACAAGTCGCATTCGCAATCAGCAGATGCAGACGGTGCCGTTTCCCACCAGTTCCGAAGAGCTGTTGCTGTTTGGAGATCGGGTGCATCAATCGATGACACTGGCTAAGGACTACATCTATGTGCTGCAGGGGAATCCGTTAGATTTCCAAGATGAGAAGGTTGAAATTGCGCCCGTTCAGCCGAACAATCGGAATCGATTCATCGGGCGGCAGACGGCACGCGGACGCTTCCGTGAGAACCGACTCGTGGCCTACCACGCCGTTACAGGGAAACTCCAGTGGTATCGGCGTGCTGAGGAACCGGTCAATCCAAACCTCCCAATTACTCAGCGTGCGGGCTTCTCCAGTTCGCCCGTCCCTTACGGTAACCTCTTGCTCGTGCCTGTTCATGAGGGGCCTTCTCTTTGGTTGGCGGGCTTAGATCGTCAAACCGGTGAGACCGTATGGCGCACCTTTCTTTGCGATGAGCCAGCGGGGCAAGTGCAAGGCTTATCACCCGTGCCGATCAGTCTAGACGCGGGAGATGCCTATATTGGTTCCGGTGCTGGATTGCTCTTCTCGGTGGATGCCATTTCTGGGAGGTTGAACTGGGCCGTAGACTATCCCCGAAGTTCGATCATGGTGCAGCCGACGAATAGTATTGTCCCGAATTATCAAGATAAGTGGAAACTGTTAGATGGGCATGAGGAAGATCGTATCCTGCCCCATGGAAACGAGGTCATCGTCGTTGGGACTGATTTCAAGTATCTCTTTGCGGTGGATCGACGCTCTGGTGAACTCGCTTGGGAAACGCCGAAGACTCCGTTCCGTGAACCTGATCCCAATGCCTATGTGCTCGCCGTTCATGATGGTCGGCTCTATATTGCAAGTGACCGCTCGGTTCGCTGCTACCGGGCTCATGGTGGCAAACTCCTCTGGGATGCGGATCTTCCTGGTAAATCCTATGCGCGTGGTGCCTTTACGCCAGGCGGCATCTACATGTCATTCATGGACGGGGTCGGTCCGGTGCAAACAGCTCAGCTACAGAATGGTCAGCAGCCCAATGAAAATCCGCAACCCATCAATGGGATTGTTCAATTAGATCCAAAGACAGGGAAACAACTCTCCCTTTCAACCATTCGACTTGCCAATGATGATGAGCCCATTGGCAACCTCTATACCGATGGTGAGCGTCTCTTGGTTTATGGATTGAAACAAGTCTATGGGCTTAGTCCCGGGGCTTCCGGGGAATCGCTTAACTAACATTCATTCGTTATGTCTACGTCTCCTTCCTCCCGCCGCCAGTTCCTTCGTCAAAGCGCCCAGCTAGCTGGAGCCGGCGCGTTAGGCGTGCCGTTGCTTGGTGCAAATGCTGTGGTGGACGACGGTGTCCGAGAGCTCACATCTGAAGAACTGATCGATGCCCGCACGCAAGGTGCGATTGACAAGGGGCTCCGTTTCTTAGCCAGTCGCCAGATCGGTCGTGGCGTGGATCGTGGTGCTTTCGGTGCGAGTAGTTATAATGGTAGTGTAGGTATTTGTGGTATCGCGGGCCTAGCCTTTATGTGCGAGGGAAGTACACCCGGAATTGGTCGCTATGGGAAACAGGTCGAGGCCTGTACGCAGTTTCTCATTAGGAACACGTCTGCCACGGGCTACATCGCGAGAGCGGGAGGCCGTGGCACGGGAAACATGTATGGTCATGGCTTTGCCATGCTTTGCATGACGCAGGCGTATGGCATGACACGTCAGAAAGAGTTAGGGCAGAAACTTCGTACGGCGGTGAAGCTGACCTTGAGTTCCCAGAACGATGAAGGTGGCTGGCGTTATCAGCCCAGTCCAACAGATGCCGATTTATCGGTAACCGTTTGCCAGATCATGGCTTTACGGGCAGCTCGCGATGCGGGGATTACGGTGCCAGATCCTTCCCGTGAGAAGACCATCGCCTATGTGAAGAAGAGCCAGATTGATGACGGCGGGTTTCGATACACGCTGCGTGGTGGGCACACGACCTTTGCGCTTACAGCGGCTGGATTAGTGAGCCTGTTTAGTGCGGGCATCTACGACGGGCCTCAGATTGAGAAGGGGCTGCATTATCTCAAAAAGAATCGCAGCCGAGCGGAGGGCCATTACTATTTCTACGGGCACTACTACGCGGTTCAAGCCATGTGGCATGCGGGGGGGCAGTGGTGGAACGATTGGTATCCTCAGATTCGTGACTCGCTACTCAAAAAGCAACGGCCTGATGGCTCGTGGTCGTCGCCTTATAGCGACGAGTTCGGCACCGCCATGGCCTGCATCATCTTACAGATGCCCAACGATCGTCTTCCTGTCTTCGCGCGCTGATATCTATTTCTAGCATGCTTGCCAATACCTCCATCCTCCGCTTGCTTGGGTTCGACGCTGAACGCGTTCCCGATGATGCGGATGTGAGTTTCCAGTTTACCTACTTGCCGGAGTCCTGGGGCGTGTTTGTGCTTATTGGCGTGGCGGGCATCCTGCTCTACCTTGCCTACAAACTGTATCAGAGGGACCATGCCGATGCGCCAGGTTGGGTTCGTTTATCTCTGGCTGGCCTTCGTGGGCTAACTCTTCTGTTGTTGCTCGCAATCTTGTTAGGTCCGGCGGTGAGTTACAACAAAATCCGAACGATTCGACCGGTGGTCACGGTCCTCCGAGACGCCTCGGAGTCGATGAATGAGACGGATACCTATGACGACGCTAAGGCAGCAGTCGGTGTATCCAAGATCACGGGTCAAGGAGCAGAAACGGTGAAACAGACTCCCATTGCCCGCGTCGATCTGATCAACAAACTCACCACTTGGGAAGAAGGGCGTTTCTACAGCGAGATTGAGAAGCGCGGTCGTCTACGTCTACTCGACTTTGCGGACCGGATTCAAGAAGTGCCTACAGTAGCAGAAGAAGCTGATCCCGAGAATCCGGAAGCCGAGGAGAAGACCGTGATCCCCGAGCTGAAAGCCACTGGGCCAGGAACCGACCTTGCCCGGGCTCTGACCACGAGCCTGACAGAGCGTCTCACCTCAGGCGTGGTAATCCTAACCGATGGTCAACACAATGCCCAATCGAGTCTTGCCGAGGCTGCAGATCAGGCCAAGG
The DNA here is from genome assembly GCA_009936795.1 of Verrucomicrobiaceae bacterium. GTDB lineage: Bacteria > Verrucomicrobiota > Verrucomicrobiia > Verrucomicrobiales > DEV007 > JAACDM01. The sequence continues at coordinate 22,925 of JAACDM010000615.1, read as the reverse complement.
AACGTCAGGTGCCTCTCTTTGTTGTGGGACTTGGAGATACGGATAAGCCGACCAACCTTCAGGTAGCCGAGATCTACGCAGACCCTCAAGTGTGGAAAAATGATCCTTTCGAGATTCAGGCCACGCTTCGATCTCAGGGGCTTGAGGCGACCACAGTAGAGGTGAGCTTGCTGGATGTCACTCCTGGCGAAGACGAGTCCGTTCCTGCGGAGGAGAAGGTGTTGGACACTCAGGAAGTCACTATCGACGAAGATGGTGGTCAGCTGCGCTTGACGTTTACCCACAAACCAGAAGTGGAGGGGCTACGCTCCTATACCGTCCGCGCGACGCCGGTGGAGAATGAGGTTAATGCGAAGGATAATCAGCCGAGTGCCCCGCTGCGAGTCAAGGTGCTCGACGATCATGCGCGTCTCCTTTTAATTTCTGGTGGGCCTAACTGGGAATACCGGGCTTTAACACGGCTCTTCATTCGTGAAGACAATGTCGATCTCTCTTGCTGGCTGCAATCCCTGGACAATGGTAGACAACAGCAAGGGAACACCCCAATTCCCCAGCTCCCGATCACGAAAGACAAGCTATTCGAGTTTGATGTTATTGTGATGATCGATCCCGATCCTCGTGAGTTCAGTTCGGCTTGGGTGGATCTCTTGAAATCCTTCGTTGGCGAACATGCTGGTGGTCTTCTCTACATGCCTGGCCCTGTCTTTGGTGGTCCGTTCCTAACCAATCCTGGACTGGAGTCGTTCAGTGAGCTACTTCCGGTAACGTTGGGTGACATTGGTAGTCTTGAGGTTTCGAGCTTGCTCTCAACCTTCAATCGCCCTTGGCCGCTCGGCATTGTGACTGCGAATGTTGATCAGCCGATCATGCGCTTTTACTCAGACACGCAAGAGACGCTCGACCGGTGGAAGCTCCTTCCCGGCATCTTCTGGAGTTTCCCCGCAGCGTCTCCCAAACCGGCCGCTCGCGTCTTGATTGAGCATTCTGATCCTGGCTTGCGTAACAACGACATTGCAAGGCCATTACTAGTGACTGGCAACTACGGTTCCGGGCGAACGACATTTCTAGGCTTCGACGGTACTTGGCGTTGGCGTACACCTGGCCTCGACGCCGAGTTCTTCAAACGGTTCTGGGTGCAAACAACACGCTATCTTATGGAGGGGCGCACCTTGGCGGGCAAACGACGTGGTGTAGTAGAAACGAGCCGTTTCCGTTACGAAGTTGGAGACCGTGTCCGTGTCGCTGCGCGTTTACGACAGCCCAACTACGAGCCCCTCGAAGAGGACACCGTCACCGCGACCCTTGAGGTGCCTGGTCAAGAGCCCGAGGAAATCACCTTCACTTTGGTTCCCAATTCCCCCGGTCTGTATGAGTCCACGATTACGGCAGCGAACCAAGGCCTCCATCACATTACGGTGAGCCTACCCGGAGAAGGAGGCGAGGAGTTGGAGATCGACACCAACTTCTCGGTGGTGCTCCCGATCCGTGAAACCCAAGCGACGTGGCTGAACAAAGCCCCCCTCATTGAGCTTGCGTCCTCCAGTGGTGGTCAGTATTTCGAACTCGATCAGTTAGACAATTTGCTCGAGGCGATTCCCAATCGTATTCGACGTCTAGAAACGCCAAGCTCACCTATCCCAATCTGGGACACTATGCGTGTCTTTCTCTTGCTCGCCTTTCTCCTGGGGCTTGAGTGGGCCATGCGTAAACGCTTTAAGATGCTCTAACGATACCCCATGAGTAGCGACGCCTTAACCTCACTTGACAAGCTTCCGCAGGTCCTCACGGACAAGCTGGGCAGGTTACGTCGTCGTGTCACTTTGTGGTTCACAGTTGATGGTCTTATCCGAGTGATTGGTGTGGCCTTTGCGCTCATTGCCTTGGATCTTCTAATTGACTGGTTTTTCCGCATGGACCGGGCCCAGAGAGGGATCATGTTAGTAATCATGATTGGTGTGCTGCTCTGGGTGGCCTGGCGTCATCTGGTGCGTCCGTTGAAAGCGAAGCTGACCGATGAGGCGCTCTGTCTCGAGATGGAGAAGCATGGGGAGTATTCCGAAGAGCTGATCAGTGCGCTGGAGTTCTCTCATACGGATTGGAGCAAGCAGCCCAACGTGGCCCCTGGGTTGGTCAAGGAGTCTATTGCTAAAGGGCTTGCCGTCAGTGAGGAGCTGTCTCTCGATGGTGTCTTGCGTCACGGTCGGTTTGTGACCAACCTTTGCTTTCTCGCTGTCCTCTTGTTAGGGAGCGTTGTTCTAGGTGTTGCCTGCGTGAAGACAAACACTATGAGCACGTGGCTGAATCGTAATGTCTTATTAGGTAATGCGGCGTGGCCTCAGGACTACTACTTCGACGTTGCCAATGCAGAGGGACAGACCTTACGCATCCCACGCGGTGATGATTATCAACTGACTGCTGTGGTTCGGGAAGGTTATCGATATTTGCCAGAGTCGGCTAAGGTTGAGTTTCGCAGCGGAGCAGGAAGGCGTCTGGAATTGATGGATCGTGCCGATGATGGTAAGTCTTTCGGGCACCAGATGATTAGTGTGACCGAACCGTTAGAGTTCCGACTCTCCACCAAGAAGATCAAAAGCGAATGGTATCGGATCGCTTTACAGCAGCGCCCAGAGATCAACAGCATCAGGCTTATGACCAAGCCGCCAGAGTATACAGGCACGGCTATTCAAGAGCTCCCACCGGGTGAGGGGCCGTATTATGTACTCAAAGGATCGAGTCTCGGATTGAAAGGTGTGGCTGACAAGCCACTGGCTAAGGCGAACATTGTGTCTGGCGAGACCAAGTGGCTCTTACAGATTCGCGAGAACGCGTTTGCGGGCGAAGTTGCTGCTGATGAGTTGGCTTCTGGCTCTTACACAGTGGAACTGGAAGATCTCGAGGGACTGGACACACGCGAGCCACTTCGTTTTAAGCTTCGCCTGAAGGACGATGAGACGCCCCAGATAAAAGCTCGTCTTCACGGTGTCAGGGGTATGGTCGTCGCGCGCGCCCGGTTGCCTTTCAAAGCGACATTGTCGGACGACTTCTCATTGGAAGAAGTCAAGTTGTCTTGGCAATGGCGGGAAGACACGAGCGAAGCCAATGAGACGACCGGTGAGCACACACCCGCCGGCGCTGCAAATGAGTTAGGTAAGCCAGCGATGGAACTTGACGAGGCGTTTGACATTGAATCCCTGGACATTCCCGTGGGTTCTCGTCTGAGTCTTCGATTTCAGGCAAGCGACAATGATCTGGTTTCGGGACCTAAAGTTGGCAAGTCCACTGAGCTGATCGTGCGTGTGGTAAGCGAGGCGGAAATGCGGGATGACCTCCTACGTCGAGAGAAAGCGCAGCGGGAACTGCTTGCCGGTATCGTGGATACCCAAGATCTACTCCTTACAGAATGCCAGGGGCTGCTCGCTGAAACCCGAAGTGTGGGTGATCTTACAAGTGAACAGCGCAGTCAAGTCGTGCGTTCTCAGAAGCAGCAGAAGCTCTTGGTTAAAAACATCCTTCCCATCGTTGAGCGTTTGCGAGGGATGATCCTGGAGATTGGGAATAACAAGCTCGAGGAGAAGGATGGGGTGCTCCAAGAGCGCCTTCGCGAGCGCATCATCGAGCCACTCGACGATCTTACCCGGAATGAACTCGCTCTCGCTTCTGAATACCTAGAGCGCGTGCGCAGAAGCAAGGAGATCGAAGAGCGGAAGGTGCTCTTTACAGCGGCCGTGACGAATCAGCAATCTGCCTTGAAGCAACTGAGGGCGATTCTCGTCCACATGGTGAAGAACGAGAGCTATCAGCAAGCCGTAAACCTCCTTTACGAAATTCAGAAATCTCAGCAAGATCTCCGCACGCGTACCGATACGGAGAAAGCGAAGTTGTTAGAGAATATCTTAGAACCCAAACAGCCGAAGCCATGAGAATCCCTGTCCTCCTTACCAGTCTGTTGGGACTCTTTGTCTGTGAGCCACTGTCTGCTCAGGATCTCGTGGCTGGTGGCCTTGTTGCGGAGGCGCAAGGTACCGACGATACCAGTTTGTTAGGTGCTAGGCAGCAGCGTATCAAGCGATTGATGAACGACTTGGAATCCAAGTTTACCGAACTCGCTTCCAAACTCCGTGAAGAACAGCCCGATCAAGCCAAGAAGCTCGAAGACGCGTTTAAGCAGTCCAAAGAGCTTTTGCTCATGCAGCGCATGGATCAGATCACAGCGTTGTTAGACGCCGCCAAGCTTGAGAGTGCGACGGAAGAGCAAGGCCAAGTCGTCGGTGATCTTAAAGCGCTCATTGACCTCCTTCTCTATGAGGAAAGTGAGTATGAGCGTCTCCAGCGTGAGATTGAGCAACTTGAGAAATGGAAAGAATCGCTTGAAGGCCTGATCAAACAGGAGGCCGAGCTGCAGGAAGAAACCGAGATTCTCGAGGATCCCAAGAAAGCGGAAGAGGTTTTAGACGCGAAGATGAAGAAGGCGCAGGATCTGATTAAGAAGCAGGAAGAGCTGTTAGCCCGAACTGAGGTTAGTAACGGCAGCGATGTCGATGCACTCGACCAGATGGCCGATGAGCAAGCTGAGCTTCGCCAAGAGACGAAAGCGCTTGCCGAGGAAACGGATTCCGAAGGGAAAGCGTCATCGGCGCTGAGTAAGGCTGCTAACAGTCAACGTGAGGCTGAGAATCAGTTAGGCCAAGCCAAACCTAAGGAGGCGGCTGTCTCCGAGAAGAAAGCCATTGAGGGTCTGAAGAAAGCGCTGAAGGCGCTTGAACAAGAGAAGGAGCAACTCGCCAAGATGGCTGGTGAGGAAGCTGCCGGTAAGCTCTCCGAGAAACAGAGCGAAACGGCTGGTGAAACCGATGAACTTGCTCAAGAGATGGCTGAAGCCGGCGAGCCAAAAGATGGCGAAGATTCCCCAGCGGCGAGTGTCCAAAAAGCGCAGGAACAAATGAATCAGGCGGCGCAACAGTTAGGTCAGAATCAGGCGGGCAAGGCTGGAGAGAATCAGGAGAATGCGCAGGAGGAACTGCAGAAGGCGAAAGAAGAGGTAGAGCGCCAGTTGAACGAGTTGCGAGACCAGGCGCAGGAAGAACAGATCGTCAAGCTGGCCGAGGTGTTTCAGAAGATGTTAGAAACGCAGCGCAGCGTGACGGGGGCTACGAAAGCCATTGCTGAACGTCGTGGTGATGCGGAACGTTTGCGTCGTGCGGATCGAATCGAACTTCGTAAGTGGGCCAAGGCAGAGCGGTCGCTGGAAGAAGATGCTCAGGCCGCTGAACAGCTCTTGATCGATGACGGCACGAGTATTGTCTTCCGCGATGTTGTTGGTTTCCTTCAAACGGAGATCGCTAACGTTTCTGAGATGATGGAGCGTCAACAGACGGGTCTGCTCGTGCGTGAGGCGCATATCGAAATCGAGACTACGTTGCAGGAGTTGGTTGCTTCGTTAGAAAACACCCAAATGGGCCAACCCCAGCAAGGTGGTCAACCCCAGCAAGGTGGTCAACCGCAGCAACAACGTCAAAGCCTCTTCCCGCCGCTTGCGGAGTTGAAGCTTCTCCGGCTCACGCAGCAGCGGATCAATCGACAGACCACCGCGATGGAAGTTGGCAAGGCTCAACCGGAATTCGCTGATCTATTGGAGGACCGCTATGATAATGCCGCCGCCATGCAGGACAAATTGACCAACATGACGCGCCAATTGGCGACGCAATTGCAACCCACGATGACGCAGGAGGATCCCAATGCGATTGACTAAAATGTTATTATTGGCGACATGCCTGATGCTAGGCACGAGCCAAGCTCAACAAGACGACGAAGATGCCGTCTTCCAAAGATTTGTCGATTCTTTCATGAATAATGAAGCGATCTCTGCCGAGCGAAAGCAAGCAGCGACCACTGCCATTTCCGAGGCCAAGAAACAAGACTCGCTACTCACCGTGAGCATGGCACTGGCCTTGCAGGCGCTTTATCCTGAGCTGGGTGAAGCTGCCGCTAAAGTCAGCGAAGGTGACGGCCACAAGGGCCTACAGCAGCTCTACAAGCTGACGCGATCGAAGGATCGTTTCTTTGCTGCTGAAGCAAACTATGTGCTTGGCCGGACTCTCTTTTCGCAGCAACGCTATGAAGAGTGTCTTCCCTATTTGGAGAGTCTGAGTGGTGAATTCGTCGACCACACCATCCGCGATGGTGATATTCTTTATTATCAAGGCGTGGCCAAAGCAAATAGCCTGGAGAAGGAAGCGGGAATTGCGTTGTTAGCTCAGTTTCTTGAAGACTATCCCGACGCTTCAGATCGGCTACGATTGTCTGCTCAAGCGACTTTGGACGGTATCACTGGTGTGCTCGATGGTAGCGTCGAGGACATCGCGGAGCATATGGATTACTCGCATCGTCGCTTGGGTTTCGAAGACTCCGGCGAGCAAACGCAGGGAGTTCAGAAAGAGATCGTTGCGATGTTAGACAAGATCATCGAGCAGGCTGAGCAACAACAACAGCAGCAGCAACAACAGCAAGGCCAGGGCCAAGGTCAGGGCCAGCAGCAACAACCAGGTCAGCAACAAGGCCAAGGTCAGGGCCAGCAACCTGGTGGTAATGCTTCTGCCCAAAACGATCCTAAAAAAGTGCGCGATCTTCGTGGAGCTGCCAAGAGCGCCTGGGATGATCTCCGGAAGCGCGATCGTGAAATGGATGCGTTGTCAGGCCTGAAATCCAAATACCCGCCCCGCTATCGGGAATTGGTGGAGCAGTATTTCAAGGACCTCCAGGAAGGGGAAGACGGCGGCGAGGAGGACAACGAATAGACCAGGCAATGCAGTCCCCAATTCCATCCCGGAGGGCGATGTTCCGTTATCGCCGTGATTTGATGCGAGTCGCGTTGATTGCCGCAGGCGTACTCATGATCGGCTTCCAAGCCAATCTCCGAGCCGATCACGTCATCACTCTCGAAGGAGATCTTGTTGAGGGCAAAGTCCAACGAATCACTGCAGAGAGCGGCCTTGATCTTGGAGGGCAAGACCCTTGGCCGCTTGAGAAACTGCGAGCCATTGTCCCTAGCACTCAAGCTGAGGACATCATACCTGCAGCCTACACCGTGTGGTTGACCAATGGCAGCCGTTTCACCACCAATATCCTCAAGCTCGCTGACGAAAACTATCAGATTGACAACCCGGTTCTCGGTAAACTCGAGGTGCCTATCGATCTTGTCTGGGCAGTCCGTCTCGGCCGGGCGAATCCAGATTCTCGATTTGCGAGAGCGGTACGCTCCTATGTTGAGCTTGAGGAAGACACGATCTACGTCACGGGTACTGGTACAACGGAAATGCAAGAAGTGAACGGCCTCATCGATGAACTTGATGCACAAGGGCTAACATTCGATCAGGAGGGCGAGTTGAAAGTACTTCCAGCCGCTCAGGTCCATGGTGTGCTCCTCGCTTCCCCTCCGTTCGAACCAGAGTCCGATTCCTGGATTACGAGTCGCCTAACTTTAAGTGATGGCTCGCTCATTTCGGGCAATCTGGCCGCGCTTGCGGATGGTCAATTGGACATGGAGCTGGGTGAAGGCATGCGGATCTACCTTGCCTGGAATCAAGTCCGTCGTCTCACGATCGAATCCGATCTCCTTCACTACCTCTCCGATCTTGAGCCGACCCAAGCAGAGACCGAAGCGATCTATGCGTTCCCTCGGACCTGGAAACGCGATCTAAATGTGAGAGGCAATGCTATGCGCCTCGGGCAGGATCGTTTCGAGAAAGGTCTCGGTGTCGCTAGTGGTACGACGCTCACTTTTGCCAACGACGCCAGATACACCCTCTTTACGGCGACCATCGGGATCGATGCCCAACGCGCGCCCGCAGGCGACTGCGCCTTTGTGATTCGGGCCGGTAAAGAAGAGCTGTTTCGGGAACGCCTGGGCAGTGGGGACCCTGCTAAGTTCATCAAACTAGAAGTCGAAGACGTACAATCGCTTACCCTCACGGTCGAACCCGCTGCAGGAGGTCTCGACCTCGGCGATGATGCCAATTGGGCTGAGGCTTGTTTCCTCCAATTGGAGAACGAACTCTAGTCCCTTCGCTTAGCGCAAAGATGGACGTGCCACAGGAACGTCGTTTCGCCGGGTTTGATTGCTTTCAAAAAGTGATCGATAGCGGGATCGACATGGTGATCCTAGCAACACCGCCAGGATTCCGACCGCAGCATTTTGAGGCAGCGGTGAAGGCAAACAAACATGTCTTTATGGAGAAGCCTGCGGCTGTCGATCCTCCAGGGATTCGCCGGGTGATGGCGGCTGCTGAGGAAGCTAAGAAGAAGAATCTGTCAGTGGTTGCGGGAACTCAACGCCGCCATCAGAACCACTACCGCGAGATTCTCAAGCGTGTGCACGACGGTGCCATTGGCGAGATCGTCTCGGGTCAGTGTTATTGGAACATGGGGCCACTTTGGGTGGAGGATGCCAAAAAGTATTGGGAAACCTACCAAGCTGGCAAATGGAGTGACATGGAGTATCAGTGTCGCAACTGGCTCTTCCACGTCTGGCTTTCAGGCGATCACATCTGCGAGCAACACGTTCATAACATCGATATCATCCACTGGGCCATTGGAAGCGCGCCTAAGATGGTCATGGGTCAAGGCGGCCGCCAAGAGCGGGTCCAGCCTCAGTATGGCAATGGTTACGATCATTTTGCCACCGAGTTTGAGTTTGAGAATGGCGTGCGGGTCACGAGCACCTGCAGACAGCAGTCTGGAGCATCGTTCAATGTCGCGGAACGTTTGGTCGGTACGAAAGGCCAAGTCTATCTCGACGGTAGCAAAGGCGAAATCACCGGACCCAAGGCCTACGAATATGATGGCGAGCGCAACGACCCCTACGTGCAAGAGCACGCCAATCTTATCAATAGTATTCGCAATGGCGATGCGGTGAATGAAGGCGTCCAGGTAGCTGAAAGCACGATGAGCGCGATTGCTGGCCGTATGGCTGCCTACACGGGACGTTCCATGAAGTGGGAATGGGCACTCAAGAAATCGATGCTCGATCTCTCGCCCGCCGACTACAAGTTTGGCAAATTGCCAGTCGATCCGCCGGCGGTACCCGGGGTCACGAAACTGATCTAAACCTTCTTAATGTAGGTCCTGCTACCTTGTGGGGCACCGGTGTATAGCTTAGTGCACCACCTCTAAATTCACGACCTGCATCCTCCATTGAGCAAAGCTTGCGGCAAGTGTAAGGATACCGTAAGTGTGGAAGTCGTACTCACAGTTCACCCCATAGATGCTGTCTGGAGAAACGTTAAATGTATACACGCTGCCGTCGACGATGGGTCGCACTGTTTGTGATTCCATCGGCGGCGGCGGATCCAGTTCTGAAGCAATCTCTTTCTCCTGCCAATGACGGAAGAGCCCCTTGGAAGTTATCAGCCGTTCCATGATCGGCGTGAGATCGGACGAATGTTGGTGGGCCCGAAGAATGCCCCTTATCCGTGCACTGGGCGTGGATTGCAACTTCAGAATGCTTTGCGTGAGCGGGTAGCCAAACCGGAGGCGGCTGGCGCTATGAGGCTCGATCTCAAGGCCCGGCTCGTCCTGATAAAGTGTGAAGTCGTGCCACATGAAACCAAGGGTCCGAGGCTGGCCAGGGTCGAAAGTCGACGAATGCGGTTTCGAGTTTTTTGCGGTAGTCAGTGTGAAAGGCCTTGTCGAATAGGTCTTTGTGTCTCTGGCGAAACTTCTTCCGTGTCAGCGTGCCTAATCGCTGATAGCTCGGAGAACCTCTGCTCCTGAGCAGCGTCCTCGGATCATAGCCGGGTTCAATCCCACCGTGACAGCTCTGAAGGAAATTACCGGTCGTACCAACATAGATGACCGATGGCAACAACTCAAAAAACTTGGTTACACGGTCGTGCTCAAAGTCTTCGCCGTACTTCCTGATGCCTTCCTCGGCAAAGCCATACCGATTGGTCATGTAAGGATCTTCATGATTCCCTCTAGCTAGCCAAACGCGCCGAGGATTCTCCAACCTTAGCCTTAGTAAAGTGTAAAAGACTTCCACGCCGCAATGGCCTCGATCCGTGTAGTCGCCCAGAAAGAGTAGGTGCGTGTTAGGGGCCGTGACTTTAAATCCTGTGAGGATCTTGCGATTATGCAAATCTGTTAGAGAGGCCATCAGTGAACGGATGTCGCCGTGCAAATCGCTATGAATGACCACGCGACTATTTGCTGAGAGCGAGAGCTTTTGAGCAAACGGATCAAAGGTGACTTTACTAGGAGGAGGCGCACTATTGCCGACCCATGGCTTTAGATTGCCGCCCTGTTTCACAGCAAGATCTGCCAGACGGTAGATAGGATTGGGATCTGGCAACGGCAAGTGGGCCTTCCCTGGAAAACGCAATTCTATCCGATGCTCGAGCATGGTTTGGCAGGCGGCTGACCAGGCCTGGTAGGAGGCCTTCTCATTGAGAGTTGGCTCCTCCTTGTTGGCATCCTTTCCTTGGATCCATCCCCAACTGACGATCACCAAGAGCAATGCGAGACTGATCACCGGAGACTTGAAGAATCCACTCTTTCGCATCTGTCAGGATGGCATGGCGCATGAATGGCGGCAAGCTCAGATGAAGGGCTAAAATTACCTCTTTTGAATTAACGCTGGGATGAATGGTTCCTATTTTAGCTATTCTATGATAGGAAATAGGCTCCAGATTCGCCGTCGAAGGACGCGTGTAGAAGGTTTGTTAGTTGATCGGCGCCGGCGACAGCAATCCAGTTTGGTCGTCTCCCTCCTCATGCTTGGCGGGGTGTGTAGCCTCGTGGGACTTGGAGCGTGTGCGCAACAACAGACGCCGGTGGTGGCACCACCAACTTTGGTGGCTCCTGGTGCACGATTGACAAAGAACACCCCGTTCCAGATCAACACGAGTGTCTTCCTGATTAAACAGCCGGAGAGGGTGTCTGAACTGGCGTCCTATTACAAAGCAGGGATGACACAGACGCGTGTCGTACAAGCCAGTGATGGGAAGGCGCTGATCGCGGGCTTGCAGCAGAGTCGGCACGTGATTACCGACGAGTATAGCGACGGATCAGCCGTAACCGTGGTGGGACAGCCTGCTGTTTACGAAGTCATTCGCGAACTCATCCACCCGGTAGAATACGATCCGCCTCAACTTCCAGAGAATCACTCCGTCGATGCCCATGGTGCTTTTCCCGTGACGCCGGCTCATCCAACGAAGTTTGAGAGTAAGAATTGTGGTTTTCAAAGTTGGGTTACTCCGATGGTGAAGAGTTCTGGAGACCTTGAAGTGAATTTGAAGGCAGAGAGTAGGAACTTCGATGGGTTCGTGAACTATGGTTCGCCAATCACGACAGCGGCAAGCGACTGGTTAGGAAATCCGGTCAGCGTCGTGTTGACTGACAATCGTATTGAGATGCCCGTCTTCACGACGGGGAAGCTTGAGAGTCGTGTGCGAGTCTCTCCTACCGATTATGTGGTCATTGCGGGGCTCCCTCAGGGAAAGCCGTTGAACGTGGCGCTCACGAATTCCAAGTTGATATCGAACGAACCCATTTCTCTGGCGTATTCTCTATATATGGCGAGAACCGGGACTTTCTATTCCGATAAGTCTTCCAGTCGGGCTAGCGCTGTCTCGATATCAGAGGTTTTTATAGCATCTGGCTCGTACGTATTTGTCATTATTTCGGCCACTTTTTCAGGGGGAAGGTGGTCAATCATTGAAGTTTCGTCCCGCACAGCTTGATAGATTTCGATACCGCCACAGTCTTCGGGTGGGCACGCGCCACGTCCCTTGATAAAGATGGCTCTTGGCTGGACCTCGTCGAGCAGAACCTGTTTCTCAATCTTGACCTTGTGTTCCCAACCATCGCCAAAATCGTAAGTATAGTGGATGACGTCAAATCCGTCAGTGTGGACATCGCAGAGTCGACTTCTGAACTCGCAGAAGTTCTTTATATAGGGGTTGTCTTCGAGTCCATAGCTGAAGCTAGCTCTACTTCGTCCTTTCTCTCGTAGTTCAAATGCGTGTAAATGACAGTGATGCCATCCGAAGGTATCTTGAATGGCCACATGGAGATTAAAGAAAGAGGCATCAATCGGTAGAGAGAAACGCCTCCAGATAGGTGGCTTGGCGCGTTTCAAGTCCACGCGGAACACGAACCGCTCACGGTTCGTTGGCGGGCGGTACAAGGCTCGCGGTGAACTAGATTCCACCGAGGGGGAGTCGAGTGATGGTGCGCCTTGAACGTCACCGCCAATCTTATCGAGGAGTTCGTCAGCGCCAAACTGTTCTAACAATGATTTTAGCGTGGCCATGTCCTCGGCAGAGCCTGTGCCGCTGGTCACGCCTTGATCGAGCAATTCCTGCATCGCTTCCATCAGCTCACCGCCTGGTGGGAGCCCGTGCGGTGTACCGGGACGTTTTAATAGGTGAGACGCTGCCTCTTTTAGCAAACTTAGCTCGTCTTCATGAGCAACCCGATTGACCCGAATAGGGTACTCCAAGCACACATCCGCCAGGGCTGCTGCGGCGATGTCGCTACCAACACATACCTCTCCTGGAAGATAGCCGAGATCCTCAGCGGCCTGAGTAAACGTGCGGCGAATGGACGCTACCAATCCTGTCTCGACAGGGGTCATGGTGGAACCATGAACTGAGCCTTCGGGACGTACTGCTATAAAAGAGAGGTGATGCCAACGCGGGCGACCATCATGTAATAACGGTTTCTCAAACTTGAAGCTACCTATTTCCCAGCTCAACTCTGGGCGGATAGTGTGCGAGGACACTCGTCGGAGAAATAGCTCATCACGACCGACTTCTGGTGTCGGAGTGGGAGGTGCCTTGGGGAAAGGAATAACGCTTCGTTTCCAGGCACTGGTATCGGTCTGATCGGCATCCTTTGGAGGATGATAGGCAGGTATCTGAGGATAGATGAAATCAGGTCCAAGGCTATAGCATTCTCCAGGAAGGCGCTTGTACTCCTTTGCGAAGCGGGGAACGAGTCGAAGCACTTGAAGGAGCTGATTTGCTTCGTCCTCGTCCACAAACCACGGAAAACAACCAGGAAGATAAGAGCGAAACGCGCACTGTTCAAGAGCCCCCCGTTTGCAATCCAATCCAATGCGCTGATTGAGCTCTTCATCATGAGGGAGCATTGAATGATCATCTCTGCTAACGAATTCACAACACACCATGCGGTTCTGATACAAGAGGATGTCTTGATTTGGAAGACCGCCTGATTCGATGAAATCGTTCCAGAACCGAATACCCTCATCCGGGAGATAGCTGTGAATGGCGAAGACCTCCTCAGCGTTTCCCATGATCGATACGACTTGCAGAGTGCCGGAGCCGGGGTCTTCGATTGCAAACGAGTCAGTGTCGCCCAGTCGTTTCCAAGGCTGAATCTCTAGCACTCGGCTCGCTGCCTCAAAGAGGTCTCGCAAGATTGCTTCAGATACTGGCGGGATATGTTCCTCGCCCTCACCAACTTCATCATACTCGGATAAGACATCGTAGCTCACTTGAGCTTTCTGAGATAGCTACAAAAAAATGGCGACCTAAAAACTCAGAATTGGGATCGACTTGCCCGAGAGAGTGCAATTGCAATTGGCCACAATCGGAGGCTATGGAACGAAGTGAGGCCTGGCTGCTTTTGGCGAACGAGTAACCCTATTAATGCGGCCCTTAAATACAATCATATATTTGTTGGCCGCATTAATACGAAGTGGTGCCGTTCAGTGGCCTGCCTGTCGGCAAGAAAGGGCAAGACAAGGCGAGTGCTTCAAAACGCATGCGCATGGCCGCTGGTCAAGCAGGCATGCGTCATGTGGTGGTTGTGTGGGGCACGTTAGAAACCAGTGTGGGAGATCTGCCTAGCAAAGCGGTGAATAGCTGGATTCCAATTGTTGGAGAACTGGTCACGGACGAGAAGAAAGCGACGCGTATTGTGACGACTGCCGCCGTGATCGAGACCGGAATCGGTGCATGGCGATCCGTATCCTCAGAACCCAAGGTGCGCTCCTTCCACAGCTCCGGAATCTCCCGTACGGCCAAGTGGGCGCGGCAGGTGGAGAGCCTGAAGGCAGAATCATACCCTGATTTGGCCGAACGCGTCGCTGCTTTTTAGAGGTTCGCTATGGAAATGAACGAGCTTCGCCTTCTGCAGCTGGGGCACCGATGAGTGCTTCGCGAGCTTCGAAGAACTTGCCTAGGGCTTCGCGAAATTCTTCGGGGAAGCTGTCGTTTTGATAGCCAGTTGTCTTTTCGATCTGGCGATGTTCGCGATTGTCCTCGGTGGTCACGCCGGTCGTCGCGTTCGAGGCAAGGTTGCTCGCGGCACCTTCGGGATTACCACCTGGACTGTTGCCAACTTCCATGAGCGAGAGGAGCTCTGCTAGGGCCTGCATACCTTTGGAATTCCCACTCATCTGGCTAGCATTCTTGGCAGCGCTGCCGAGCAACTCGATGACCTCGGTCTCGGCGGCGATAGTCTCGCCACCCGTCTCGGGTTTTTCTAATAGAAGGGCAGCATCGTTCATGGCAGAACCGGCAGCGCGGAGGCGCATTTGAACCTCAGGTCCGAAGACCCGTGCTAACAACGCAGCGACGGCGAAGCCAAGATCACGTTGTTCCTGTTCCAATACTTGGGCGGCTTCATGGTAGTCTGCTTGATTACGGCGTCGATCGAGGGCGCGGGTTTGATCGCGGAGTGCCATCTCGCGTTGCACGAGGCGCATGATCGCAAGCAGCGTTTCTGTGTCCGTCTTCCCTTCACTTTCTCCTGCTCCTTCCTGAGTTGGTTCCTCTTTCTCGGGTTCTTTGTCAGCAGCGAGAGCGTCTGCCCATGCGTGAAACTGCTTTGCCCAGCGAATGCTACTTTGGATGACGCGACCGTGCTGGTTGTGCTGCACCCGTCGGGTGATTTGGCTTAGCTCAATGGGAACCTTGGACTGCACCATCTCTCCATGAACCTTCCCATAGATGGGTTTGTCGGTGCGACGATGATAGTGTTCTAGATCAGTCATGAGGTAGTTGACTTCGTTGCGCGTGAGGTCATGGCTATCTGAAAGGAGGCCCAGAGCCTTCATCGCCGATTTATTCAGTTGGACAGGGGCGAGTCCTGCCGATTGGAATACGGTTGCCTTCATCTCGGTGGCGATACGTTCCTCGGCTGTGGCGACACCGCGAAGGCGATTGACAAAGGTTGCTGCTTCTAATTTTTCCTCCGTTTGTTGAGCTTCGCCCATGGCGTCAGCGAGTTGTTTGAGGTTCTCTTCTTGCTGGGCGATAGCCTCGGCAAGGGATTGCTTTGCCTGACCAGAATTTCCACCCTGAGCTGCGTTACTGGCCTGACCGAGAGATTGCGATGCCTGCGGCATGCCTGTCTGTGAAACACTTTGCATGGCGGCTAGCATGTCGCCCCAAGAATCCATGGCCGTCGTGTCGATGGAATCATTCTTGAGGGCCTGTTCTAACAGAGCCTGCGATTGCGTGGTGAGCTCGGCGAGCTTGTCGGCCGTCTCCTGTTCGGCCTTCTGTTGTTTGTCGAGTGCTGCTGGATCGAGATTCTCCGCTTGGGCGAGAGCTTGGTTCTCTTGCAACAGACTGGCCTCCTCGCGGGCGATGGATTCAAGCTGTTCTTGAACCTGTCGAAACTGGGCGCGGACCATGGAGGCGTGTTGGGCGTCAGTTAGCACTTGGAGGACCTTGGCCGATGAGAAACTTGGCAGCGCTTCAGGTTGAAAGTCCTGTGCGTAAGCCCAGAATTGCCACTTACCAGGCGCCAGTCCCAATGTATTAGGTGCAAACGTGAGATCATTTTCTAACGAAACAACCTCAGCGCCACCTTCTTTGGATTGACGAGATTGATCTGGCCAGAGTTCCTCTGGCTTTGCGCCTGAAGGTCCCCACACATACCCAATGGAACGAAGGCCGAAGTCGTCTTCTGCTCGTAGCCCGAACGAAACCGTATCATGTGCCAATAGTGTCAACGCTGCCGAGGTGCCAGTGATCAGCTCGACACGGGGAGGCTTGTCTTGGACGGGACGAAGCTCTACGCGCAAGGGATCGCGTGCCAGGAGTCCTAATTGATCTTCCCACTTGATCTCCAAGATCTGTGGGCGTTCATTGATCTCAAGGGTGTGCGTGTGGAATTGCTGGCCTTCGATTCTAAGGGCTTGGGAATCGACACCGCGAAAGTCTGCTTTGGCAAGCGTACGGGTCACGGTGCCTGTGAGGTGGAGGCGGCTTCCGGTGAGGACTTCCAAGTTGCCGGTGGTGATTTCCGTGACCCGTGGCGAGTGTTGCAAGTAGGTAGGTAGGATGATGTTGGCCTCCAAGTGTTCGAGCCCAGGTCGGTGCATGGGAACAATCTGAATCTTCGTTTGGGCATCGCCAATGCGAACGCTGAGCGTTTCCTCGTTGACGAGTCCGGGGAGTTCAAAGGTGTAGGCACCCCTCTCCAAGGGCGCGACGAGCGATTGGCCATGTACTGTGGCGTGTCCTTGAGGACGGCTCCAAGGGGAGTCTTCCTTTAGTGGGACGCTGACCATGGTGGGTTCACCATGAGGGATGATGTGGGTCGAGGGGATGTCGCCAAGCTGGACAAAGGTGTAGCGAGGCGTGTCTTTCCACGGGAGGAACGTCCGAACTGCGGCGTTCATGCTGGCATGAGGCGCTAGCAGAAGAACAAGACCAAGTAGAAGCGTCGTGCCAATGACGGAGGTGGAAGCCCTTCTGAGCCAAACGCGGGAGATGCTCGGTGTGAGATCAGTTTGGCTAAGCTGATTCGCGATCTGCCCGAGGGCGGCTTCTCGTAGGCGCGGCGACTCAGCGGCCTGTGCTTCTTCTTCTGTTAGAGAAACGGCAGCGAGAACACGATCGCCGGATTTGCGATCCCATCTCCGAACGAAGTTACCGAGCGCCGTCCAGCGGGTTAGCGGCAAGCCCCAGCGCAAGAAGAGCCATGACGCGAATCCTAACAGAGTGATGTAAATGCAGGCGAGTAGAGCCATGCGCCAGGCTAAGGGAGTGTCCCAGACGCGGTCGGATATCCAAACGACGAAGAACAGGCTGATCAACGCAACGATGACCAAGCCAGACCATTCTAAGAAGCGGGTTTGCCAAAGTCGCCGACGCAGGCAGTGAAACTGCTCAAGCAGTTTCGGTGGGAGCGTTGCGCGGTCTCTAGAGGGCATTCGGAACTGTGGAAGCCCAGGCCCTGTTGCTCAAGGCGAAGTTCGTTCTCTTGCCGATGCTCCAGCACCGGCAGCCAGGGGAAACCAGAAGAGGAGAGGTTCCACACGCGGCATGGAAGCGATCGTGGTAAGGTCATCGCCATCGACCAGGAAGGCGGCCATGCCGAAGCCAGCGAGAATCAACCATACAGGGCGGCCTGCGCGTGCTTCGCGCCAGCAAGGCACGAGACCAATGAACATGACGGTTCCCAACGCCATCAAGCCCAGTCCTCCGCCGCGATAGAATGTCGCGAGATACACGCTATGGGGGTGATGGGCGTGCCAAGACTGCTCGGGAGGCCCAGCAGTATCCGGTGCCCAGCGTCCACGTCCTAACACATAGTCGACGGGTGGTGCCATCCGGTCGAGAATGATCTCGTAGAGATTTAGTCGTCCAGCGTCCTTCCGAACGATTAACGACTTGGCAGGATTTGCCTCCTCCTGTGCTTGGGTGGACACCGCTCGACTGAGAGACGGCAGAGCCCATTGGTAAATCGCGCAGACGATGACGATTACGGCAAGGGGCCCAAGAAGTTTGCGATGAAACTGACAAATGATCAGGATCACGAGCCCGACGATGAAGGCGAGGATAGCGCCACGGGTTTGGGTACACAATGCTGAGAATAAAAGGATCGCTTCAAGCACAAGGAGTTGGCATCGTCGCTTGGTCACGGTCTCCCGACACGCAAGTAACGCGGCTGTTAGTCCAGCGGAAGCGAAGAGCAAGCCGGTCAGGACAGGTGCGAGACCGAAGTGTACGATGACGTTCTTTAGTCGACTTGCCGGAAACTGTGTGGTTGGTAGGGCATAGAATACGATCAGGCTGATCACTGCGGTAACTGCAGCGACCAGAACGATGATGAAGAGTGTGCGTTCGCGGAAATGCTCGCGTCGATGACCTAACTGATAAGCGGCGTCGATAAAGACGAGGAAGAGCAAGGTATCCCCGAGAGCGAGTGGCACGCCTAGCCATCCGAAGCTGGATGGCCAGGCGCCTGGCCGGTAGGACAGGAGCAGCATGAGCCCACAGAATACGGTGGCAGTGATATGAAATTTGGACGGCTGCTTTGGAAACCCACGCCAGGTGAAATAGGGCAACGCCACGGTCGCAGCGAACCAAAGGAGGTGAAGCCAGATGTTCTGAAAGACGTGGTAGCCTGCGAGAAACACGACCATCCCGAAATGCCAACGCCGCACGCGTACGCGGTTGAGGTGAGGTGGAGTGTCAGCGGGCATCAGAGGTGGTTACGCTATCCGATGGGCCAGCATAATTGCAAACGCTCGCGCGGCTCGATTGACATCGGCGTGATTTGCCCCTGGGATGAGGCATGATGAAACGCCTTCTTTTCGTCTTTCTGGTCGTTCTCGGCACGTGGTCCAGCTCAGCAGATGCGAAACCTAACGTGCTGTTCATTGCGATCGATGATCTCAATGACTGGGTTGGTCCACTCGGCGGGCATCCGCAGGTTCAGACGCCACACATGGATCGTTTGGCTGCCCGTGGTACGGTCTTTACAAATGCGCATTGCCAATCGCCTCTCTGCAATGCCTCGCGGACAAGCCTGATGTTAGGATTACGTCCGTCGACGACGGGAATCTATGGCCTTGCTCCATGGTTCCGGACGGTCGAGCCGTTCAAGGATCGCGTCACCTTGGCACAGCACTTTGCGAATCACGGTTATCGCACGTTGAGCGGTGGGAAGATCTACCATGGCGGCAAACGTGGCCGTGAGGGAGAGTTTCATGAGTGGGGACCGAATGCCAGTGTTGGTGCCAAGCCCGCTCAGAAAATTGTCGACACCCCAGCAAAGCATCCTCTGGTCGATTGGGGAACGTTTCCTCACAGGGATGAGGACAAGGGCGATTGGAAAGTTGCGAGTTGGGCGGTCGAGGCGCTAGCCAAACAAGCGGAAGCCGAAGATCCGTTCTTTCTCGCGGTCGGCTTCTTTCTTCCTCATGTGCCTTGTTATGCCACGCAGAAATGGTTCGATCTCTATCCTGAAGACACCTTGGAACTGCCGCCTTACTTGGACGGAGATCGCAGCGACTTGCCAAAGTTTGCCTCTTACTTGCACTGGGACCTACCCGAGACCCGTCTGAGTTGGTTGAAGCAGAACAATGAGTGGCGTCATCTCACGCGGTCTTATCTTGCAAGTGTCAGTTTCGTGGATAGTCAAGTAGGGCGTGTGTTAGATGCTCTCGAAGCAAGTGGCAAGACTGACGATACGGTGGTCGTCCTGTGGTCGGATCATGGTTGGCATGTGGGAGAGAAAGACATCACAGGAAAGAACACCCTTTGGCAAGATAGCACGCGTGTGCCCCTGATCTTTGCCGGACCGGGTGTGGGATCAGGAAAGCGCACGCATCGCCCTGCTGAATTGTTAGACATCTATCCAACGTTGAATGAACTCTGCGATTTGAAAGAACGGGATGACTTGGAGGGGCATAGCCTCATGCCACAACTCAAAGATCCCGATGCGCCGCGAGAGTTTCCTGCCCTCACCACGCACAACCACGACAACCACGGTGCCTGCACGGAGAAGTGGCGTTACATTCGCTACGCGGACGGGACTGAGGAGCTCTACGATCTTGAGGCTGATCCCCACG
This sequence comes from Verrucomicrobiaceae bacterium, assembly GCA_009936795.1. Taxonomy (GTDB): domain Bacteria; phylum Verrucomicrobiota; class Verrucomicrobiia; order Verrucomicrobiales; family DEV007; genus JAACDM01. Next base: position 3,091 of record JAACDM010000615.1, on the reverse strand, counting down.
AATGGACAAATATCGCGCACTTAGCGGAGCATGCCGACATCAAGACGCATTTGGCCTCTTTCATGCCAAAAACTAGTACCAAGCCAGCGCCGAGAAGTTCGAGCCGTATCCTGACCTATGATGGAGAAACGGTTATTTGGGAAGGGAAGGAAGTGGACCAAGCGCGTTCGGATCTCCCTGGTGATGTTCCCGTTTCTGACGCTAGTGCCAAGATCTTCGCCGATGGTGCTAAGCCAGTGGAGCTTCTCAAGTTGGGTGCTGGTGAGGGGCCGGCATGGCATCCGCAGCTGGGGTTATTCACCAGTGGCGAAGGGAACATCAACCGATTGGATCTCGGCGGGGTCACCAGTGTTTTTAAAAAAGGGGTGGGTTCAAACGGCCTGTTGTTTGAGACTGAGAACACGTTGTTGGTTTGTGAACCGAAGTCGAAGCGGGTCACGCGTCATCATTTGGATGGACGGGTGGAGATCCTAGCGGATACTTATGCCGGAAAGCGATTCGCGGCGACCAATGACCTCACCAAGGATTCGAAAGGGAGGATCTACTTCACCGACCCACGCTATGGAAACCGTGAGGGATTGGAAATAGTGGATACGGACGGCAAGCCAGTCGAGGGCGTGTATCGCATCGATCCGAACGGAACCATCACGCGTTTCATTACTCATGAGGTTGATCGGCCCAATGGGATTCTTGTGTCGCACGACGAGCGCTATCTCTTCGTGGCAGACAACCACAACAACACAGTAGGAGCCGCTCGCAAGTTGTGGCGGTTCGATCTCGGGGAGGATGGCAATGTTGATCTCGATACGCGTTATCTCGTCTATGACTGGGCCGGAACTCGCGGCCCCGATGGGCTGGCGCAGGATACGGAAGGCAGGCTCTACGTGGCGGCGGGATTGCATCAAGCGAATCCCCCGGCGGAGATTTCAGAACAACCGACTTCTGGAATCTACGTAATCACTCCGGACGGCAAGTTGTTGGACTATGTCCACATCCCGACGGATGAAGTGACGAACTGCACCTTCGGCGGTGATGATTGGAAGACGCTCTACATCACGGCTGGTGGTCACCTGTGGTCTATCAGAACGATGATGCCTGGTGTTTCAGCTCTTAGTCCTGCCGAGAAGCCAACGTTTCTCTATAGCAGACATTTCAACGCTGATGGGGAGAAGCGCTATTTGCCCGACGGCACCTATGGAGATATCCTGGAAGTGTTAGAAAAGCCTTTTGAGGTCAAGGTGGACGCTGCTTCCCCAACCGTAGCGACTCTTGCGGGTATTGACGTGGTCTTAATTAGCAACCCCAGTGCGAAAGCGATCGGGGATGGTTCTGAGCCACCACGATTCTCGCCTGAAGCTATCTCACAGCTTCGCGATTATGTTTACCAAGGCGGTGGGCTCATCCTCATGGGGAACCAAGAGAATCACAACCTGGAGACGGAGACGACGAATCAGTTGCTGGCACACTTTGGGATGCGTTGGGTGAACCAGTATACTGACATTAAGAGGATCAAGCTGGCTGAGGACACGCCGATCATCGGCGGGGAAACGTGGGCTTACTACACGGGTAATCTCATTGAGCTGGCGAAAGATCACCCAGCCAATCCGCGGAGCTTGGTTGCCAATGACACCTCGCAAGCGCCCCTGAAAGGAGATCGCAACGCTGAAGGGTGTTTGTTAGGCATCGCTGAGCCAGGCAAGGGTCGTGTCGTCTGTGTTACGGATGCCGGCTGGATTAGCAACAGTGTGCTGAGAGGTGAAGGAATTGGTGGTGTCCCAATCGCAGATCATCACAATACAGCTATCATCGAGAAACTGCTTCTTTGGGCTGCGGGAGCGGAGTGAGCGAATGCTACTGGCGGTTCCGACTATCGATCGGAATGGTCACTGGCCCGTCGTTGATCAAGGCGACCTGCATGTCGGCTCCAAACTCGCCTGTGGCTACGTTGTCAGGGCCAAGCTGAGAGCGCATCGCCTCAACGAAAGATTCGTAGAGCGGGATGGCTTGTTCCGGACGCGCAGCGCGGATGAAGGAGGGGCGGTTCCCTTTCTTCGTGTTCGCATGCAAGGTGAATTGGCTCACAACAAGTGTCTGGCCACCGGTGTCTTCTAACGAGCGGTTCATCAACCCTGCATCATCACTAAAGACCCGCATCTTAGCAATCTTGTTGGCAAGCCACTCGACGTCACCCGCATCATCTGCGGTCTCGATTCCTAACAAGATCAGGAAACCCTGGTCGATGGCGCCGCTTACCACGCCCTGAATGGAGACAGACGCTTCGCTAACCCGCTGAAGAATGGCTAACACGTTCGGTGGCCGTAGTAGTGTAGCTCGTGCACCCTGCCCGAGTTCCGGCCTGGAAGGCCGCGCTACTCTTTGATAAACGAGATGGAAGCCGCTTGCGCCATCTTCTCGTGTTCCTCCGCAGAACAGCCAGCATCCGTGGGCACGCCAGCGTCCTCGTCCGAGGCTACGATCAACCCCTTCTCAAGCAGGTACCCCTCGACTTCCTGACCAGACACATCCGCAAGCATCTCGCCATTCACCTCAACACATGGAGACAGCGGTTGCCCGGTCTTCTGTTCCATTTCTACACGTTGCGCTGGATTTTTAATAATATCCTTCTCCTCAAACTCCAGGTTGTGCTTCCGCATGATGGCGCGAACGCCCTCGCTCCAGCCGCAGTAGGTTTTGAGGTAGGCAGTGATTTTGGGTGCTTCTTGTTCGGACATGATTAATCGTAGGTTTCCTGAGATTATAGGAGGTGTTTGCCAAGACGCAACCAAGCGCTGCGACTGCTGCCCTCCCGCTTCTTGGCGCCTCTGGGTCAGCCTAGAAATTCAAACTCCACGGCAATTAGAGAGATTTCTTTGACGCGATGTCCTATAAACGGATCGCTCAGGTCACCCATGAGTGAGATCATGCTACCGATTTATGAACCATACCGAGCTGCGCGCGCAATTGGCCGAACTCCATGCATTGAGTTTTGGCTGGGCGCTCAGCTGTTGTTGCGGGGATCACGCGATGGCGGACGATGTGTTGCAGAATGCGTATGTGAAAGTCCTGGACGGAAGCGCCCAGTTCGGCGGGA
>JAACDM010000614.1 GCA_009936795.1 Verrucomicrobiaceae bacterium | reverse complement strand
TGCATACCGTCCTAAGAAACCCCAGTAGATCACAAACGAACTCGAAAAAACAGCGCAGGGTCAGGGAGATCTAGCTCCGACTGGCAGTCGAAGCGGTAGAAGGTGGCGAGGAGGGCTTCGATTGCCAATCGACGCTACATTGGGGCGATTCGTTCGCTGCCCACATCGGTGGTTAGCATCACGTGGCTATTGAAGCTCTCAAGGATGAGTTCATTCTTTAAAGTCTCTGACTTGGGGTCATCCCATAGGTTGTGGTGCTCCCACGGATCGGTTTCCAGGTCGAAGAGTTCGCCAAGATGATCTCGGTGGTAGATCACAAGTTTGTGTTTCTTGGTACGATGCATGGTTGCATACGACGCACGCCCCCCCGTGTTCGTGAATGAGCCGTCCAGAGCGTCAAAGTATTCGGAACGCACACTGTCGCGATGGTGATCGTTTGGAGCCTCTCCGACAAGAATGGGGCGTAGACTCATGCCTTGAAAGTAAGAGGGCTGTTCGACTCCGGCGAAATCGAGGATGGTCGCACTCATGTCTAACAGTTCAACGAGTGCGCCGCTCTGGACGGAGTTCGCTACCGTGCCTGGACAATTGAACACAAGGGGCACGCGGACGAGACCTTCGTAGAAGCGACAGCCTTTGAAGAGGAGGCCGTGGTCTGCTAACGATTCACCATGGTCGCTGGTGAAAATGATGATCGTGTTCTCACGTTGACCCGTCCGGTCAAGGTGCTCGACGATACGTGCGAACTGGTCGTCGATGAGCGAGATCATGGCGTAGTAGAGCGCCTGCGTTTTTCTAGCATTGATCTCTTCAGGTGTCTTGGCCTCCGTTTGAAAGTCGACGGCCGTGAGTTTCTGCTGAGCCTCAAGGTCACTCGACTTGAAATGAGGGCCAGGCATGGAGTTTGGATCGAAGCGGTCGGCGTAAGACTTTGGTGGGATAAACGGTGGATGTGGATCGTAAGGATTGATATTGAGCATCCATGGTTTGTCCTGGCAATGAGCCGAGTCCAGGAACTCGATCGCCCTCTCAGTAGCCCATGTGGTCTGGTGAAATTCAGACGGCACGCGATCCTCACTTTTCCTCATGGCCTCTAAATCTCCACCACGATCCCGGACCCAGTCAGCGTAGTCGTGGCCTTCCTTCCAGTCGTCTCTCGGCGCGTGGCTGAACTTCCAAAAGGCAAATCCATCGTCGAGCCTTGGCTCGGTCCGATGGCCGGCACTTTGGAGATGAAACTTGCCAATCAGGCCGCAGTGGTATCCGGCATCGGCGACGAGGTTACTGATAAGGGGAGGGCAACCATCGAGCGAGGCATTGCCGTTTCTAGTGTTATGCGCACGGCTCGGATACAGACCCGTCATGAAACTGGTGCGACTTGGTGTGCAGATGGGACTCTGACAGTAAACATGAGTGAAGGCGGTGCCGCTTTCGACAAGCGAGTCAATCGCCGGAGTGCGCACATGAGAATTGCCCAAGGCGCCGATGGTGTCGAAGCGTTGTTGGTCGGTGCAGTACCACAGGATGTTAGGTTGACGGGTCATGTTTGATGTTGGATGGGGGTGGTTACGAAGCGTTTAAATGAATTTGCCTCTGTTGGCGGTAGGACCAAATAGATAGCAGAACGGCAAAGACGAGAAAGGTTAGGGAACCTGGACGAGTGACTAAGGGCCACCAAGAGCCTCCTGAACTCATTAGTCCCGTGATCATTGATTCCTCGCCGAGTGGAGCTAGAATGAATCCGATGACAAAGGGAGCCAGAGGTACACGCCAGCGCTCTAATAGGAAGCCGACCACGCCAAATCCTATCATGACCCAAACATCGAAGAAACGATTGGCGAGGCCGAACGAGCCCAGAACACAGAAAGCAGCGACAACGGGCACAAGGTAGTGATGGCGCACGGAGGCGAGGCGGGCAATCCAACGAGCCGAAAGAAGCATGATGCCGAGCATCGCGACATTGGCCCACAGATACGTGGAGATGATGGTGCTGACAATCTGAGGGTCATTTGCAAATAGCATGGGGCCAGGCTGCAAACCGTGGATCACAAACGCACCGAGGAGGATGGCGTCGATCACACTGCCAGGAATTCCCAGAGCGATGAGGGGAACGAGGGCGCCTCCGACCGTGGCGTTATTCGCAGATTCGGAGGCAACGATTCCCTCATCGCATCCCTTCCCAAATTTATCTGGCGTTTGCGAGCTGCCGCGGGCTGTCGAATAGGCAATCAGGGAGCCAATATTCGCGCCGATGCCGGGGAGAATGCCAACACCTGTCCCAATCACACCCGATCGCAAGAGATTGAGGCCTTGCGCTTTCCAAGTTCTCCACTTGATCAGCATTGAATCGCTGATTCTCGTGGTTTGCACCAGCTCATCTGCCGGAGCTAATAGGCGGCTGAGGGCGAAAAGTCCTATCAGAACAGTAAGAGGCTTGAAGCCGTCGTCAAAGGCACTCATGCCAAATGTCAGTCGCAATTCGCCAGTGGCTGGGGCGGTGCCGGGCAAAGCGCAAAGGATGCCAAGACAGCATGAAAGTATACCGAGTGTCAATGACTTGCCGCTGACGCCAGCGACGAGCACAAGCGCCATGAGAACAAGAGAAAAGTAATCAAATGGGCCAAGCAACGTTGATAGGCTAGCAATCGGCTTTGCTAGGCAAGCCAGGGCAGCCCACGATAGCAATCCACCGATGAAAGATGCGCCGATTCCTAAGGAAAGAGCACGGCCTCCCCTGCCTGACTGGGTCATTGGGTAGCCATCGAGCGTGGTGATGACGGAGGCCGGTGTGCCGGGCATTCGCAGTAATGTGGCGGTGATCAGTCCGCCGCTGACGGAGCCGACGTACATGGCAACTAAAAGCGTTAGGGCTGCTTGACCATCCATGCTGAAAGTAAGTGGCACCGTAAGCGAGATTAGCATGGCTCCAGTGAGCCCTGGAATGGCGCCAACGGTGATGCCAAGGGCGACACCCAGGATAGCGAGAGCCATCAGTCCGGGTTGGCTCATGATGTGGAAAACCATGTTTAGGGAAGATCGATGACGAGCAGTTTAGTGAATATCAAAGAACAGGCCCAACCCAGGCCTATACCCGTGACCACAAGTCGCGTGGTGGTTCTCCAAGAGCGCGCTCCCGCGGCCCTTCCCATCAAGGGGATAAATGCGGCTGTGGCGAACGCGTAAGGTAGCCCAAAGATCTGCATTGCTAGCACATAAGCAACGAGTGCTCCCACGCAGAAAGTGAGGGTTGTCCAAGCCGATTTACTGGCATGGGCAGGTGAAGGGGCTTTCCGATGGAAAGATGTCCAGATCGCCAGGAGCACCATTAAGAACGTGAGAGCGAGTGTCCACGGCACAAGATTTGGAAGGCCATCGAACGTCACCAAAGCAACGTCTTGAAAATCGGTTTCTCGGTTAGCAAGGTGGTTACGCAGAGCTTTGTCTCGCAGGAACAATGGCTGGATCTTCAACTCCTCTAATTTGTTTTGCACGTAGCCTGTTGCCATAGCCGCTTCAAGAACATCGGCGATCATGTCGATCGCTGCATTTGGCGTCGATTTCGGAGCCCACCAATATTGGACATGTCTCATGATGACATCGAAACCTTGCTCACGGGCAGTAGGAATCTCGGGTGCTTCTGGGAGCCGCGCCGCTCCTAGATAGGCGATGGCCCGAACACCGTTCTCTCGGAAATTTGAATACTCCGCGAGTGAAAAGGGGGTCACGTCAATGTGGCCGCCAATCAGGTCATTGAATCTCTTGGTGCCCCCGCCACTAGCGACATATCGAAACTTTCCAGCGTTCTCTTTTCTAGCAGTTTCCAATTTACGGCCAACGAAATGAGTTGGTGTACCTTGTGCCATGCCAAACCTTATTTTCTCAGGCTGACTTCCAGCCGTGGCCATCAGTTCGGAGAGATTGCTGAATGGAGAATCCTCCAGAACACAAACGACCAAGTTCGATTGCCCCGTAGCAGCGATGGCTCGAAACGCTTCCGGCCCGTAGGTAGTTCGCCCCGCATACTTCGAGGATAGGATGCCTTCGTGAAGACAGAGAATAGTGTGGCCGTCTGCAGTCGCTTGGCGAGCGCGTCGGCTGCCTATTGTGCCCCCTGCTCCGGGAACGTTGATGACTACTAGCGGTTGCGCTAATAATTGTTCATCTCGAACTGCTTTCTGTATGATCCTAACGAAGCTGTCGCTGCCACCTCCTGCAGGAAAAGGTACCACAACTTTGATAGGTTTTCCTGGATAAGAATCCACGGCGTCGCTCGCGCTGTCGAAACATCCGGGGAGAATGAGCAAGCCTAACGTGAAGACAACGAAGATCACAAGGTGACGCATCAATGAATCACGAATGTGTGGTCGTTTGCTTGCCGTCATTCGGTAGGAAAGATTCATTTCGAGCTTTAGAGAGAAATTCTCGTAGTCCCAAAGGGACTTTTACTAAGATCTAGGTTTGTTAGGTGCGAGGTCGGAGCGTTGGGGCTGTGGATCGAAGAAGCGTGCATTTTCACCCGCGTGGTCGTGGTCACCGATGTCCTTTCGAGCGCGGTTGATCAGAGTCATGAGTTCGGCGACGACCTGCGGATGATCGTCGGCAAGGTTGTTAGATTCGGAGATGTCGGCGTCAAGGTCGAACAGCATTGGGTCCTCAATGGCGATCGCGTCTTCGGGTTTGCTGTAGTGCACCCACATCTTGTCTGCCGGTCGAGGGACATGCAGCTTCCAGCGTCCGGCCCGCACGGCCTCAAGTCGCGTCCGACGGTAGAAGTAGAACGCCTCTGTTGGGCTCTTCGCTCCAGGGGTGGCGTGGAGGAGATCGCGGATGTCGTGGCCATCGATCACACGATCGCTCGGAACCGATGCCCCAGCGAGCTTGGCAAAGGTCGGCAGTAAATCCATGGTCGAGGCGACTTCGTCACACTCGGTGCCCGCAGGAACCTTGTTAGGTGCACGAATGATGAAAGGGACGCGCAATCCTCCCTCCCAGGTAGACGTTTTCGCGCCCCGTAGTGGGGATGCGGATCCTCCGTGGGCTTCCGCATCCTTGCCGATGCGTTTGAGATGCCCCTTACTACGACCGAGATACCACGGCCCATTGTCGCTAGTAAAGATGACGTAGGTCGACTGGTCGAGGCCTTGCTCCGTCAGTGTATTAAGGATCCGTCCAACGTTTGCGTCGATTTCTTCGATGACATCGCCATAGATTCCATTAGCAGACTTGCCTTTGAACGGCTTGGAAGCATCCAATAAGACGTGTGGCATGGTATGGGCGAGATAGACAAAGAAGGGCTGATCCTTGTTGCGCTTGATGAAGGCGATGGACTCGTCCGTGTAGCGTTTGGTTAGTGTGCTCATGTCAGCCCTCTTCTCGATCATTTCCTCGTTGCGGATGAGGTGAACCACGGAGTCGTTGCTAGATGGGGTGCCGAAGAAATAATCGAAGCCTTGATGCTTCGGCAGAAGTTCCGGTGTGTAGCCGAGCTGAGAATGCCCGGCTAGGTCCCACTTCCCAAAAGCCGCCGTTGCGTATCCAGCCTCCTTCAGCACCTCGGCAATGGTGATCTCCTTCGAATGCAGATGAGGGTGCGTTTCAACGACGTTGTCTTTGATCGCGACCCGCAGTGGGTAGCAACCGGTCATCAACGCTGCCCGTGACGGACCGCAGACTGTCTGGGCGTAAAAGCTGGTTAGCCGCCTGCCTTCCTTTGCCATCTGGTCAAAGTGTGGCGTCCTGATCGTTTTCGAGCCGAAACACGAGAGGTCGCCGTAACCCAAGTCGTCGGCGAAGATAAGAACGATATTTGGTTTCGCGGCGACGGCCTGCATGGAGAAGCAGAACGTGACGAGTATGCTGAGGATGGCAGCAATAACGGAGGGCATCGGAAGATGATCGCAGAACACATTGAAAGAAGCGAAACAATTGGCAATGGCGTATAGAATGCCGTCGCGGTGTTGGGCTCCTTGCCGTGAAGAATAACGCGCTTCTTGTGTGGATGAATCAAAGTCTTGAGACCGATAGCATTCTTGGTGATTCGTCCTCGCAACGTCTTGCCAAATAATCTGGCCGCATGAGGGAACGGTGAGAAGGATCATCCATTGTGGCGACGGGT
>JAACDM010000613.1 GCA_009936795.1 Verrucomicrobiaceae bacterium | reverse complement strand
TCCAGCTCTGCCATCGGCACTTGGGCTGAGCACACCCCAGCGGCGAAGAGCCAGGCGAGCCAAGCGGTTTTCTGCAATCGCCGTATGTCCAGCATACGGATTGAACTGACGCCAAGGGCCCCAGTCGCGCCCTAGTTTCCAAGAGCGCTATTTACGCAGACGGAACGGTGTGCCGCAATACTTGCACACGAAGCGCCGGTAGATAAACATATCTAACACCATCGAGGTTGAATACGAAAGCAGAGGAGCCTTCCGAGCATTCTGATTCATCCGACAGCTCGCCGTCTGAAACGCCGCCCCTTGGCACAGCGGGCAACGGATCTTCGTGCTCAGCATGTAGATGACGACGCGCAACAGTACTCCAAGGATCAACGCAACCAAGGCCGCGACCGCCCACAACTTCTGGAGGTCTCCAGAACCCCCGAAGAACATCATGAAGAGAAAGTACGGGAGACCTAGCACACACACCCAAAGCAGTAGACTGAGGATCATGACCTTCACCAAGCGGCCTGCCCGCGGGAAGGTCCGGGCATATTTCAATGCGGGCATCGACATAACTATACCTCCCGATCATTCCGACTCGCGATGCAATGTCAATGGGGAATCCGCCAGAGTCACCGTGACCCCGCGCCTAACGCGAGAGGAAGCCTAGGATCCCCTCACTTAACGCTGCATTGCTGGGGCAGCCTCAATCCCACGGAAAATCTCGTCACCACAGATCGCCAAAGCTGCGCCCACAGCAAGCACGACCAGACCGAGTAGAATTAACCAGAACTCTCGCTTTAAAGTGAGTTCCAATGTCGCCTCGCCCATGCTACCCACGCTTCGCTTGCAGCGCTTCCGCTCACTCTTGGGCGGGTGAGGTTCAGGCAGGTTGCCCGCCTCTCGAGCGGCAAATACTGGACGAGAAGGACGATCGCAGAGGCGTGTCGTTGGACTCCCTGCGTGCGCCTCTTCGACCTCATTTCCCATGCTCTCCATATTCGGTTGGGACGCAGGAGAAACCTCCACCATCTGCGGTGGCTGAACGCTCACGACGGATGGGGCGATGATCGTCGCTCCACAGGCGGGGCAAGGCCCCTCTAGTCCTGCTCGCGAACAAGGAATCTCCAGCACAGTGGAGCACATGGGGCAGCTGAAGCGCAGCAACAAGTCTACTGGGCGATTAGGCAGAGTTTCTGGGAAGCTGAGGGCCATGTCGACAATCAAACTCTAGCCTACGCAGTCATTTCGCCAGATGGCGATTCAATAATTATGAAATCTTTAACTAATCCTCAATCCTCGACAGCGATCGCCGAGCCAATGCCCACAGGATCGGTGGGACCAGAGCACTCACCAACAACGCAGCTACAGGTGAATCCGTTCCCAGCTGCCCCACTGCCGCGAAAGCAAAGCCCATGGGAAGGCAACCCGCCAAGGCAGCAACCAGGAAGCGCCGCCACGGCATGCCGGTCATTCCAGCGAGGCAAGCCATGACCTCCGCCATGATGGGGAGACACCGCGACAGCACCACCACCCAGGCTCCATAGAGGTTGAAGAGTTTCCTACCAGCTTCCAGCCCTTCCTTGCCGGCCAAACGGATCGCCACGGGTTCGCCTACCCATCGACATACTCCATAGCCCAACGCTGCGCTTCCCATCGCTCCCAAGGTTGCGATCAGACCCCCAATGGCGATTCCGTAGACATAACCCAACGCGCTCATCACAACCGTCGAGGGCATCGGTATGACGAGATCACCGCTCAGCAGACCCAGGCCAACAAGCCACGCCCATTGGCCGAAGCTTTCCAACCGTGCCACCGTCCATAGCGCCTCCATCCCCTCTCCCCAGATGACGAAAGGCAAGAGCACTATGAGACCCAGCCCAAGCACGAGGAGAAAGAAGCGGCGCATTTGTACCGACGCCCCTAACCGTGAATAAGCGTTCGCAGCATGTCGACCGCAGCGCGAAGTCGTTGCTTGTTACGACGTCCTTTGAGGCGGGGAAACTTGCCGTCGACCATGATGAAATCACCACCTTTGGTCAGCATAAGCTTCTTGTCCTTAATCTCAATGACACTAATGCCTGCGTGAGCCGCGATAATCTTAAGCTCCGTGCACGCTAACAAATTCTCCACAGGCACAGGTGGCTTTCCGAAACGATCCACCCAATCTTTCAGAAGGCCCTTGAGTTCCTTTAACGTTGTCAGTTCAGCCAACTGCCGATACGCCACAATTCGCAACGACGCTTCTTCGATGTAGGCGGCCGGGATATAGGCCGGAACCAGGTCTTCACTCTTGTCACCCTTTCGTTGATTGTTCGTGATGAAATCAATCCGCATGGGTACATCCACGCGGGTAACCGTGTGGCGACCCTGCAACGCTGCGATCGACTGTTTCAGAAGCTGACAGTAGAGATCAAACCCAACAGCCATGATGTGCCCACTCTGTTGAGTTCCTAACAAATTTCCTGCACCACGAATTTCCAAATCGCGCATGGCAATCTTGAAACCTGCCCCCAGTGATGAGTAGTCGCGAATGGCCTTCATCCGCTTGTTCGCATCTCCGGTGCCGAGAACGTGACGCGGCAGCATGAGAATCGCATAGGCTTTGCGCTGAGCACGCCCCACTCGTCCACGCAACTGGTAGAGATCTGCCAGTCCGAAGCGATCCGCCCGATCAATGATGATCGTATTCGCATTGGGAATATCAATACCACTTTCGATGATCGTGGTCGACACGAGCACGTCTAACTCGTGATCAACAAAGCGGTGCATTACCTCCTCAAGCTGTTCCTTATCCATCTGGCCGTGGCCCACTCCGACACGTGCTCCCGGACAGAGTTCACGAATCTTATCGGCCACGCCCTCGATACTACCCACGCGATTGTGCAAGTAGTAGACCTGCCCATCGCGCTTCATCTCTCTTTGAATGGCATCCCGAGCCAAACGCTGATCATACGCACAAATCGTAGTCTGCACAGGTAATCGATTAGGGGGCGCCGTATCGATCGTAGACATATCCCGCACCCCCATGAGCGACATGTAAAGCGTCCTTGGAATCGGCGTTGCGGACAAGGTAAGAACATCCACCAAATGGAACCGCTCCTTGAACTTCTCTTTGTGTCGCACCCCAAAGCGTTGCTCTTCATCTACGATGACGAGGCCAAGCTTTTTAAAATTGGTGTCCTTGGACGTAAGCCGATGCGTCCCGATGACAAGATCGACCGTGCCATTGATCAGCCCCTTGATCACCTTGCGTTGATCCGCAGGTTTGCGGAATCGGCTCAACTGTTCGATGCGAATCGGGTAGTCTGACATCCGCTCACAAAAGTTATCGTAATGTTGCTGTGCTAAAACGGTTGTCGGACAAAGCATGGCTACTTGGTGGCCACTCATGACCGCCTTGAACGCCGCTCGAATAGCGACTTCTGTCTTTCCAAAGCCAACATCCCCGCAGATAAGCCGATCCATTGGCAAGTGACTCTCCATGTCTGTCTTCGTATCGTGGATCGCTTTCAACTGATCCCGGGTCTCAGTGTAAAGAAAGGCATTCTCGAATTCCCACTGCCATTTGGTATCTTCGCTATGAGTAATGCCCTCATACGTTTGCCGCGAAGCCTGCAGCTTGAGCAACTCGCCGGCGTAATCCATGATAGCCCGCTCGGTCGCTTTCTTTACCTTCATCCATCGCTCGCTGCCCAGCTTGCTCAGCTTGGGGGCGCTCTTTCCCACACCGACATAACGCGACACGAGGTGGGCATGTTCCAAGGGTACATAGAGCTTTGAATCTTCCGCGTACTCAATCACGAGCACATCTTCGGCCACCCCGTTGCGCTCCCGCACCTCAATGTCCTCGAAACGACCAATGCCGTACTCCGCGTGAACTACATAATCATCTGGCTGAAATTGCGCGAAATCAGAATTCGCAGCCTTACGTTGCCGACTCACACGCTTGAACAAGCGCTGCGTACGGCCATGCTGGTATCGACCAAAGATCTCGGCATCGGTTAGGATAGCCAACTTCGCATGTGGCACGGTGAATCCCTTGGCCAATCGCCCCTCACAGAATCTTACACCCGCCTGCTCCAACGCTTTTGGGGAGATGAGTTCCTTGAAGCGGTCTTCCTCACCCCGGTTGTTAAAAAACATACAGATCCGCCAGTCTTCAGCGGCCCAGGCCGCCAACTGTTCTTCGAACTGCCCGCGTCTCGCTTCTTGCAAAACAAAGTCCCCGGCATGAAACTCACCAATGGGACCGTCTGTACTTGCCCAAGCAGGCTCGGTCGGCATCGCCTTAGCAGAAAACTCCGTAAGTCGAAGTTGCGGCTTAATTGACAACGCCTCTTCATCTCCACACTCAATCGCTAGAGTGCAGTCCGTCTTGGCAATGTAAGCGGAGAAGAGACTGAAGTCGTCCCCCTCATCCTTTAGCAAGAGAGACGTCCTATCCAACGCACGCACGGATGTCTGCGCATCGATGTCAAAGAAACGAATAGACTCAACGTCTCTATCAAAGAACTCGATCCGTACCGGATCGGTTGCCTGCCATGGAAAGATATCGAGAATGCCACCGCGCTGAGCATACTGCCCACGCTCAAAAACCTGTGGCACCCTATCAAAGTCTGCGCGTTGCAGTTTCTCAGCCAGCTCTTGGAGGTCCCACGCTGTGCCCACTTCGATTTGCAGTTCCTCACGTTCCAAGGCACCTAATGCCGGGACGGTCTCCTCCAGACTCTCGTGATGCATCAACACCGCCCGCCATTGGTCAGCGGGACGACCAAGCGCATGAAGGGTCTGCAAACGCTCGGAAGCCGTTTCTGGGTCTGGCTGGGCACCTTCGAAATGCACCGCGTCATATTGCGGAAAGTAGAGCACCGGCTGGGAGGTCCAGACAGGCAATTCATTGGCCAACCGATCCTGCTGCGTCACATCACGGCAGAAAATCCATAGCGTGCCGCCCTCGGGACGGCGTTCCGTCAGCACTTCTAGGTGCCAGGTGATCCAGAAGGCCTGGGCAGGCTCAGCGATCTGATCGAGCACCTTGGTACTACGCACAGGCCGCTTGCCCACCATCGCCTCCAGCTTAGTGATCCCTGGCACCTTCACCAACGCGCGACAACTCGTGGCGAGACGCGTCTCACCCGGGCTTTCCGTGCGTTCCTTTGACATGGGCAGGACCTTATGGCAACTGTACTGGCTGCGCAATCAACCACCTTGGCCCGTTCCTTGCGTCCCTCTCTCTGAAACATTCCTTTTCATGCGTTCCCCTCTCGCTCTGACCCTCTTTACTCTCCTCTGGCAACTTTCCCCAATCACGGCCCGGGAAGTCGATCTCACCCCCGTGAAAAAATGGATCGAGGCCCAGTCGAAACTCGACAGCCTCCACGGCACCTTCGTGCAAGAGCGGAAGATGAAAACGATCAAACGTACCTTTGAAAAGGAAGGTTCATTCTGGTATCAATCACCCGGACGTGTCCGTTGGGATATTGGTCAGGACTACCTCGCCGTGAAGAACGACAAAGAGGTTCTCATCATGCAACCCAAGAAAAAGAAGATGAAAAAGCACACGCTGACAGGCCTCCGCGAGGACGAGCGCTTTCGCGGGCTGACTTTCATTGAAGCAGGCTTTCCAAGAACTCTAGCAGATTTCCAGAGGGGATTTCAAGTGACCCGCATTGTCAAAGAAGACAACTACTACAGCGTAGAAACCAAGATCCGAGACGGCAAGGCTTCCCTCGCTCTGACCAAACTTGTCTTCTACATCTACGAAGAGGATTATCAGCTAAAAGCCTTCAAAATGTTCTTCCGGGACAAGTCGACAATCTACAACCGCTTTACCCGTATCTTTACTAACAAAGCTGTACCTACAGGCACCTTCGAGCCCAACATCGAGGGCTACCAGATCGAGGACTGAAAAGAGGCGAAACTGACTCCATTTGGCCCCTCACAGGCCTAAACAGCAGACTTTCCGCACTTTCAGCGCCAACAACAGGCGAATGATCGTTTGGCAGGAACGGTTTTTCTAGTAATTTACGCCGATGCATGACGGTGTTCGGCGATTGAGTGTACTGATGATTGTGTGCTGTACGGCACTCATTCTGACCTATTGGCTGCGTGGGACTGGCAAAGACTATGGTCTCTTCCAGCTCCTCCGGGGCGAGATCGCACCACCGCCAGCAGAAGCAGTCGAGCCTGAGCCCATCACCACGCCGAGTGCGTTCACGCCAGCCGTCGGGCCTGCCATGGACCTGACTGATGTGAAGATCCTCGCTCTTCTGAGCCAAGAGAAGGCAAATTTGGCTGCTGCAGTTGTTCCGTCCGTCGTTTCCATCGAAATGGAACGACCAGCATCGAAACGTACAGTCGTGCCAAGCCCTCTATTCGATCTCAATGCAGTCGTCGTGCAGCGCGAACGCGAGCCAGGCCAAGGATCGGGAGCTTTCATTTCCCGTGAAGGCCATGTGGTGACCAACTATCATGTGATCGATGGTGCCATTGATGGAACGATCACGGTGACCACTCACGAGCGAAAGCAATATGCTGCCTACATCATTGGCTACGATCCCGTCAACGACATTGCCGTGCTGAAAGCAGATGTGGAATCCGACCTTACCTTCACCCCACTAGGGTTCGGAGACTCGAGCCAGGTGCGCCAAGGTGAAATGGTCTTCTCAGTCGGCAGCCCCTTTGGCCTCAACGGCACGTTTACCGACGGCATCGTGAGCAGCGCCACTCCGCGCCAAGTGAGTGATAGTGTCCCGCCATTGATTCAAACAAACACGGCTCTTAGCCGGGGCAATTCGGGTGGCCCGTTAGTCGACGTTCAAGGAAAGATCGTCGGCATCAATAGCGCTATCTACAATGATTCCAACAGCTTCTCTTCCGTCGGCAGCGCCTACGGACTAGCAATCCCCTCAAATGTCGTCAACACTGCCGTCCGACGCATTCTGAGCAAAGACGTGCCGCGGTATGGTTACCTAGGAGTTTACATGAAGGACATCCACCCCCACGAGGTCATCACCCTCGGTCTGCGCAATGTAGAGGGGTGCCTCGTAAACGGTAGCCTCGCCGGCTCTCCGGCTTACCAAGCTGGCCTGCGTAAAGACGATGTCATCCTTCAGTACGACGGAAAACCCTTTGCCGACGTGAATGAACTCCTCGAGCAAATTCGGAATACCGATGACGGTAAGGAGGTGAAACTGACCATTGTGCGATCACGAGCAGAGAAACTACTCACCGCTGTCATCAGGCCTAACGGAGCCGTCGAAATCGCCGAGCCATCGGAAAGCCTGGTTAAGGAAAGCTGGGATCGTGCGGGACTACGCGTCGATTACGTCGCATCAAGCGAACGCATCGACTTACGTTTCCAGCCCTATGATCCCATGGTCGTGATCACCGACATCCGAGAAGGATCCGGGGCTGAGAGCCAGCACCTTTCGGAAGGGCTCCTGATTCACGAGGTGAATGATATGCCTGTCCAAACCCCCAGGGAATTCTACGAGGTCCTTCAGCAGTCTACCAGTCAAGTCTACCTTCGTATCAGTTTCCCAGGCAGACGCGGTTCGGTTCAGCTGCCGATTCCACTAGGTTAGCCCACCATTCCCGATGGATTTCAATCCTCCCCCCGCCTACCAATCGCCTCCTCCCGACGACATGCGTCGCCCTGGATCGCATGGAGCGCTCATTGCAGGCCTCCTGACAGTCGCTGCCCTTGGCGGAGCTGTTGGACTCTATCATTGGATCAGCAACCGGCCTGCCGACGAACCCGCAATGGTCAGTAGCACCATAGGCCAACCAGCTACGACTGAGGTGGCGGTGCAAGAGGCACCCGCCACTCCTCCTAACGACGCTAAATCCTCGAAGAAGTCAGGAACCGCACCTACCACCTTGGTGAAACATATCGTCCGCAGCCTTCTCGGCCGCGACGAATGGGCCGTGGACACCTTGCTCGGCAACGCCCTTACAAAGCCCGAACGCCGCGCACTCATGTCCGCGATTAACCAAGGTTCCCTTTCTATGGATACTGAACAACCGGTGACCGATCTCGGCCCTACATCCACGGGAGAGCGGTGGGCAATCAACCTGCGGCCCACTGGATCCACCTCAAGCGATCAGTTACTCTTGGAGTTTTCACATGGCGAAGGCGAATGGCTCCTAAGTTCTGCTCAGCTTCCGGAAGCGCTCAAGACACCTATTCAGAGCACTGAGAATGGCGAAGCCAATGAACATGCCACCGCGTTTGTGGACATTCTCCTCGCTGGCGACCTTGGGGATCTAAAATCCCTCGTCAACCCGGAAAAGGTGACTGATGAGAAACTTGCAGCGCTTGGTATCATCATGGATGAGACCAAGTTTCAGATTAAGCCCGGCACCAAAGGGCTCAAGACAACGAACGTCTCTGAGGATCGGGCCTGGGTCGTCGCTAAAGTCCATTCGCCTAACTATCAATTAGATTCCGAGTTCGGACTCGAGTTGAAGAAAGAAGGAGAAAGCTGGATTGTCGATCGCATCAATCTATCGACCCTCCTGAGTGGTTTTACCAGCATGGCAGCAGATGCTGACGCTTTCCAGTCACCGCTCGTAACCACACCGGCAGGAGGCGACTCTCTGGTTCTCTACTTCGGCTACGACGATGAGAAACTCACCACGCGATCAATGAAGCAGCTCTCAATCGTGGCATCGCTTCTCAAACAGAGTTCGACCAAGCGCATTCAAATCGGTGGTCATACAGATGCCCTCGGCGATGATAGCTACAATGACGCCCTCTCACAACGACGCGCGAGTAAGGTGGCCGAGATGTTGCAGTCCTTCGGTGTCCGCCGTAACCAGATCAATCTCGAAGCCTTCGGCGAACGGTTGCCGCTGAGTCCGAATCTCAATCCTGACGGCACGGACAATCCAAACGGTCGCGAACGCAATCGGCGCGCAGAGATCTACCTAGATTTCTAACACTTCGCAGTATCCAAGGCTCCATCCAGGCACGCTTGGTCGACACCGTGGATCGCGCCGACTTCACCCTCGTGAATCGCGCAGGTCACAACATCCTCAACGGATACCAGGGCGGCCTACAAACGTCTCTCGGTTGGAGATCTCTGCCAATCGTCAATGACATTCGTCTCAATACCACGGACCCTAAGAGAGCGAGGGAGAGGAGAGCACCGCTCAAGTAACAGGTGTTCTGAATGGTATTCGTCACCAACATCGGGGTCGAAAGATTAGGATACCAAGAAACGGGATAGAACGGCTCTTCGATCGCGTAAACCCACAAATCCGAACCTAGCGAGACCACCTCGGCCAAGACAATCACAAGCAAGGCTCCGAGAAAAACAAAACGTTACCCGACAACGGGTAGCTGCCCCACCCTAGCCACAAAGGCGCACGCAATTCCTAGAAGCAGTCCGGAAGAAATTGGGGCCTTTACACCATAGCCAACGCCAGGTGTTGGGGCTCGGTGATTCCCCAAAGAGGTTCATGACCTACTGATCGTGAATCATCGCGTGGATCGCCACCATTCCTCACATGCCTAAGAGATTAGTATAAGTCACTCTCCGATCCTCATCCAACAAGCGAAATGCCCCTATCGCGAAATCTTCTTCGCGTTCACGGAACCTTCGTCTTTGCAGTCCAAAGGATTCCTTCGATAATGTGTTGCCGCCCAAAGGTGGTGTCTAACGATGGCACATCGTGTCCCAGCTCCGTGTAGAAGAATCGTCCACCGCCATGTTCCCGAATCCAGGCGACCGGATGATCCTCGCCCATTGCCTTGCCCTCACGCTCTTGGAAGTACTTACGCACGGGCTCATAGCTCGTCTCATCCACACGTAACAACACCTGTACCCCTTCCAGACCCGTTACGGATTTCGTATGATTCGTCCAATCAGCCTTGTAGAGAAACGAATCGCCATGGCCTTTAACCGATGGATGGTCTTTCGCCTTGGGATCGACCACAACGCGTGCCTCTAAAAAATCTGAATCGCTATCAAAATCACATCCAGCCAAGTCATGAAACCAAGGCCAATTCTCCTGACGCACTAGAGCCGCATGCACACCGACAATGCCACCACCCGCAACATACCAATCCTCGACGATCTTGCGCTGCTTCTCATCGAAGACTTTGTCCAACGTATTCGCATTGTTGAGCAGGAGCACATCGTAATCAGCCAGCCGCTTGCTACTCAGGTCCTTGCCCGTCTCTGAAACGTCGATCTGAATCCCATAGTTCGCGCCGGTCTTCACCAACCAATGATTGATTGCCGGAATGTCAGGATGGCGATACCAGCCCGTCCCCGATAAACATAGCACGCGCACTTCGGCTTTAGATGGCGTGTGCTCCCGGTAGCGATTCTGAGCATGACTGCTTACGAGAAGGAAAAAACCACCGATGAAGGTTGCGAGAAGAAATCTGTCCATGACCCAACTAGCCACGATACGGCTCCAGAGGCCAGTCGAGAAATCCCCGCCCGCCATCTGTTCCTCGCGAAGTCCGCTCAATTCTTCGGTTGAGGGAAATCCCGCTCGGCCTTTAGGTCACCGTACCTATGGGTAATACCTTCGGACAACTCTTTCGCATCGCCACCTGGGGCGAATCTCACGGTGGCGGCGTCGGCGTCGTCATCGATGGCTGCCCTGCGCGCATTGCGCTCGCTGAGGCAGACATTCAAACAGACCTCGATCGACGGCGCCCCGGGCAATCTAAGATTGTCACGCCACGCGCAGAAGCTGATCAATGTGAGATCCTCTCCGGCCTCTTTGAGGGCCAGACGCTCGGCACTCCAATCTCCATCATGGTTCGGAACAAAGACGCGCGCCCATCTTCCTACGAGGAAATGGCCGTTAAGTACCGGCCAAGCCATGCCGATTACACCTATGACGCCAAGTACGGCATCCGAAACTGGCAAGGGGGCGGTCGCGCCTCTGCTAGAGAAACCATCGGCCGCGTCGCTGCCGCGTCGGTCGCCAAGAAAGTGATCACCAGGCTGGCACCCGACTTGGAGATCATTGCCTATGTCAAATCGATCCAAGACCTCGAAGCCAACGTCGATCCACTCACCGTCACGTTTAACGACGTCGAATCAAACATCGTGAGGACAGGTGATCTCGACATGGTCGAAACTATGATCACCCGCATCGAGGACGTCCGTGGAGACGGCAACTCCATTGGTGGGGTCGTCGAGTGCGTCGTCCGCGGCGTGCCGCCAGGCCTCGGCGAACCCGTCTTCGACAAACTCGATGCTGTTTTAGCTGGAGCCATGCTCTCTTTGCCAGCGACGAAAGGGTTCGAGATCGGCAGTGGTTTCGCCGGCACGCAACTCACCGGGCGCGAACACAACGATCCTTTC
Source organism: Verrucomicrobiaceae bacterium (assembly GCA_009936795.1). Taxonomy (GTDB): domain Bacteria; phylum Verrucomicrobiota; class Verrucomicrobiia; order Verrucomicrobiales; family DEV007; genus JAACDM01. Next base: position 5,657 of record JAACDM010000613.1, on the reverse strand, counting down.
CGCATGGATGGTGATCGCGTTAGAACCATAAGCAACCGCTCTGGCGGTGTGCAAGGCGGAATCAGCAACGGCGAACCCATCATCTTCCGTGTGGCCTTCAAGCCTACGGCCACGATCATGACCGCCCAGGACACGGTCTCCACAGACAAAGAAGACACGACCCTAACAGGCCGTGGCCGCCATGACGCCTGCGTCCTCCCGCGCGCCGTCCCCATCGTCGAGGCCATGACAGCACTCATCCTCTGTGACCATCTCCTCTTGCAGCGAGTGCAGGATCTGGGCGAGACAGAAGAAGATCGCCCGAGCGACCTCTAGCTAACAAAGATACTCGTCGTAGGTATCGTCCAGCAATTGGCCCACCTTGCTATAGAAGGGCGACACCGTCGAGTTTGCGAGTGCCTCGCTAAATCGATGGAACCAAGGGCACAAGGTGGCCTTGAGGAAAGGAATCGCCTCTTGGGAAAGCTCACTATCAGTCGCACACGCAAGTTGTCCTCCGAGGAAAAGCAGGAGTCCAGTGTGTTCAGGAGGCGCCGCTGCGAGTGACTTCGGCAAAGGAAAATCCACCCGAGCCCTTATTAACGACACGACAGTCTGAATGTGGACGCCGGTAGGTTCGCGCTCGCCAACACCCAACCACGCTCCCGCCATCGGCGACACTCCTTTGGGCAAGACAAACAACGCGCAGTAATCTACTGCGGCCTGCTCATGCGTTTCGGCATCCCATTCTTGCCTCAGGTAGTCCATCCCATCAAAGGCTTCGAGCACAGAAGGCTGCTTGAGAATACTCAAGAGGTCAGGATTCAGCTCTTCTACCAGCAATCGCCCTAGCAATTGCAGCAGGCCGCCGAAAGCAATGGATTCGTTGGGTGAGATACGTCTCCTGGGTTAGACCTTCGACACCTTACACACATTGTCATACCAGTTCTGACCGCCGACAAGAGGGCACGGATTTATGGGCAAGGCATCGTTGATTGCGACGCCCCCACCGATACCGCCACGGTCTTTCGACCACCAAATTCGGTTCGGCACGTCCGTGTCCTTCACCTCTTTCGAAATGCCATCTTTCGCAGGATCGGTAATCTTGTTTACACTGCGACCGACAGCGCCATGCTCCCAGTGCCCAGCGTGATGCGAACAGGCTACGACTTTCGGATGCATGCCTTTGAGGAAACGAACGTGGTTGTTGAACGATCCCATGACACCGCCCTCTCCACCTCGATAGGTGTTCCCCTTTGGACGGAAGACATCGAGTTTCACTTCATCACCTTCCTGTAAACCGAGCGCCTTGCCAGTATCAGGATGCATGAAAACGGGATTCGTGTGCACGATCTCCGCATGGTACTTCCAATGACCTGACCGGCCCTGAGTGTGTACGTTCCATTTGAATGTGGTGAAGATGAAATTGTCCTCTTCAAGATTCTCGTGCTCAGGCACCGTTCCCCAACGAGCAATCGGGCTGGCATTGATGTCATCAAGTGGAAGCCCGACGGCTTTCGCCGCCGTCGGGAAGATCTCGTCATAGATATCGATCACCTTGCTTGGCGTATTGAAACCACGCACGGCCTTGCCATCACGCATGATACCCACTGCCTTACCCGCTTTCATAGCCCGGCCAGTCGTCTCTTCCACCGTTGTGTCCGCCAGTTCGGTATCTGTAAGAGGGCGCTCGTAGAGTTCGTAGTCTTTCTCCCGCTCTGTATCCCACCAGATGCCGCGCTACTTAAAGTCTTCCCAGGGAATCGGCAGGTTCTTGTACCACTCCTTGTAGTAGGACTCCTCGTCCTCGAAGTCGAAGTAGGTCTCCATACCACCGCCAATCCTGCGCGCGAGGTCTCGTAAGATGATCTGAACTGACTTTGTCTCACCAGCCGGTTCAACCAAGGGTTGGCGCACGCCGGTGTAGGGCACCAAGCCATAGTTGTTCGTGGAATGATGATCCCAGCGTTCCAAGCTGGTTGCCTCTGGCAGAATGATATCCGCAAGCGCACTCTGTTCGCCGTAGCCAATGTCGATGGCTACATGGAAAGGAATCAGCTCTTCATCTTTGAGCACCTCCCGAACCACATTCGCTTCAGGATAACCATAGGACGCACCTAAGGTGAAGGACATGTAGACACTCACCTTCTGCCGTTTCTCCTTAATATACGGATACACCAACTGACCTACGCGCATCTGGTACCAATGCCAGGCAAGTGGATACTCACTCGGCGTGGCTAGCTCTCCAAAGTACTTCTTTTTCCACTCTTCAGGGAAGTTAGAAACTCGATCTTGCACCTCCTGCGGCAGTTTCTTAAAGGCGACTTCATTGTAACCCTCACCGGTGCCCCAAGGCTTGGGATCGCTCGGCTTAGGACCAGGTTGACTCAGTTTGGGCAAGCCTTCTTGACCGTAGCGTCCCGCCCATCCTCGCAAGGAACTCAAACAGAATCCGCCTGGTTTGCCAACATTTCCCACAAGCACATCGAGCATGCGAATGGCCCGATCACTCTGCACTCCGTTGTAGTGCTTGGCCGATCCCCGGTTCGACATCGTGCAGCAAGCGGGTGCTGCCTTGGCGAACTCAATGGCGATACGCTCGATCTCTGCGGCAGGCACGCCACTGATGCTCTCGGCCCACGCAGGGGTGTACTCAGCCACTAACCGCCGCACTTCCGCTAGAGGAAAGTTTGCCCAACGTGCCCAGAATTCCTTATTCTCCAGGCCTTCCTTCAGGATGGTGTGGATCATGGCAAAGGCCACCGCGCCATCCGTGCCCGGCATGATTGGGAAATAATCGTCTGACACCGACGCCGTCGCCGAAGGACGCACTTCAAACGTCACCATCTTCGCCCCCTTATCCACACGGGCCGTTTGGATACGGTGCATCATGTAGAGACCACCCTGGTAGGCCTCCATTGGATTGCCTCCGAAGTTCATGATGTACTGCGTATTCTCAAAGTCCTGAGATTCCCACTCGAACTCGCGTCCGTAGTAACTCATCAGAGGAGCACGTCTGTTAGAACTACAAATCGCGCGGCGGTTCAAACGATGCGGAGTTCCAAACGCATTGGTAAACTTCTTCGTGTAGCCCTTCGTCTTATCGCGACCGTAGTGGAAAACGAACTCTTCATGACGACTTTCATCACGCAAAGGACGGAGCTTTGCAGCAATCTCGTCATTCGCTTCGTCCCAGGAAATGCGCTTCCACTTGCCTTCTCCACGTTTCCCCACCCGTTTCAGAGGATACAGCAAACGCTCGGGGTAGTAGGTGTAGCTAATCATCCCCTGCGCTTTGGAACAAATCTTCCCTTTGCTATTCGGATCTAACGGATTGCCATCAATCCGCCGCACCCTACCGTCCTGCACCCAACCTACCACACCACAGTGCGTCGTACAACCAAAGCAAATTGTCGGGATCGCTTTGGCCTTCGTGTAGTCGAGTTTGTTCGCAGTTAGCTTGGCGACGTCGATCGTCGGTGCGCCACCAACAATTCGCCGCACCAACGGCAAGCCTGTGGCACCAATTCCGAGAGCTGCAGCAGCACCTGCACCAAGCTTAAGAAGATCGCGTCTTGAAACGTTGTCAGCCATGGGATTACAGAAATTAGAAAAAGTTAGAAGAAGAGAGATTGACCATCAGTGATCAGCCAGGCGCGCAGAACGAAGCTACCCACCAAGATGCTCAAGCTCGCCAAGGCACCAGCCGCGCGGTCTAGAAGAGCGAAAGGAATCAACACACTGGTCAGGAGCGCCAGAATCGCTAAGAGCGAAAACGCTTTCGCCACAACTAACAACGACACTAACAGAAGACCAAGGATCACCAGCAAGACTTTCTCCCCAGCTCTGCGATTGAGCGACCAGGCTTCCCGTGTTCCTGAAAGTAAGGAACTGGCAGCAAAGCCCGCGCGCACTCCTGACAATGCGATCAATGGAACGATGATCCAGGTATTCCACAAAGCCATCGCTTTTCCCTGCATGAGAACAAACCCGGGATAGATCGCCAGCGCCAACGCCAAGAGACGCAGCACCCACAAGGCTGCGAACTCGGCACTCGTCGCACTTCCCGTGCTCTTGCCTCGATATAGCGTCCAACAGAAGATAGCGACCAGACTGAAACTCGTGACGATGCGCGCGCCCCAAGCAATTGCCGAAGTTGGATTGGCCTTAGTTAGGATGAGAAAAAACTCAGATGGGTTGGCCAGATCAGCCACCAAGAAGAGCACACCAAAGCCAATCGCAAAGATCGACAGAATGAGACTACGTTTCCCGACGGCGAAGGCGTCAGGGGCGCTGCGATGCAACATCAAACTCGCCACCATCGCACTGCCCGCCGCAATTCCCGCCAAGAAGAGATAGATGATGATCTGAAATCCAAAGGGAGCGCTCATGGTTCCGTTAGACTTTGGGTTTCAGGTTATTCTGCTCGTAGATGACGTCCTCATCAGCAGGACTCAACTGCACACCCAAGTTAGACTTGGGCTCCATCCACGCCTCATGATCCACATAGAGCACAGACGGCTCCGTCCCAGCATCCTCCTTGAACGCTTTCGCATTCTTCGCCTTCGCCACTATTGTCACTGGATCGTCAGGGTTTTCCAAGTCACCGAACCGGATAGCATCTGTCGGACAAGAAGACACACAAGCAGGCTCCAGCCCAAGTTCAGTGCGGTGCGTGCAGAAATCACATTTCTCAGCTTTGTTAGACTCATCGTTGATAAAGATGGCTCCGTAAGGGCAAGCTGACACACAGGCCTTATTTCCGCAGCACTTCTCATCATCAATGACCACCCGCCCATCCTCAAGTCGCCCACTCGCCTCGGTTGGACACGCATTCAGACAAGGAGCATCCTGACATTGCATGCAAACAAGTGGCAGGAACGAAAGCGTCGCTTTGTCAGGACGCTCCAAGTACCGAACGCGCATGCGAAAGTCACCTAGCGGCACTTCGTGCTCCGTCTTACAAGACACGCTGCACGAATGACATCCAGTACAACGGTTCAGATCAATGAGCATGAAGGCTCGTTTGTAGTCGAGACGATGCTCGGGGCCGACTTTCTCCCAAGGGATAGCTGGTAATTCAGGCATAGGCACAGGGCTGGAGATCAAGTGATGGAATACTCGCCGCGAATATCCCGCGAAACGGTAAGAGAGCGCCGGGACACAACGCCGTAGACAGGGACTTTCCTGAGCAGCCCCTACGAGATGAAGAACGAGAATGGACGCTGACCAGCGCCCGAGACGGCACGGCGTCAACCATGGGCGCTCCTCGGGTTCAGACGGTTACTGAAGTCAAGGGCTCTCAAAAGCACAAAAACTGGCGAGCAGAGCACTCCAGTCAAGACGAAAGCCGCCTGGAACACACTAAACTCATTCTGGTGAATATTCGTCAGCTCGGGCCCGTCTATCTCCTGCAGTCCTCTAACCACCGCATAGCCATGATCATGTCTACCCTCTTAAAGCTCAGTCACAAGCTCACCAGACTTGGTTCCACTCTCACACTCCTTAGCCTAGGAGGTACCAGTCTCGTTTTCACCTCATGCACCACCGAAGAAGGAGTCATCGCCGGCGCCCTCGCTGGTGCGGCTATTGGCGGCATCGTCGGCCACTCCCAGGAACACAACTGCAAACGCAGCAAGCGCCACTACCACAACGGCTACGGCTACGGCTACGGCTAC
>JAACDM010000612.1 GCA_009936795.1 Verrucomicrobiaceae bacterium | reverse complement strand
TATCGTAGCGTCCGATCTCAATGACAGGTTCACCTGCACCCGCCAGATCGTCTCCCGGGGTAGCCTCGGTCGTCAATGTTGCTGCCATGGAATCACCCACATAAATAGTTGAGACGCCTTCATCAGTATCAAAGGTCGCAACGACGTACTGCCACTCTCCTGGTGTGATATCCGCACCAATGATTGGCGCTCCGCCACTCGCGACACCGAAGCCAGTGGCACCAGTGTTGTCACTGACCGTAATACCACGATCCCAACCGCCATTGTCCATGGCCATGAATCCGTCGAACTCGAAGTCTTCGGCCACATTGACCCAGCCACCAAACGTCACCCCCGGCAATTCGGTCGGATTAGCATCGATTGGGATATCTGCCGACCCACCGGAATTCGCATCGCCGTCAGGATCATTGATGCTGAGCGCCTTTCCGCGAAGTCCATCGGCGAAGCTCAGCTCATCAGGATTCTGCGAGGGAATCGCCGCATTGCCATTCCCTGAGGAATCACTGTAATCATCTTCAAACGCGTAGTAGCCGAGAAGCTCTGCCGTGTGACCGGCAGAGAACGCGAGGAGGCTGAGAGTGGCGATCAGCGTAGCGGGGAGACGAGTAGGCGCTTTCATAGGTATCATGGACATCCTGGGCCATTTCGGGCAGTCAAAGCAAGATGACATTCATCTCTAGAATCCACGTCGATCTACGCATTCTCCACGAAGCCACTCGAATCCATAAGTCATCGTTACTAGAGATAGAAATACGAGCAATCCGATGCTATGGATGAACACACGATGCCGCAGTCAATCAAAGCATGGTTTCTCATCGTCTGCACCCTGTTCACGAGCTGTGACCAGAGGCCTCCGATCACTGCGACCAAGCAAACGGCAGAGGAACTCGCCACGGTAGAACTCGGGACACTCCCCAATCAAGCCACTGGGCTGAACAAACACGAACGCTTGGCTGACGAGTTCGAGAACCTCGACCCGGGGGAAACGGGATGGCAAAGTGAAGCTTTTAGTGAATGGGTTAGCCATGAAATGAAAGCCGTGATTGCGGCAGGCCTCACCGGCTCAAAAGAAGGGGCTTACGAGAAGTTACGAAGCCTTCTTTTTGATGACGTGGTTTCCAGCATCCTACGTCCGTCGCAACGGCCGCTACTTTTTGAAAGCTACGAGATGGCAATCACTCATAGCCCGGGAACACCGGTTGACCGGGTGCGAGGCATCCAGGCCTTCGAGGCCTCTTTGAGAGACTTGGCGAAGCCCCTTGCCAGCGCCACAAACAAACGCGCCAAGTTTAAGGTCATGCACGTCGAGCAACGAGAGGACGTGGTTCATGCACGCATGTTATTCGAGCTGAGCGGCAAGTTGGCGGAAGGGTGGTTTCAAGCGACGGCCGTGTGGCACACCAATTGGACCAATCAAGAGCCTTACCGGCTTCGATCCGTACGTGTCGAAGACTACCGCGAGGCCACCCCTGGCCAAGGTAGGATTGAGTTTATCGACATCGCGCCCCAGGTTTTGGCAAACACCCAGAGTTATGCCGATCAGTTAGCCCACAGCTTCGATTATTGGCGGGCGCGGTCTGACAGGAGCCTTGTTGCGGATTTGTTAGGCGCCCAGGGCGTTGTCGTGGGCGATGTTAATGGAGACCTTCTCGATGATGTCTACGTTCTCCAGCCGGGTGGTCTGCCTAACCGATTATTTCTCCATCAAGCAGACGGCACCGCCGTAGACGTCTCCGAAGAGGCAGGCGTCGCGATTCTCGACTTCTGCCGGAGTGCGCTCATGATCGATCTCGACAACGACGACGATCAAGACCTCGTCGTCGGACTCGCCTGGTCGGCGGCGGTGTTTGAGAATGATGGGGCGGGCAAATTCTCGAAGCGCACCGAGCTGCCGAGTGACGGCCAAATCAACTCGATGGCAGCGGCGGATTATGATGGTGATGGCGACGTCGATTTCTACCTCTGCGGCCGCGACGCCAGCGGGGCCATGAAAGCAGAACAAGGCGCTCTGGGAATCCCGATGCCCTACTACGATGCCAATAATGGCGGCCCAAACACGCTCCTAAGAAATGACGGCGGCTTTGAATTCGTCGATGTGACGAAAGAGGTAGGCATGGACACCAACAATCGCCGTTTCAGCCTCGCCTGCGCTTGGGAAGACTTCGACAACGATGGCGATCAAGACCTCTATGTGTCGAATGACTTTGGCCGGAACAATCTATTCCGCAACGATGGCGGAACTTTTACTGACATTGCTGTCGAAGCAGG
>JAACDM010000611.1 GCA_009936795.1 Verrucomicrobiaceae bacterium | reverse complement strand
GATCGTAGGCGTAATACTGGGTTGTTGAAACACTGTTGGTCGATGGCTTTGTCCCGACTGTTCCTTCTGCAAATTGTAAGGGCTTCTCCAGACAGAATAGGCGACCTGATATCACGGAGGCACTGAGTTTAAACTGCTGGGAAAATGTGGGGACTGCAGCGTCGTTCACGTAGGTCTGACTGACACTAAAATAGAGATCTGTAAATCCCGATACTTCTACATTCTGCCTTAGAGAATCAACAATCAGTACTTTGGCGACAGGGACGGTTTAAGTGTCTTGGTTGCTGACGTAGATAGCGATAGGAACAGCGCTAGCAAGGCGCTGACCTAGTAATAGGACGCTTGTAAGCAAGTTGATTTTAAACGGATTTATGATTCGGGTGAATTAGGAGTTGGTGTGTTAGTAATTATCGGATTGGCTCACCGAATCTCAGTCTGATGCGATCGGCAATAAGCCGTTCACGTCATTCTTTGGCTCCGCAATACTATCGAGCGTGTCTATTTGATAATGGCCCCGGCTAAAGCAAAGCTGCCAACGATGACGAGAAGGGGAAGCTTCAGGCCTCGAAGGGCATAAAATCCAACGGCAACGATCGCAAAGTGGAGTGGTAGTTTCACTGCACTGACGAAGACCGGTTGGTAGAGTGCTGCGAGTAAGAGCCCGACGACGGCAGCGTTGATCCCGGCGACGGCGCCAGCCAATTTGGGGCGTTTGGCGAAGGTTTCCCAGGCGTCTCCGAAGGCAAGTATGAGGAGGAATCCTGGGACAAAGATCCCCAGTGTTGCGATGAGACCTCCCAGCCATGGTGTTCCTGGACTGATTTCGGCGCCGAGAAAGCTCGCCAGCGTAAACATTGGGCCAGGCACTGCCTGTGCGCTGGCGTAGCCTAACAAGAAGCGATCGGGAGAGATGCTATCACTGTAGCCTCCCTGGAGCAGTGGAAGCACCACATGTCCTCCGCCGAAGACCAGGCTTCCTGCTTGGTAGAAGCCTGCCGCGAGGCCGCCGATTCCTAGCAGGGTGGCGATAAAGAGAACGGTAAAGATGGAGAGGGGAATCCAGCGGAGCTTCGCGCGTTCGGCAGTAGACGGTTGGGCGTTTCCTTTACCGAGAAAGTACACCCCAATGCAGGCCGCCACGATGAGACAACTGAACTGGGCAATGAGTCCCGGTACGGTGAGAAGGGCTGCGGCTGTGGCTACGCAGAGTCCCATCGTCAGCTTGGACTGACAGAAACTCTGAAACATGCTGAGGGTGGCATCGGCCACGACAACTACAGCGAGCCATTTGAGTCCCTGGACCAGGCCGCTAAACCAGTTCTGAGAATCTTGGGCCTGGGTCGCGGAGGCGATGACCACCATGATGGCGAACGATGGTATTGTGAACCCGAGAAAGGCTAACAAACCACCGAGGATGCCACCGCGACGACAACCGATGGCGAAGCCCAACTGACTAGAACCCGGCCCAGGCAGAAACTGGCTCAACGCTATGAGCCGAGCAAAGGCCTCCTCATCAAGCCACTCTCGGCTTTGCACGAAGGCCTTCCGGAAGTATCCAATATGCGCCGCAGGTCCGCCAAAGCTAGCGCATCCCAGGGCGAGGAAGCGCCAGAAGATTTCGAAATACTTTTTCAAAAGCTTTAGCCGAGTTTGCCCAGCAAGCGATCGAGAGAATCGGAAGTCTGATAAATGAGCGCTTCTGGGTAGTGCTGATAGGGATGAAAGTATTCGAAGGTGAGGTAGCCATCGTATCCGGTGGCGTCGAGGGCTTCCATCACGGCAGGCCAATTGGTGGTGCCGTCGAGAAGCGGGCGGAAACACTCTAACGAATGGTCCGTTCCTTTCTTGGTGAATTCTTTCAGATGAATGTTCTTCGTTCGTTTACCGAGAATGCGTGCCCAGTGTTCGGGAAACTGGTATTCCATGATGTTGCCGGTATCGAAGTGAACCTGGACGTGCTTACTATCAAAGTCATCAACAAAGCTGTTCATTTCCATGGGGGTCATGAGGTAACCATTGAAGAAGATGTTCTCCATGTTGAGATGTATGTCTAACTTCTCGGCTAGCGGGAGTAACGTGGTGATGGCTTCTTTCGCTCGGCGATCGCAGATGTCATTCGCTACGGGGTCATGATCATCGCGCCAGGGAATGTGCACCGCTCCAGGGACGACCAAGAGATTCTCTGTGCCTATATCATGGGCCGCTTGGGTCATCTTCTGAGCAAGTTCAAGGCCGCGTGCGCGTTTGGCAGCATCATTGCTCGATAATGGATAAGGCCAAAAGAGAAAGGAACAGAGGCCGCTAATTTCGATGCCAATTTCGTCAGCCATCTTGCGAATGGCTTGGAACTCCTTGGTGCCAGATTTGGGCGAGAGATCGCTCTCGAGATCGTAGTTGAGCTCGATACCGTCAAAGCCCGCGTCCTTGGCGAGCTGCAGGCACTCGCGTAGAGTCATGCGGTCCGGGTAGGGGAAGGCCCAAAGGTTGATGGATTTCTTCATGGAATACCGCTTGGTCGAGCCTTTCCGGTCGTCTTTCGCGGGGGCAGGTTCCTGCCCCTCGGCACCGGCCACAGTCAGGGCTGTCACGCCTGAGAGGGCCGCCATGGATTTCAAGGCGGAGCGGCGGTCTACAGGGCCACAGTGAGAGGAGGGGCGAGGGAAATCAGAAGGCTTCAT
>JAACDM010000610.1 GCA_009936795.1 Verrucomicrobiaceae bacterium | reverse complement strand
TTGCTTAGCTGCAACTTGCTCCAGGGGCCTGTGAAGTCCTCGAGCCAAGGTCGAACCAGTCTTTTGAAATGTATCTGCTTTAGCATATCCTTATCAAAGGATCGAAGCGACAGTGCTCGACGATGACGTAACTCAGGTTTGAGGTTTCTCAGTGCATTGATAGGAGCGAGCAGTCGGTCAAACTGGGTCAGTTGGGATTCTGACCATCTTCGTTCGACGAGGCCTTCCCAGAGCAAGGCGACGATGTTCTCGGAGGCAATGGCCTTCTTCATCCACCGGGAATTCGAGTAGATGGTGGCGTTGGTCCGTGCAAGGTGCACGGCAGTCTTCGTATCGCCGACAGTGACATGAAATAGTCCTGCGGTTCGTAGGACTTTCCCTACGAGAAATGCATGGGACGATCGCCCTCCTTCATTTTCAACGGCTTGCTGGAGGCTGTGAAATTCGTTCGCCGGTAGACTAATAAAAGGCCTCCAGAACTCGGAGAGACTCTTCCCGAGAGCGATAGACCCCTCGTGATCCCCTCGGCAAGAATACCTGATCATAAGGGTAGGTTTGGCCAGCTCGCCATCCCTTGTATTCTTTAGGCAGTTTCCAGAGGTGGTTGCTCTTGCTCAGAAGAAGCGCCTCAAGGCGGCTGGTGTCCTGGATAATGGAGTCAGAGGTCAAATCGGCCTTCTTCTCGTCATAATCTCTCCAGTCGATGGCCTCTCCTTGAATGGCCAGGAGGGCTTCGTGTGCTTGCCAGGCTCGGACGGCACGCCTGTGAGACCACCAGAGACCTAATGCTCTTGTCACAATGATGGTGAAGAGAACGAGGACTACCCCTGTCCACCCGGGGGCGATTCTGTTTTCTAATACTTGCGATCGCTATCAGTGTATGGAGGGGCCGCGCTCTGACAAACTTCGTTCAATTGGAGAAGAAAGTCCTCGTCATCAGCTCTTCGATTCGCTATGTATTTCGCTTCACTAACCCCGCTTTACCACTAGCCCCACGAGTGAAGGAATACGCATACATCCACGAAGAAGGCAATTTGCCGCCAGTGCTGCAAGACTTGCCGATCATGAAGAACTTCGAAGAGAAGGATCTTAATTTGATCCTTTATTCGAGCTATTTTCTGGAGTGCGATCCGGGTGATTGCTTCATCGAGGAAGGGGCCACGGATTCGCGCATGTATGTGCTGCTAACTGGGACAATTCGGGTTGAGAAGGACGGGGAAGAAATTGCGCGCACCGATGTTCCTGGAGAGCTCTTTGGGGAGATTGCTGCATTCAATGAGGAAAGTCGTTCAGCCTCTGTGATCGCAGCGAGCCGAGCGCTTTTGTTGGTCATCGATCAGAAATTTCTTCAGGAGATCAAGCCAGTGCGCGAGAACGGGAGCCTTTACGCGGCTGTTTACGGTTTCTTGGCTAAGATTATGGCTGGCCGTTTGCAAGCAACCTCAGGGGAACTAGCCCGGGTGGAGAAGGAGTTGGAGGAGACGAAGGCGGCCCTTGCGAAGTATCGCGAGGGTGCGGCGTAGAACGGGGCTTGCGAGGCCTTGCTGGCGACCGATAATACTGGGATGAGACTGATCTTCCCCCTTGTGATTCTGCTCGCTGCGGCGACGACCATCGTGCTGAAGGCTCAGGATGCTGCCGCAGAGACCACTGAAGTAGCTGCCGATGTGGACCAGCTGTGGCGAGAGGTGGAGTTGGCCATGCATCTTGTCGCCAATCCAATTGAGCAGCCGGAGTCTCGCGAAGAGGCCGTGGAGAGTTTTAAAACGGGGGTGACGGACTTCGATGATTGTTTGGAGGACTTCGAGAAGGCAGCACCCAAGGATGTTCGGAATTGGAGCGGTCGCTGGTTTGCAGCGCGGTTGGCCAACTCGCGTCCATTGGTTGGTCTACCGCCAGGTAAACCGATGATGGAACTCCTTGAGGCCATTCTCGGGAGTGATGAGGCCCCAGCGCAGGTGAAGAGCGAGGCCAGTGCAGCCGCGCTCATTGAGTCTGCCAATGATGCGAAGGATTCGCCGGAATCTCGCAAAGAATGGATCGAGCGATTAGTCAAGCACGGGGATGCCTACCCCGAGGAGCCTCTCAATGATGAATTGCAGGCTACGGCCAATTTGATGAAGCCGCTAGACCTGAAGTTCAATGACCTCGGGGGGGAGCCTTTTGATCTCAAGGACCTTCGAGGGAAGGTGGTGCTCCTCGATTTCTGGGCGACTTGGTGTCAGCCCTGTGTGGAAGGATTGCCCAAACTGGTGGAAACTTACAAGGAGTTGAATCCGAAAGGATTCGAAATTGTGAGTATCTCGTTAGACCGAGAACGAGCGCAGGTGGAGGCGGTCATCAAGGAGCATGGCATCACTTGGGTGCAGCAATTTGAGGGCCGAAAAGAAGACCATCGACTTGCGCGTCGTTTTGGTATTGAGGCTGTCCCAGAGATGTGGCTGCTGGACAAGCAGGGAATGGTGGTGGACATGCATGGACGCCATGGGCTTGAGGCGAAGGTGAAACAGCTGCTCGAAAACGATTAGCCAAACGTATCCTTGCCGAGAGAGAAGTCCCGAGTTTTGATTTTATTTCTGACATGAGTACGATTCCTTCCAACACTATACCTGATGCGACTGGGCATTTCGGGCCCTATGGCGGCATGTTTGTTCCCGAGACGTTGATGGCGGCTCTGCATGATCTGACCGAACATTACGCTCAGGCCAAGGACGATCCGAGTTTCCAACAGGAGTTGGATTATTTGTTGCGGGAGTATGTTGGGCGTCCGACCCCGCTCTACTTTGCCGAGCGTTGGACGGAGAAACTCGGTGGGGCAAAGATCTACATGAAGCGAGAGGATCTCTTGCATACCGGCGCTCATAAAATCAACAATGCCATGGGCCAGATTTTGTTGGCCAAACGAATGGGAAAGAGCCGCATCATTGCAGAGACGGGAGCCGGTCAACATGGGGTAGCCACGGCTACGGTGGCGGCACGTTTTGGTTTCGAATGCATCATCTACATGGGGGCGGTGGACATGGAACGGCAAGCGCTCAACGTAGCACGCATGCGCTTTCTGGGCGCCAAGGTAGTGGCGGTGACGGCGGGGCAAGCGACGTTGAAGGAAGCGATCAATGAAGCGATGCGCGATTGGGTGAGTAACGTTAGAGAAACCCACTATATTCTTGGGTCAGCGCTAGGGTCACATCCTTACCCGATGATGGTGCGAGACTTTCACCGGATCATTGGCGTAGAAGCCCGTCGCCAGATCCTTGAAACGGAGGAGCGTCTACCGGATCTGTTAGTGGCTTGTGTCGGTGGTGGTAGCAATGCGATTGGTCTCTTTCATCCTTTCCTCGAAGACGAGGGCGTTCGGATGGTTGGCGTGGAAGCGGGCGGCGAACGGATCGAGACGGGCATGCATGCAGCGCGTTTCCAAGGTGGAAAATTAGGGGTACTCCAGGGAACGAAGACGTATCTACTGGCTGACGACGATGGCCAGATCCAACTGACGCATTCGGTGTCGGCGGGATTGGACTATGCGGCGATTGGGCCAGAACACGCGTTTTATCGTGATCAAGGGCGCACGGAGTACGCCTACGCCTTGGATGAAGAGGCGCTGGGCGCGTTCCAAGAGGTGTCCGAGGTGGAAGGTATTATCCCTGCGTTGGAGACAGCCCATGGTCTCGCTTATGTCTCCAAGGAGGCCCCAAAGATGGGGAAGGGAGACATCATTGTGGTTAATTGTTCTGGCCGAGGAGACAAGGATGTTGAGCAGGCAGCCAAGCACATCTTTGGGGACGATTCCCCGTTAGAGGCCTAACATTTCGAGAAAAATCTTGAACCTTTTCGGGGCTGCCCCTACCATTCTAGGGTAGCAAAGTGGACTATGCGCCAGATCATTCTTCTCGCCCTCAGCTTGCTCGTAGCGATCACCACGTGTGGAATCGCGATCGAGCCCGTGAATTCCTACGTGGTCGTGGAGCACTACACCGGGAAAATTCTTGCTCAGAAGAATGGGGAGCAGCAACTTCCGGTTGCTAGTCTAACTAAGGTGGCCACTGGCTGTGTGGTCTTGGATTGGGCCAAGGCGACAAAGACGAATCTGGGCCAGTTCATGGCTGTCCCACCGCATGCCCCTGCTGTCGGAGGTGCAAACCCTTTGAATTTACAGAATGGTGACCAGATGTCTCTGCGAGATGGCTTGTATGCCTCGTTGATGTCCTCGGACAATGTCGCTGCGGAATCACTGGCTTATTACGTGGGCATTGATTTGCTAAGGCGACGTGGAAAGCGTGGCGATCCTATGGCGGAATTTATTCGGGAGCTGAATGCTTTGGCGGGCAAGTTACGAATGACGAAGACAAAGTTTGTCAATGCCCACGGTCTTGATCACAACGTGAGGAAGCAACCATATTCCACTTCAAAGGATATGGCTCGGCTTGCTCGATATGCCATGGATAAAGGCGATTTCCGATTCTATGTTTCGCAGAAATCTCGTAAGGTGAAGGTTTCCCGCCTTGGGAAGGGTCGAGTCTTTGGTCTGAAAAACACAAACAAGTTGGTTGGCCAGTCAAGAATTGATGGCGTGAAGACGGGGCAGACCACCTATTCTGGGCCATGCCTCATCGTGTCGGCAACGAAACCGAATCAAGTTACAAAGCAAGCGGATGGAAGCAGTCGGGTTCAGAAGCGCCGCGTCACGGTCGTGGTGCTGGCTGCTCAAGATCGTTTCCGTACAGGCAAACAGCTTCTGGATTGGGGCTGGCGCGAGTATGACGGCTGGAACCGGGCTGGCCGCCCGATGAATGATAGAAACGGCGCATTATAGTAATTCGTAATTTCGATTGCGAAGCTGGGGAATGGCTTAGGGTGGAAGATACCACGAAGTCATGAACCAACTCCTGGAACTCCTACAGAAGAACGCCCGTCAAACGGACGCAGAGATCGCTGAATTGTTAGGCCGCGAAACAGCGGATGTGACAACGGAGTGGGCGGCTCTCGAGAAGGATGGCACGATCATGGGCTACACGGCCATTCTAGATCAGGAACGTTATGCACCGAGCAAAACGACGGCTATGATTGAGGTGAGGCTGACGCCTGAGCGCGGCGGAGGCTTTGACCGGCTGGCGAATCGAATTGCTTCGTTTCCTCAAGTCAAGAGCTGCTTCCTTATGAGTGGCGCCTACGATCTGCTCGTGATCGTTGAAGGCGATGATATTCGCGAAATTGCTAGGTTTGTGACAGAGACGCTCTCCACCATGAATGGGATCCTATCCACAGCGACTCATTTCCAGCTGAAGACTTACAAAGCGAATGGGCTTCTTCAGTCTGTCCCCAGTGAACGCGAACGTCTACCGGTATCGCCTTAGTAAGCTTTTGTGATAATGAGTCTTGATCCCCAGCGTCATCTGGCCCAGCAGATCCAGAAGATCCCAAGGTCTGGAATCCGCGATTTCTTTGAGCTCGTTATTGGGCGTGACGACGTCATTTCGCTTGGCGTAGGTGAGCCCGATTTCTCCTCACCTTGGCACATTCGAGAAGCAGCGATTTATTCGCTTGAGCGTGGTGAAACGAGCTATACCTCGAATTTAGGATTGCTCAGCCTTCGTGAAGCCATTGCTGGCTATGTGTCAGAAACGTTTGAATTACGTTATGATGCTCAGTCAGAGATCCTTATCACTGTTGGCGTGTCTGAGGCGATCGATCTCGCCTTCCGCGCGTTGCTTAATCCTGGTGATGAAGTGATCTATCACGAACCGTGCTACGTTTCCTATAATCCTAGCATCGCCTTGGCTTACGGTGTCCCCGTGGCTGTGGCTACAAAGCCGGAGAATGATTTCTCTCTCAAAGCGGCTGACGTGGCGGCAGCGATCACGCCGAAGACGCGTGCCCTCATGCTTAACTTTACGACGAACCCGACGGGAGCGGTTATTGATCGTGCCGAGTTAGAGGCAATCGCAAAGCTCGCTGTGGAGCATGATATTGTGGTGCTGTCAGACGAGATTTACAGTGAGCTGCGCTACGAAGGTACGGATCACACCTCGATCGCGACTTTCCCTGGCATGAAGGAGCGGACGATCTTTCTTCATGGATTCTCGAAGGCGTTCGCCATGACGGGGTTTCGTGTCGGCTACGCGTGTGCACCTCAGGCGCTGACGGAGGCCATGATGAAGATCCACCAATACTCCATGCTCTGCGCTCCAATTACGAGTCAAGTGGCGGCGGTTGAGGCTCTTCGCCATGGAGCCGGGCCAGCTGAAGAGATGCGGCAGGCGTATGCACATCGGCGCAATCTGTTGCTGTCTCGGTTTGCTGAGGCGGGGATTCCATGTTTCGCCCCAGGTGGCGCTTTTTATGCCTTTCCTGATATCCGTGCGACTGGAATGACGAGCCAAGACTTTGCTAGGCAATTGCTCGATGAGGAATCTGTGGCTTGCGTTCCTGGTGACGCTTTTGGACCTTCGGGTGAAGGTTTCCTTCGCTGCTGTTATGCCGCGAGTACGGATTCGCTTCGAGAAGCCATGACGCGCATTGGGCGATTTTATGAGAAACATGTCTCGTAGATGTTCATGAGTAGGCTCAACGAATGGCAAAGTAATCGGACTCTAGCCTATGTGGTGCCACTGGTTGCCTTCATGCTTTTCCTGGGCTTGCCGGAACGTCTTGCCATCAGGAATTCTGAGCTGTCTTGGTGGCGGCACTCGCCGGAGCATTGGATTTATCCTCTACAGTGCCTCGTCTGCGGAGCGCTACTTCTCTTTTGGCGGAAGCATTATGTCCTCCGCCCCTTCCAAGGGTTTGGATTTGCGAGTGTAGCGGCCTTGTTAGGAATTGTTGCCTGGATACTTCCTACCTATCTCTTTGATCTCTGGCAATGGGATGAAGAAACCACGCCTAAGTGGCTTCATTTGTTAGGCTTTCAGGAGCGAGAGGATTCAGGATTTGATCCTTCATTCATCCAAGATTCGTTTTGGTATGGCATGACTGTGGCGGCTCGGTTCTTTCGGATGGTAGTGATTGTCGCTTTAGTGGAAGAGATCTTCTGGCGTGGCTTTCTGATGCGCTATCTTGTCGATATCGATGGCGACTTCTGGAAGGCAAAATTTGGCACCTACACCCACCTTTCGTTCGGGGTGACGTTGCTACTCTTCATGCTGATTCATAGTCCGGCAGACTATTTGGGAGCCCTTATTTACGGAAGTCTCGCTGGCTGGGTTGCCATCCGGACAAAGAGTTTAGCTGCCTGCGTCTGGATGCATGCGTTAGCGAATCTTCTCCTCGGAGTCTTCATCATGGCGACGAAGAACTGGGGGCTCTGGTAGACTCTTTCGTTCGTCGATCGTGGGGCCCCTGGCGGCAGTAGTAAACCTGCTCCAAGTAGGAGAAGTGACGAAGAGAGTATTTCGGAAAGAGTGATTAGTATGACTAATTTACGGGGTGTAACCAAAGTTGAAGCATCGAAGGGCCTAGTCCGTGAGATATTGCGACTCGCAGCTGCCCTTAAACGTCCTTATGCTGCTGCCGTATGAATCTGACGGAACCATTCCTTAAGGGCGTGAGTCGGCGGCTGAGTCGTAACCGACCTGCACGAGGTTCTCTCCGATGCGTCTTCTTTGTTGGTATGGGCATTCTTGGGTTAGGAATCGCCTATCTGAGCCAGGGACTCGAGATCCCCCTTTGGTTGTATCTTGGTGGGGGCTTGGGCGCAGGTTTGTTGTGTCTGCTATGTTATGGCGTAAGCACAACTTCTAGACGTCAGGCTTCGGGTTTTGCGGATCGTTACTTCGATCTAAAAGATGGCTTAACGTCCAGTCGTTCCTTTGCTAGAAATGGGTGCGAAGGAGCATTTTATGAGCTTCAGCGCCGCCAGACTGAGGAAGCGGTGAAAGGAGCGAGCCTATATCAAATGCAATTGCCTTTTCCAAAGGGGTGATTGCTCGCTGTCGCTGGGGTCCTTTTGGCTATTTTGATGATGTCCTTTGTTCCGCCGTGGTCTTACATGGTGACCAAGCGGGCGCAAGAGGCAGACGGGTTGACCAAGAGCGGGGATTTGAAGGAGCACGTAGAAGAGGCGCTGGATGCTCTGGAGCAAGAAGTGACCGATCCCGAGGAGCATGTGCTGCTGCAGGAGGCGAATTTACGTAAAATGCTCAAAGAGCTTAGGACAACGACGGATCTGAAAGAGGCGATGCGGCAGTATGCAGCTTTGTAGCGGCGAGTGGTGCAGTCGACCACTGTGCTAGACCAACGCGGTGATGAGCAGTTGTTAGCACGTGCTGAGGATGAGCTCTTTAAGGAAGATGAGCATCGGCAGCTCGCAGATCGGCTCAAGACTCAAAAGTACAAGGACGCGGCAAAGCGTTTGCAAGAGCTGCAACTGAGACCAAAGGCTGAGAAGGGGCAAGAAGGCGTTCAAACCAAGCGAGAACAATTGCGGGAACTGCAGTCGGCGGCGAAACGCATGGCCTCGGCAGCAAAGTCGGGACGGCGGCATTCTTCCAAACAGGCAGATCAAAAGATATCGGAAGAACTTGCTAAGCTTTTGGAAAAGCTTGACCAGTTGGCGCGGAAACTTGGGCTTACAATGGACGAGGTTGATAGGGATCTTGCTGAGAATGGTGGGAAATCCATGACGGCTGAGGAGCTGAAGAAGCTCTTAGCTGAGATGGAGAAGCTTGATCAGCACATGGAAAAGTTGGGCTGCCATAGACTTTGAGGTGGCGGTCTTCATGGATCTCTTTGATCTTGGAGACGATGACTTCGTTCTCCTTTGCTCGTTTCGA
>JAACDM010000609.1 GCA_009936795.1 Verrucomicrobiaceae bacterium | reverse complement strand
TGGAACAATGATCCGAACGGGATGATGTATTACAAAGGGGAGTATCATTTGTTCTATCAGCACAACCCCTATAGCGCGCTCGGAGGAAATATTGGGTGGGGCCACGCGGTTAGCAGAGACCTGGTTCATTGGGAGGAATTGGGTGAAGCGATCCACCTGGATGAATACGGAACCATATTCTCGGGTTCTGGTGTGGTTGACTGGAATAATACCACCGGTTTCCAGACGGGTGACGAAGCTCCTTTGATTACCATCTACAGCTATTCCGGCGAAGTTGACGCAGGCCCATGGTCAGAGGGGCAGCCGTTTACTCAAGCGATTGCCTATAGCAATGACCGGGGCCGCACCTTTACCAAGTACGAGGGCAATCCAGTACAGGGCCGTGTGAGAGGGCACAACCGCGACCCAAAGGTCATTTGGTGGGAAGAAACAAAGGAATGGGTCATTATATTGTGGCTCGATGAAGGTCAGATGGCTTTCTTCCGATCAGCAGACCTAAAAACCTGGGACCTGCAAAGCATTCTGGAGACCGGTACCGCGAACGAGTGTGCGGAACTATTTCAGTTGGCCGTGGACGGCGACGAGAACAATAAGAAATGGATTTTTTACGGTGGAAGCGGCGACTACTTCATCGGTGATTTTGATGGAAGTCGCTACACTCCAGAAGGCGAACTAACACGATACTCTTATGGGAACTGCTTCTATGCCTCCCAGACCTTCAGTGATGTCCCGAAGGAAGATGGCCGCCGCATCCAAATGGGATGGGGTCTAAATCATGTCAAGGGCATGCCTTTTGATCAGATGATGACTTTCCCCGTGGTACTGACGCTACATACCACCGAAGAAGGTCTTCGTATGTTCGCGAATCCCGTGGAAGAAATCGAAAAGCTGTATGCTAAAGAGCATGAGTGGACAGAGGTCGCTATCCCTGCAGATGATAGCGTTCCCGCACCTGGCGTCGAAGGTGAACTCTTCGACATCGAAGCGGTTTTCGATGTCGGTGATGCGGGAGAACTTGGGTTGAGTATCCGTGGTGAAGAAATCGTCTATCACCCCAAAGAAGAGCAACTGGTTTTCGGTGAGCAAACTGCACCCCTCAAGGCAAAAGATGGCAGCATTCGCCTGCGGTGTATCGTGGATCGCACATCTGTAGAGATTTTTGCGAACGGCGGACAGATCTACATGCCATGTAAATTACGCGCTGATGATGACAACAAGACGATAGCAGCTTTCGCACGAGATGGTGCAGCAGAAATCAGATCCATCAAGCTCCGCGAACTTAAGTCCATATGGAAATAAAGAACCTGAAACCTAGCCTTCGCTTCCCTGCAACTATCCCGCGGTTTCGGAAACGCAGGCCGTAGTAGGCGGGTTGCAGGGCCAGGCGGTTCCGAAATAGGAGAAGTTTCATGAAATTCAGCTTTATGTATTTTTTATTGATGACTGCGCAGCGAAAGAACTCGTTGCTAGCGTTTTACTCGCTAAATACTGGGCTTCCGCTGGGCGCCCTAGGCCCATTGGCTGCGCTGAGGTCAATAGTTGTGTTCTTTGTGGGCGCATCGTGCATACCATCTTTTGCGGAGACCAAACTTTTCGATATGGATGAAATCCACGACGTGAGCACACTCGCAGTCGAGGTCATTAAAGACTGGCATGTCGTTGAAGGCAATCCGCCGACACGCCAGAAATGTGTCACTATTCGTGTCGGTGAAGCCTGGGAGGGGCAGGAATACCGTGTGCCTCTTCGTATGATTGTGCCAGTAGATCGCAAAGCGAAGGGATTCCATCTGACTACCGACTATGAAGAACCTGAGGTATTGAAAAACGATGCTCGCATCAGCAGTTTAGACGCTGCTCTTATTGCCGGCGGCGTTGGCTTGGTCCAGACAACCATCGGCGGTGAACCGCGGGACTTTCGTGAAGGATTATCCAGACGTTTTATTGAGACACTCAATCCTCATTATGCCGTCCAATACTGGGGATGGCCCGCAACTATCATGCGTGCAGTTACTGCGGCCTATGCTGAGAACGACCATTTCGAAAAGGGCAAGGTTGCCGCATCTGGCGGATCTAAGCATGGCTCCTCGCCAACGGTCTCACTCATCAGTGATGAACGAATCACAGCACTTTACTCAGAGGTCGGAACAATCTCTGATTCACCAATACGCTTATGCGATAGAAAGGCATGGGACGCCTTGGAAGCGGAAAATAAACGCTTCTTTGAAAAGGTGGACAAGGGCGAGATTCGTCTCGAGCGCGAAAAGGAATTCTACACGGGATTCATTGGTGGAACCTTTGGGTCCAATTACAACTACGAGGCCCTGGAAGCCGGGCACAGTTGGGATGACATCCTTAAACTCGCACTGGAAATGGCAGACTATATCTTCGTAACAAGAAACATGGATCAGCTAAGGGAAAGAGGCGTGGAGATGCTTTTTGATCCTACAACCCACGATTTCAATTCATACAGCATTCTGCAGGCGGCGCAAAACTTCCCAAGAATCCCCACGTATTATCAGCCAAACGGCGGACACGGGCAGGAACTACATCATGCAGCTCAAGAGAATGATAATTTACCGGCATTCATACTCGGGCATTTCTTCGAAGACTTAGAACCCATGTTGGAACCACCTTCAATAAGCCATGAGATTTCCGACGACAAACTTCTAGTAACCGTGCGTTTCGAGGACGGTCCAAAAGCGGAGAGCGGCAGAATATGGTGGATCTACGACCGGGGCCCCGAAGCAAGTGCAGCATTTCTATGGCAAAGAATCGGAAAAGATGACTGGAGTGACATGAAGTTCGATGCAGAGAAAGAAGCATGGACAGCAGAGATTAAGATCGATGAAAACGCTGCATCCCATATAGATTTCTTCAGCAATCACGGAAGGGTAGTGAGAAACAAATCACGAAGTTTCAAAACTTGTCTTTCCAGCCCATACACTCGGGTTGATCTCGTCAAGATCCGGGAGCTTGAATCCATCTGGAAATGACGAAGCTGGAGCTTCATCTCAGCTGACACAATCACTAAAAGACCTATGAGCCTATCTAGAACGATTACAACGATTCTTCTTTCAGCCGTCATCTGCATGTGCACGACACATTCATTTGCCGCCGATCGCGAAATTGACATCACGGGGAAGTATCTGAACTTTCCTGTTTCGGAGGACGCGGACAAATGCCTCATAAGCCTCAAAATCCATGGTGAGAAAGTTCGTGAGTTCGTGATCAAACTGGCACCTGCCGAACCTGATTACTGGGTCTATCTTGAAGTGCAGGATTTTATCGGAAAGCCGGGAGAGCTGGTCGCCTGGGAAATCTCGGAAAAACAGATCAAAAGCTTCGAGTCCGTTTACAGCGCTAACACCTTCCCAGGTGAAGCCGATCTCTACAAAGAGGAACTTCGCCCTCAATTCCACTTCTCATCCAAGCGGGGCTGGAACAACGATCCCAATGGGTTGATGTACTACAAAGGCGAATACCATTTGTTCTACCAACACAACCCCTTCGGCTGGGCTTGGGGAAATATGACGTGGGGCCACGCCATCAGCAAGGACCTCGTCCATTGGGAAGAGCAGGGCGACAAGCTGCATGCAGACAAGTTTGGCACCATGTTCTCCGGTTCAGGCGTGGTGGATTGGAATAACACGACAGGATTCCAGACGGGCGAGGAACCGCCCATGGTGGTCATCTACACGATGGCCGGCAACAACAGCCGTTGGTCCGAAGGCGAGCCCTTCACGCAGGGCCTTGCCTACAGCAACGACCGGGGCCGCACCTGGACCAAATATGCAGGCAATCCCGTGCAGGGACGCTTGAGGAAGGCCAATCGCGATCCCAAAGTTTTCTGGCGCGAGGAAACGCAAGAATGGGCCATCGTGATGTTCTTGCGAGAGGGCCGGGTAGCCTTCTTCACGTCGCCGAACCTCAAGCGCTGGGAATTGCACAGTGTTATGGAAACCGACCGCGACGAGTGTCCGGAATTAGTCGAGTTGACGGTGGACGGCGATAAGAATAACACGAAATGGGTCCACTATTCCGCCCATGGTGATTACTTTATCGGCGATTTCGACGGTAGAGCATTCACCAAGGAAACGGAACCCATCCGTTTTAACTACGGCAATTGCTTCTATGCGTCCCAAATCTTCAACGATATTCCCAAGGAAGACGGCCGGAGCATTCAGATCGCCTGGGGTAACGTCGAGTTGCCGGACATGCCCTTTAATCAGATGATGACTTTTCCGGTGTCGCTGACTCTGCGATCAACCGATGATGGCCTGCGAATGTTTGCGTATCCTGTCGAGGAAATTAGCAAGCTTCACGCCAAGGAGTACAAGTGGGAGGACGAGGATCTCGCGCCCGACAAGAACCCATTGAAAGACGTGAAGGGAAATCTCTTCGACATCGATGCCGAAATCGATCTGGGCGATGCCGATGAGGTGGGGTTCGAAATCAATGGGTTTCCTGTAACCTATAAGGTTAAGGAGAATCTTCTTATCGGCGGCGAAGGTAAGGAAGGAAACGAGTTCAGCGCAGGAGAAACGGTCGCAACGCTCAAACCCATCGACGGTAAGATTCGCCTGCGCATGCTCGTGGACCGGCCTTCAGTAGAAATCTACGCCAACGATGGCCTCGTCTACATGCCAATGGGGGCCGTCCGCGACCTGAAGAATAAGTCACTGAAGGTCTACGCCAAGGGCGGCTCGGCGCACATACAGAAGCTAACCGTCCACGAGCTTAAAAGAATATGGCCTTAAGCGAGCCAGGCCATAAAGATCAGCTCCTGGCAGGTCGATGAGCTCAACCCCTACTGTTCGTGACACACCTGAACCATGAAACGTCTTTTTACCCTTGCTTTAGCTCTGGCGGCACTTGTCGCGAACTCAAAAGCGTCGCCGATCATCTCTGAGTTCCTTGCTTCCAACGCGCAGAATCTTGCGACGGCCGACGACACGACGGAAGACTGGATCGAGATTCAGAATACGGGCGACGCAGCGATCAACCTTGCGGGCTATCACCTCACGGATGATCCGGAGCAGCCGCAGCGTTGGGCGATCCCAGCGGTCGATCTGGCTCCCGGCGCCTTCCTCGTGGTCTTCGCCTCCGGTGATGATCTTAACGATGTGGCTGCGGATCTGCACACGAACTTCAGGTTGAACCGAGAGGGTGGTTACCTGGCGCTGACTGGCAGCAATGGCGCCGTGGTGTC
>JAACDM010000608.1 GCA_009936795.1 Verrucomicrobiaceae bacterium | reverse complement strand
GAACCGCAGAATATCGACCAAGGAATTTCGACTGGTGAAGTGGTTTTCTAGAAGGGGCTTTCGGTTCCGAGGGGCTGGATGGTGACTTCGACTCGGCGGTTCTGGGCCTGTTCTTCGGGGGTGCCTTCGGCGATGAGGGGCTTGGATTTGCCTAGGCCCTTGACTTTTATGCGGGCGGGGTCAAGGCGGAGAGCGTCGAGGAGCCAGTTGCGGATGGCGGTGGCGCGGTTGACGCTGAGGGCTAGGTTGTATTGGTCTTCGCCGATAGTGTCGGTGTGGCCTTCGAGGACGAATTCGGAGTCCATGCGCTGCATGATGAGGGCGCCAAGTTTCATGAGGCTGAGCCGGGCTTCGTCTTTGAGTTCGGCGCTGTTGAACGCGAAGAGGACATCGGTGGGGACCCAAATGGGTTTGCCGGGGTCGCCGTTGCCTTTCATGCCGAGGACTTGGTCGAGGCTGGCGTAGCCGTCTGGGATGAGTTCGCCCGGGCCGTCTTCGCCGCTGCCTTTGGCGAGGTCTGCAAGGTCGGTGGCGCTGTCTTCTTGGGCGCCGAGGAGGTCACCGACATTCATTTCCGGGTGATTTGGATCGAGCGGGTTGGGGCGTTTTTCCATGCCCCTGAGGATTTGAGAGATGTCTTGGGTGGGATCCCCGTTGCTATCTGCTGGGCTAGCGAGGATCTCAGTTTCGGCCCCGGGAGTGTTGAGGGCGAGATTCTCTACGGCTTCGACGGAAGGCGTCATCTTAATTTCGGCGTTGACGAGGAAGTCCGCTGGGATGTCATCGGGATCGAACTCAGTGAACTTGGCGATTTCGTCGGCTAAGAGGTCGCTTTCCTCGGATTGGCCTTTGCTGGAGTCCTTGGTGAGAGGGTCCTCGGTGCCGGGAATGTCGTCGTCGAGCACAGTACTGTCAAAGGTGGAGCGTTTGATGCTGAAGGCGTCGGTGAGCGTGATCTCGGCGACGGGCTCGACCTTGAAGGTTCCGAAGACGACCCAGAGGACGCCGTGGGCGGCGACGGAGAGGATGAGCGCGGTCATGACCCAGAAGGAGACACGTGAATCGGCGCGTCGCCGGTTCATGCCGGGGCGCTGCCAATGGTAACCGTCGCTAATCATGGTGATTTAAGGCTTAAAAACTATCTCGTGTTGGGAGGGAAATCAACCGACCTGACAAGGTGGACGGGGTGAATAACGCAGATGTTCAAATAGCTGGGGGATTATGGCTGCGGTTTCTGGACAGGCCTGGAAGATAGAGTATCTAGCCATCTCCATGTTGTCCTGGTCGTTTCGCAGCCTTCTAATCGCTCTTGTTGGGGTGGTGTTGGCGAGTTGTGCGTCGGCGTCTTCTCCGGGGCCGAGCGGGAGAATCAAGAATTCGCCGTACGTGATCGGTGACATTCAGTATGTTCCGTATTCCGTGGACCAGGCGCGGTACTACGATGAAGTGGGCGTGGCTTCTTGGTACGGCCCAGATCGTTGGTTGTTCGGTGGCTCTGAGATCACGGCGAACGGCGAGTCTGTCGATTCGCGTAGTGTGAGTGCAGCGCACAAGTTGCTTCCATTGCCAAGTAAGGTGGAGGTCACGAATTTGCGGAATGGGAAGCGGGTGGTGATGCGGGTGAATGATCGCGGGCCCTTTATACATGGACGGATGTTAGATGTCAGTTCCCGCGCAGCGGAATTGTTAGACTTTAAACCAGAGGGTCTTACCGATGTGCGTGTGCGCGTGCTTCGGGTAGGCGATTGATTCCACTTTCTTAAACGCACGACTGTTCCCCTTTTACCCCCCAACACTAAGCGAGCCTCACTTTAGTTTATGTACGTTACATCATCCGAACCCTCTCTTATGAGCTTCGAAAGCGATACGATCAAGTTTTTGGAATCCCATCACTTGTTCAAAGGAATTCCGTCGCAAGATTTGGCGATTATCTTCCCTTTTCTGGGCACCGAGCGGTTTGAACCTGGCGACCGGATCACGCGGGAAGACACGCCTGGCTTGGCAATTTATGTGATCACGAGAGGTTCCGTGGCGATGACGAAGCGAAAGCCTGATGGTGATGGAGCTGCTTTGTTAGAGCGTCTTGGGAAGGGTGCGACGTTTGGGGAGCTTGGGATGTTGGAAGGCAGTGAGCGTTCGGCTTCTGTGACAGCCGTGGAGGCGACAGAAACCTTAGTTGTGACGGATCAGGCGTTTCGCGATGTGTTTACGTTTCGTCCAGAAACCTACCGAATGATTATGGGGAATCTAGCTCGCGATTTGAGTAGGCGATTGAGGTCGGCCAACGCGCGCATCGCGGAGTTGGCTCCTGCGAGTGGTCGCAGTGAGGAGTGAGGTTTGTTGTTAGGCTACTGAGGAATGAGTGAGGAGACTGAAGACGAGGTAAAGAAGGATTTCATCCGGGAGATCATCGATGCGGATTTGGCGTCGGGGAAACACTCGGAGATTGTGACGCGGTTTCCTCCGGAGCCGAACGGTTACCTGCACATTGGACACGCGAAGTCCATTTGTTTGAATTTCGGGCTTTCCAAAGAGTATTCGCCGGCGAGGTGTCATCTGCGTTTTGACGATACGAACCCGTCGAAAGAGGAGACTGAGTATGTGGAATCTATTCAGGAAGATGTGCGGTGGTTAGGTTTTGATTGGGGAAAGAACTTGTTCTTCGCTTCGGATTATTTTGATCAGTTGCACGGGTTTGCAGTACAGTTGATCGAGTCGGGACATGCCTATGTGGATAGTCTCTCGGCGGAAGAGATACGGACATATCGCGGGACGTTGACGGAACCGGGCAAGCCAAGTCCACATCGGGACCGTTCGGTGGAGGAGAACTTGGATTTGTTTGCGCGCATGGCTAAAGGTGAGTTTGCTGAAGGTGAGCACGTCTTGCGGGCGAAGATCGACATGGCTTCGCCTAACATGAACATGCGCGACCCGACGCTCTATCGGATTCGCAAGGAATCCCATCATCGGACAGGGAACAAGTGGTGCGTGTATCCGATGTACGATTTTACCCACGGGTTATCTGATATGCTAGAGGGCGTGACGCATTCTCTGTGTACCCTGGAGTTCGAGCATCATCGTCCCCTTTATGAATGGTTTTTGAAAGTGTTAAAAACGCCGTGCCAGCCTCGACAGATCGAGTTTGCTCGGTTGGGCTTGACCTACACGGTAATGAGCAAGCGCTTTCTGCTAAAGTTGGTAGAGAGCGGTAAGGTGAACGGCTGGGATGATCCGCGTATGCCGACGATCTCAGGAATTCGACGTCGAGGGTACACGGCAGAGGCGATTCGGAGGTTCTGCCATCGCATCGGCCTGACGAAGTATCCTGGGATGACGGATATTTCTCTGCTCGAGTTCAGCGTGCGCGAGCATTTGAACGAGGTCGCGCCACGGGTGATGGGGGTGTTGAAGCCTCTCAAGGTGGTGATCACGAATTATCCAGAGGATGGCGAGGAGATGGTCGATGCCGTGAACCACCCGGGAGATCCTGAGGCGGGGAAACGCCCGGTGCCGTTTAGTCGCGAGCTCTACATTGAGCAGAACGATTTCATGGAGGATCCGCCCAGGAAGTTCTTTCGTTTGGGGCCGGGGCGGGAGGTCCGATTCCGCTATGCTTACTACGTGACGTGCCAGGAAGTGATCAAAGACGATCATGGGACCGTCACGGAATTGCGATGCACATATGATCCTGAAAGCCGCGGCGGAAAGTCGGCAGATGGTCGCAAGGTGAAGGGAACGATCCACTGGGTTTCTGCAAAGCACGCTGTGCCGGCGACGGTGCGTTTGATCGATCGTCTATTCACGGTGGAGGATCCTCATGCCGCTGATGGTGAGTTGGAAGATCAGCTCAATCCAGACGCGATTGAGGAGCTCATGGATTGCCAATTGGAGCCCAGTTTGAGGGGCCAGAAAGTGGGCTATCAGTGTCAGTTTGAGCGACTTGGCTATTTCTGTATCGATCCCGATACGACGGAGGATGGATTGGTGATCAATCGGACAATTGGCCTCCGAGATTCGTGGGCCAAGCAGGCTGGCAAGCGCTAGGAGTGTCGTTCCAGCCCAAAGCTACCCAACGTGCTTTCGAAGCGTCGCGTTGCCGTAGTTTCCGAATCCTAGGAGTCTGTCGGATTTTACAAATCTAGGGAAGATGCTAGAAATGGGGCATGAGTGCTGGCTTTGTTGATGTCGACCGTGAAACGCCAAT
>JAACDM010000014.1 GCA_009936795.1 Verrucomicrobiaceae bacterium | reverse complement strand
CGATCTCACCGTCAGAGAGCGGATCGCTTCCTTCCGGCATACGCCTGTCTTCCTCAACGCCGGCGACAAGATGCACGAGCAGACTAGCTAGGCTATCTCCGGGAACAAACGAAGCGACACTTTTACCACCTTGCATCGCCTTCGCACGGACAGCCAGATTGAGTTCCGCTTTCTCGCTTTCACCTGCGTGGCACTCGTAACAATGTTGACGGAAGATAGGTTGAATGTGTTCGACAAAGTCGACCCGTTCCTTTGCCGCCAGTGACAGTGATCTGGCTAACTAATCGCGATCATCCGTCGACAAAGCGTCTTAGGCTGACAGCGAGGACACTAAGAGCAGAACGCCGCCCACGATGAGACTATTGAACCGGAGGCAGGAATACATAGAGGTTCCGTTGACAAGTGATAGACTTAACCCGAGAAACGTTGTTGGGTTGCGTTCCTAAAAACAGTTGCTCGCCGCTGCATTTCCCACAGCACCGGCCGACATCAGTCCTTCCACGGAAGCTTCAACCCGTCATTACGCGCGAAGCCCGTCGCATCGTCTTCTTGTCTCAGCCTGCTTCACCGCCTGACTTGCAGACCATGCGCAGCTTTACTCCTCCCCTTCCGCCTGCTTCTTCAATTTTACTTCAAAGGCTCCTCGCGGACTGAACTTACTACTATTCCCAGTCGTCGCTTCAATGTAAGCCTCACTGTCTCTCGCTTTCATCATTCGGCCAGGCATGCTTAGCTCTGGCCAATCTCTCAAGGTGATGGTCTCACCTTTCATCACGGCCTTCTTGCATCGGACCTCAACGGGATCCCCTTCTTCATTGACTCCACTAATCACCACCATACGGCCAGTAGCCTCAGCAAAGCTAAGGCTACTGCCCCCATCGTTGCCCTTCTTCCTCTCGTAGTGGGCGATCAGCTTATCGCAGCGCATGGAGAATGGATTCTCCACACCCTGGCCTTTGTTCGTCACCAACACATCTCCTTCAAAAACAACAATCCCACTCTTGGGATCACCCGCCATGTATTTAGAATTCTCGATCGTGATCCACTCACCTGCATTCTCCCTAGCCACCTTCTGCCCTTTCAGGGGCTCGGGACCTAACAAATCGCTCGCATTGCCAGCCTCTTCCTTGCCTTCAAGTCCACCTCCAACCGCCTGGCGAATCGCCTCGATCGGGATAATTCCATCAGCTTGAAGCTTCTTCAGCTCGTCCTTTAGCATCTTCTCTGCAGCGGGAAGGTCGTTCAAATCTAGATCCTGCAAACGCTGTTTATCTTCGAGCACGTCACTTAATGACGCCTTGTCGAGCACCTCGACAACACGCTCTAAGAGTTCAAGATCTTCTTTCTCATCTTCAGACACCTCCTCTTGCGCCATCAACCAGGACGCGGCGGCAAAGACAAGGAAACAAGGTAGTAAACACTTCATAGGCTTTCGGACGGGTTCAGAACCACTAGTATTTCATGGATTCGCCCGTTTTTCGAACCGAATCAACGACGTGACGTCACTCAGGATGGCCGACTTCCGAGATTCTAGGTCGTAGATGAAGCCCCGCCCCTTTGAAATGGCGTCGGGTGTGGTGATCTTGATCCTCTGTCGCCCAACCAAAAGCCGATGTTTGATATCATAGACGGCTCGCGGGGTCACAATGTCCCCCGATTCTATTCCATCCGTGAAGAGAATGATTCTGAGACCTTCAAGGATGAATCGGCTATCACTTATGCGGCGTATTTCCCGAGCAGTGATCGTCGCAGAAGGTTGGCGATTCTCATCGTATTGAGGCAACTTAAAATCACGAATTACAACATTGAGTGGCACCATGGAGGCAAGCTTCAATGCAGAGGCCCTATCGATCTCGTGCTCCTGAGCCCCGAGCATGCTTCCGAGAAGCAAGCCAATCATAAGCAGCCTCCTAACCATGAGACGCTTGGTGGACGGAAATAAGTCGCTTGAGCACAACGGGCAATTCCGCCAATGGCACTTGATTAGGGCCATCTGAAAGCGCTTTGCTAGGATTTGGATGCGTTTCCATAAAAACCCCATCGCAACCGACGGCCACAGCTGCACGTGCTAACACTGGTGCCAGCACGCCATCACCACCACTAGTCTTACCATCCCCACCTGGGCGCTGAACCGAGTGCGTGGCATCAAAGATGACCGGATGGCCTTCCTCACGCATCCAATAGAGGGCACGCATGTCCGCCACCAGCGTGTTGTATCCGAAAGACACCCCTCGCTCTGTAAAATAATAGTGACTTGCACCGAACGCCTTCAACTTGTCAGCGATGTTCGCCATGTCCCAGGGAGCTAGGAATTGTCCCTTCTTCACATTAACAACCTTGCCAGTCTCTGCAGCGGCTTGAATAAGGTCCGTCTGCCGACAGAGGAAGGCCGGAATCTGCACTAAATCAACGACCTCTCCCAATAGCTTGGCTTCCTCCGCCGTATGGACATCCGTTGTCACAGGAAGGCTCAATTCATCACGGATGGATTTAAGAAGATCGCGCCCGGCTTCAGGTCCTGGCCCGCGGAACGACGATGAAGCACTTCGGTTTGCCTTGTCATAGGAAGCCTTGAAAACCACCTGAACCTCCAGCTCGTCGCCAATCTTAGCGACGGCCCGGGCCATCTCCCACGTAAAAACCTCGGATTCCATCACACAAGGACCCAGAATAAAGAACGGAGGGGTCTCCAACGAGGCTGATTGATGAAGGAAGCTTCCAGTGGTGGCCATGGTAAAACTATGGAACCCTAGGATTCGAGACCAATGAAGACAAGGGGCTTCCACGAACTTTCGACTTGGGCCTGGATGCCAGCAAGACAACACTCCCCCAATGCGTCTCCTCACTCTCGCCATGGTCTTGCTGGCAGGCTACGGACGTGTGCATGCCTGGGAGCCGGGGAAAGAAGTCACGTGGCTGGGCCTGGGAGAGAAGACGCCACTCAAGGTCTATATTCCAAGCGACTACGATCCCGCGAATGAATGGCCACTGCTCTACGGCTTCCACCGTACAGATGGGCGTGCTAGCACATCGATGTTTCAGGGCTACACGCGTGGACGCGGATTCGTATTGATCGGCGCGCCCTATGCCCTGCCCGGGAAAGATTCTTTCAGTCGCGCCGGCATCCTACAGGAAATCCGACGTATTTCAAAAGTTCGTCAGCTCTTGTTAGGCGAATCTCTTTCTCTTGATCAGCGCACCTACGTGGGCGGATTCAGCAAAGGCGGGTGGATGTCTGACCTGCTCGCCACTGAGGGGTTCGACACCCTATCAGGAGCACTCATCCTCGGTGCCGGTCGTATACCGGATGATATCGGCCGAGTCATCTCACGCCCCAAGGTTGAGCCTGTGCGCTCTTTAGCGATCTACATTGGCATCGGCCAACTGGACAGCAATCATCTTTACAGTCGACGTGCGCACTCGCATTACCTCAAAACCAAGCACGACGTCGTCTTTGAAGAATACCTCACCAAGGGTCATCGGGCGGGTGAAACAGACGCACCGTATCTAAGTCAATGGCTCCAATGCCAGGTCGCAAGCCCAGCGGGCCTTGAGGAGGGTGCCCTCGCCTGGTGGCAATCGTCTTTAACCACAGCAGAGTCTATTCCCTTGCCAATCGAGCGTTTGCTCTATCTAGAGCACGTTCAGGCTGCTCCATTTGCCAAGTTCGTCCCCAAAGAAAGGCGAAGCACCCTATCAAAGAAACTTTCTCAAGTCAGGCGACATCGATCATTGCAAACTGAGATGGATGCCCGCCGCGCCTACAGATCAGCTCAGAAAGAGGAAGAAGGATTTCGCAAATCAAGCGATCTGCCCGACCTAGCAGCGTCCTTCAAACGACTCTACATGCGTTCCCCAAAGACCTTCTACGGCCAACGAGCTGGCCTCGACCTCCTTCGCATGGAAGACAACTATCGCGTTCTCAAACGCTCAAACCAGAACAATCAGGGTAACGATGCATTTGCAAAGCTGCCGCCCAACCTTGAAGCCTTGAAGGGGCGTTTCGCGCGTTTTGACAAGTTGCTTCGATCTCGCTAACCCCGGGCTCCGGCCGCCGGAGGACTTACCTTAGAAAGAATGCGGCTAAGGTAGGGGAAAAGCTGTTTCTTGCGACTCACGACACCGTCGAGTTGGAAAAGGTGCTTATGGATTCGAGGATACTCGATCACGTCCTCGACCGTGGGGGACTGCGTCGTCAAAAGGACACTATTATTCTCATTGATATCCGTGACCATGAGGCAAGCAAAGTGGAGCTGATACTCCTTTCGAATATCTTCTAACACCGACGTCAGCTCCTCTTCATACTTCCAAAATTGATCCAAACCCAGCTCCTCGATCTGGGAAATACACAGTCGCCACGGCCCTTCGCTGAACTCTTTGCGGTCCGATTCGACAGCTTCCCGCGATGTGTAGTTCTTCAAGAGAGAACCCGTCGTGAAGAAGTCCTTAGAGAACGCTACCAAATCCAGCTGGGCAATTTCTGCGAGCCAGTGAAGGATCTCCTCATCAACGATCGTCTTCGTAGGCGACGTCAGGTGTAAGGTGTCAGAGATGATTCCCGCGCACAGACAGATCGCTACTGACGGTGGTGGTGTTAGACCCCGCTGTTGGTAAAACTTACCAACAATGGTCGAGGTAGAACCAACGGGTTCATTGATAAATCGAATAGGATCGCGAGAGACTAAATCTCCGCTCAATCGATGATGATCAATGACTGACAGAATGTTCGCATCTTCCGCTCCAGGAACGGCCTGAGAGAATTCGTTGTGGTCAACAAGGATCAGTCGTGGTCGTTTCGGGTCGACCAAATCAGACTTGGAGAACACCCCAACAATCTCCTCACTCTTCTTACGGGTCACAGGAAAGAGCACCTGAGCAGAGTCACGAACGTCCTTTAGAATATCTGAAATCAGGGTGTCTTCGGAGAATGAGATGAAGTTGCGGTCAAGAATCCCTGCCACCTGGCGAGAACAACGGATGAGTTGCGAAGTACTAGCGGTGTCTTGCTGACAGCAGATCACACAGACGCCCTGCTCCCCAGCCTTCGTGAGAAGATCGTTTTCCGGATGAAATCCTCCCGTGACGATCAAACACCGAACACCAGCCTCTACGGCCAACTCCTGGACACGCGGGCGATCTCCAGTCACCACAATTAGACTGTTAGGAGGAAACCGGCGCATGCGGGCTTTGACCGTCTCAATGCTAGAGGCTCCTACAAGTAGAAAGAGATCTTCTTCTACTTCAATTGCCGGTCCTGCGGCGAAGAGCGCGCCTTCGACACTATTCGTCATGTTCCGAATGCTAGCCTTGATCGTGCGCGCCCCCGAACGCATTTCGCCCATAGGGAGTAGCAGCTCAAGAATCTCTAGCAAGGTGGGCATGCCGACGACTTGCCCACTCTCATCGACTACAGGTATAGCTCGGAATCCATGGGTGCACATCTTCTGGTAGACCTCGAGAAACGTCTCCTCCTGGTGAGCTACGACCAAGTCTTTTTCACACAATGCCCCGGCCCGCGGACGAAGATCACCGAGCAATGGCGGCGCGTTCAGCCCCGCGTAGCGCAAGACCCAATCCGTGCGCGGATTGACCGCCCCACAAGAAGCCGCTATCGCCTCTTGAACGCCCGTTTGCTGAAGATAGTCCGCATAGCCAATAGCTGAACATATCGCATCAGTATCCGGATTACGGTGTCCGATGACGTAGATGGGCTCCTCGACTTCTGCCATGACTGGTAAGACTCGGCGCCCTAACTTCGCGCCTACTCTTTAAAGGTTTTGAGGCTGTTCGTGAGGATGTCAACTAGGATCACGAGCTCAGGAAGGCCGCCGGCGCCGCGATTGGGATTTCTTATTCCTTGCCGGACGTTTCTTGGCCTTCTTCAGCAAAGCATCTCGGTCCTCGCTAGCTTCGCTGGTCGGGGCTGCGTTGTCTTTTGACGGAGAGGCGTTGGCCAAACCCTCCGTCTCGAAGCCTCCAACAGCATCACTCTGCTTTTCAGGTGTCTTGGTAGATTTCTTTTCGCAAGATTCCTCCCGCTCCTTTGTCAGGCTCGCAGCTATGGCTGGCGTCTCGGCGAGGTCGGGCTTCACACCAGCACTCTCGTGCACTCCTTCGGGAGCCGTCTCCTCAACCTCAGGTCGGTCCTGTTTACGTTTCGACAGCAACAGCAAAAAAACAAAAGCCAGTCCGCAGCCAATTCCGAGAATCCAAAGCCCAGAACTCGACGCGCGAAGATCGGGGAAATGATAGACTTCACGATTGGTGCTCGGAGAAATAGGCTTATCCACCGTAGCGGCACCAAGGTCCTTTGCCGGAAGCACAGAGTTGGTTTCAGCAACAGGCGCTGGTTCGGCGGGCAGTGAAACAGAGGCTGCAGTCGCTTGCTCTAGCAGGTAACAAACCGTCAGCGATACTAGCTCAGGGCGAGAGACACGCTGCCCATTCGGTAGAGGAAAGAGACGATCTCTTTCCAAATCAGAGCCAACAATAAGAACAGCGTCACGAACCGCCTCTACCATTAAGTCTGACGCAATGAGTCGATCTCCACCAAGGCGTTGAAGCGACACTGGCTCCTCAAGTGGCACCACCACCTTACCAGCCTGATCTAGTGGAATAGGCTCAGTGCCATCACCCAACTGCAATGCGGTCCCTATGTTAATCGAAACGGTATTCCAGGAAAGACCAAGGGCTTGGCCAGCGATGAGCATTGGCAGCGAAAGAGCTAGCTCTGAATTCGGCCCCCGGGCAACGAGAGGGACTTCAATTCCGCTTGCCGTCACGTTTACATCAACTCCGAAATCGATGATGGTGAATCCCGCCGCCGAATTCTCTAGCAGGCCTTCATCTGGCAAGCGAGACACGCTCTTGAAAGAAGCCAGCAGACCAAGATCACCCGTCGCCAGGAAATCTTGCGGACACGCCCTCAGGGATTTCGCGAGGTCTGTATCAGGAGCATCATTGTCTAGCATCGCGGCATAGACAACATTTAAAGACTTCGCCTCCCTGATCAGTCCATTGAGAATTTCAGGTGCGACTTGCGGCCAGCGCAACAAGTCGACCATGCCAACACATCGCGGCCCATGCTTCTGGATGTTCTTAAGAAAGGCCGCATAATCGAGAGGCGATGGAGTATCATCGAAGAAATCTGCCGTTGCCTCGTCGACCCGAACAAAGATCACCCTTGGCATCTCGGTCCCGTACAAAGCGTGCAGGTCGAACAGAAGCACACCCCAGACGACAAACATCCTTGCCAGCCATGCACGTTGTTGGATCACTCTCATGCGTTTTAGTTCACCGTTAGTTTCTCTTCGGCCAGAGCCTCTTGCAAATCTGGAAGAAGATCTCCTTCCTTCAGCACAAAGCGCAAGCGGGAGAGTGCAATTGGGATGGACTCGAGAAACTCCGTTTTACCTAGGTTCCGGCCGAGATTTCCATAGGCTCCTAGCGCCTGCATTAGACGCTGGGCCGCACATTTCCAATAGAGCAGCTTAAAGTCATCCCAAGAATCCTCGCGATGTAAAGAATGATAATAGCGCAACAAGTCGCCGCGACGCTCTGATCCGATCGAAATATAAGGATCAAGCAAGATAGAAGCGAGATCGTATTCAGGTCGCCCCCATCGCAGGCCTTGGTAATCGATAAGATAAATCGCACCATCATAGATCATGATGTTTCGAGACTGGAAATCGCGATGCACCAAATGCCGAGGAAGCGCCGCAAGCTCTTCAGCCAGTTCTTTCCAAGGCTTGCTCTCATACAGTGCCTCCACTTGAGTTGGCTTCATCCGTGACTGGTGCGCAAGAAAGTGCTCGTAGAAATACTCTTGCTCCCAGCGATAGAGCCCCTCTGTGAAGGCTGGCTCAAGCTCGCATGGAATGTCCCCCTCCTCCACCGCGTGTAGCTTCCAAACTTCATCGAGGGTCTTCTGGTAAAGAGGCTCTAACAGTGGCCATGATTGGAGTCGCTGAGACCAAAGATCGATCTCACCGAGATCTTGGAGCCAGACAAGGCATCTCTCCTCATCAAATGCGTGTAGCTTCGGAACAGCCACGTGCAATTCTGCGCCCAAGTAACGTGTGACCGGCACAAAACGCTCATTGTCCGGGCGATCATGCGCGTACTGCATGATCACGTAGGTTTGGCCACCTGGACGAAATTGGACGCGATGAAAGGTCCTCCCTGAACCACCACCAGTAATCGGAATCGTTTGGATCGTATCAAAAGCGTCGAAGGTAAGAAAAGAGCGGGCGTGTTGGGCCAACTCGGCTTGATCCAGGTTCATAGGCGGCTAAGACTAGCAACTTATGGCCGGAGAGCAACGCGACTTCGAAACCCACCAGTTCATTCCTCAAGACTACTTTGCGGAGGTGAAACGAGAAGAGTTATGCCCTCATGACCGACCGTTAGAACTGGACGTTGGGTGCGGAGATGGACGTTTTCTGATGGAAATGGCCGCCAAATTCCCCGACAGGCAATTCCTGGGCACAGAGCGCCTCCTCGGCCGTGTACGCAAGGTCTGTCGGAAAGCAAAACGACGTGATCTTTCTAATCTCAAAGTGCTCCGCCTGGAGTCAGGATACGCACTTGAGTGGCTACTTCCTGCAGAGTCGTTTGATCGTGTGCACCTTCTCTTCCCCGATCCCTGGCCCAAGAAGAAGCACCACGGCAGACGAATGGTCCAGAAAAGTAGCCTACCGCATTTCGCTCGCGTGCTGAAACCAGGTGGAGAGTTTCTCTTCAAAACCGATCACCCCGCCTACTTCGAAGCTGCCATGGAATGCCTCACCGAAGCGACTTTTTTCAAATCCCTTACATGGGAGGACGAGATGTTCTACCCTCAGACAGATTTCGAAGAACTCTGGCTGGGGCAGGGCAAGCCCATTCACCGTGCTCACTTCAAGAAGATCAGCTGATCTCCGCGAAAGCCCTCCAGCCGGATCTTTCTCTTGGAAAGCTTTAGGATAACGGCACCGACCTCTTCTTGATCGATGAGTGGGATTCCGCGCACGGTGGCCCATCGGCTCGCCATCTCGTCGTGATCAACCTCTGTATCATAAACGATTGCTCGAGGCTGGACGGCATCGAGAAACTCTATCACACCACTATAATCATCAGCGTGATGCCCTTTGATAAGCACATCGGCCTTCAAATCTACCCCCGAGTCAAGCAACCACCGCTCAGTCGTGAAACCAGCATCCGCCATAAAAAGCACACGCCATCCCTGGCCATGCAATCGAAGGACCAAGCCCCGATCATCAGCCGCCGACGCAGCAAACTGTTCATCAGCAGGAGGATAGAGTACCTCCCAATAATCACCCCACTTCAAAGCGATAGATTGCCCGGCCTCTAAACGGACGGTCGCGGCTCCCCTATCCAACAATGTCCTCTCAAGCGCTAAGACTGAAGGACTGCGAGATTTCCACCGTGGCTGATAGACCTTGGGCGCATAGCTCTTCATCAGCTCGGAAGCGGCACTGGTATGTCCGGTATCTCCATGAGTGACCCAGAGTCGATCAATAGAGTTTAATCCCGCAGAGCGTATATAGGGTGCTGTCAGCATTGGATAACTTCTCAAATGCCCAATATCAATCAACTCGTCTGACCCACCTCGCACGTTCACGTGACTGCAGGCGCCGCCACGGGGAAGATCCAGGACCGTCACCTCGATAGGCGCCTGAGTAAAAGGCAGGCGACCAGACACCAGGAAATGTCCTCCAGGCACTTGTGCGAAGGTCTCGGCCAGCGCCACGAGCCCATGCACAAGGACGAAGTTCGCATTGTTAAAAAGTATATTCAAAGGGCCGAGCAAGCCAACTAGCGAGCATAGCATGCTCATGGCAGCCGTGAAAAGGATACAGAAACCAAGTGGCATCAGGAGGCAATTGGCAAAGATCGCCACAGGCGTCACCAGATGAAACGTCGCTGCCATCAGTGGCAGTGAACCAAACCACGCAGCCCCGGATACGCTGACAATATCTCCAAGCCATCGTCGGAAGGCGTAGGCCCGTTGCTCATGATCCTCCGAAAGACTGTAAGGAATGAGAGGGTCTGGATATAGCCAAAGTCGGAATGGGCGTTGCAAGGCCTTCGTAAACATGATGATCGAGAGGAGGACAGCAAAGGAAAGCTCAAAGCCTGGTAGGAAGAGCTGATTCGAGTTGAACGCGAGAATGAGGAGTGCCGCCAACCCTAGGCTATTGAGGAGACGCGGCTCACGACGCACACAGAAGCTCGCGAGAAATACCGTAGCCATCGTGGCAGCCCGAACGGCAGATGGGCGCCAACCAGTAATGAAGGCGTAGAAGAAGAGCAAAGGAATGAGTAGCAGCGTGACTTGAGCTCTACTCAAACCAAGTGGTTTGAGCATGAGCCAGGCAATCAATGCAAAGATCCCTACATGCAATCCACTCACCGCAAAGATATGTAGCGTCCCACTGAATCGAAAGGGGTCTTCCATTTCAGGAGTAGCCTCTTCCCGCATTCCTAAGACCATGGCATTAAGAATCGCGCAAATGTCAGTCTCATTCTCCAAATCCCGAGTGATCGCCCGCGACATCCGATGACGCGCCTTTAGAGCAGTCGCTTTGAAAAAATGCGGACGCCGATCGAGAGTCTCAAAATGCTCGCTACGGGTGATTTCAACTATACCCACCCAATCGTGGCGCTCCAAGAAAGAGCGGTAATCAAATTGCCCCGGATTGCGCGGTAGCTCCGGCAAATGAAGACGGCCCGTAAAGGCAACCACATCGCCATACACAATCTCATGGTCAGATACGCGGACGACCACCCGGTGAGGCGAGCGATAGATCATACCCGCAGCAGTCACCGACTCTAGCTGAAGCACGGCCTGAGTTCCGTAACTGCCTAGTGGCCGAGGCTCGCTGCAAATGCGCCCCTGCGCTTCCACATGGATCCCTTCTACATCTGATCGAAGCCGTTCGTGAAACGGAAACTCTTCAAAGGCAGCCAGATGCCAGGCATGCACGGCAGCAAAGCCCACAACCATCATTGGCCCAATCAACCAACGGGCCCACGACCGTTTCCAGATCAGCCCGAGGGCATAGACCAACCCAAATACCACAAAGGCCGCCCCATAATGGACGGCCTTTGGGAAGTGATCTGACAGGAGGATCCCGACGCAACCAGCGACGGCTAGGTAGAACAACGGATCGGCGCGCAACCGCTTACCGACAGTATCCGCTATCGACGCTCTTCGCTCTAACAAACCCTACACATTCGGCTTTGGAGGCTGCGCACCGGATGGCGGAGGCGTTGAAGGAGAAGGAATACCAGATTCCAGTTCTTGGGCACCTGCCTCGCCCTCGCCCTCACCAGATTGGTCCGCAGCAATCTCCGCTTGCACGCTCTTCACCAACTCAGGATCGATCTCTCGGAGGCGATGGACCGCATTGGCATAATGTCGTGTTTCTGGGTAGCGGCGCATACATTTCTGAAGGAGATTCACTTTACGATCTTGATCATCGGGCTGGTGTTCCTGGATGAGATCTACCAAACGAAAGATAAACCAGGCGGCGTCTTCTTCCTCCCAATGTTCTTCGCGAATTGCGTTCTCCAAGGTGAGCTCGGCGTTGGCCGGATCATGGAGGCGCTCCAGATAAAGTTTCACAATGTCCGCAATGGGCATGCGGTCACCAGGGTTTTCTTTGGCAATCTCACGGAACAACGCCACAGCCCCCTCGTAGTCACCAATGGCTACCTTGCCACGGGCTTTCAGATAAGGATCAGTTCCCGCTTCCTCTGCGGAAGACAACATAGCCTCGCCCACGGCGTCTCCAAACATTGGGAGAATGTAACTCACAAACAGGAAGCCACCAACCACTGCCGTGAGAAGGAAGTAGGCGATCAGCCTGATGATTCCATCCGTCTGCTGCTCCTCAGTCATGCCATTGTAATCCTGCACAGCTGAATAACACAGCCACAGAAGACCTAAGAAGAGGATGATGCCTATATTTCGAATGAGATTTGGATTCATGAGCTGAACAATGCAGTTCCTCTGAGCGTAGGAAGACCTGGGGTAGAAGCAATACGAAAGTTGAGAGCCCTTCGAAACGCAGAAAGGGCTCCCCGTTACCGGAGAACCCTTTCGAAAGGTTAGCTTTCTAAAGAAAGCGAGCCGACTAGAAGTCGACGCTAAGAGCGATCCCGCCCCAGAAGTAGTCGCCTTCACCTGCATCATCAGCGATGTCCTGAGCAACGCTAGCAGCGATGTAAGGAGTCAGCGTAGCTGAAGGAGTAAGAGCGATTGGCATCTCTAGCTTGGCAAAGAAGTGGTTGAAACCACTGTCCTCAATACCAGCAGGTGCGTCGTCGATGTCGGCATAAGAAATCCCGACGGAAGGGTCGAGGCTCACATTGCTGCTGACTGGGATCGATGTGCCAGCCGTAGCTTCAATGTAACTAATCTCTAGATCGAAATCGTAGTAGTAAGCGAGAGCGACATCGACAGGACCCAAGGTCGTGCCAGCAGAAACATACGCTTCGTTTGTCTCGCCACCGTTAGAGCCGCCGTCACCGAGGATACCGTTAGGATAGCTGTAGTGCGTGTAACCCACTTCGAGGCCCCAGGTTCCCATGTCGAACGCGAGAGATGCGTAAACATCAATTTCGTTCTCACCATCGTTGAAGGCAGAAGTGTACCAAGTCCCGATGGAAGCTTCGATAGTGTCTCCGAGAGGGATCGAAAGATCGAGAGCCGACCAGACATGATCGTGCCCGATGTCATAGCCACGGAAAATGTAATCCGTGTCATAGCCAACACTAATGCTAGCGCCAACAGAGTCCCAGTAGCCACCGCTACCGCCGGAAGGGGGAGGTGGTGGGATTGAGCCCATTTCTTGTGCAGGTGCAGGTGCAGG
>JAACDM010000607.1 GCA_009936795.1 Verrucomicrobiaceae bacterium | reverse complement strand
GTGGCACGAGTGGCACGAGTGGCACGACAACGTCAGCTCCGCCTTCATTGCCTTAGTCGCAAGTCAAAGGTAAGGAAGTGGCGGTCTTTTTGTCTCCTGCGATGATTCGCTTTACTCGGCTCTGTCCTGTATGGTACCCACGGCGAACCCTATGCCGTATCCCATGCTACCCCCAGTCTACCGATTGTGTCTCTGCTTTACTTTCCTCTGGTCCCTGAATCTTTGTCTTAGGGCCCAAGAAGATTCCGTTTTAGTCTTCAACGAAATCATGTATCACCCCGCCGATGGGCAAGGCGAGTGGGTTGAATTGGTCAATCTGCATGGCGTGAACATTGATGTCTCCAATTGGGAGATCGAAGGCGCGATCTCCTATCAGTTCCCTGCAGGAAGCGTTATTCCGGGAAACGGTTACATTGTGCTCGCGTCTGCGGAAGGGCAATTTCCGGATGCTTTGGGACTATTCCAAGGGCGGCTCGATGACGATGGAGAGCGGCTACGCTTGGTCAATAATAGCGGCAGGATCATGAGTGAACTGAGCTACAATGATCGGGGAGAATGGCCGGTGGCGCCTGATGGCGCAGGAGTGAGTTTGGCGAAACGTCGGCCTCAGGATCGCGCTTCTGATCCGGCCTCTTGGGCGCGGAGCGAGACGATTGGAGGCACCCCAGGCACGGCGAATGTTGTTAGAGAAGAGGCTGCCTCTGGCCTTCTATTGAACGAGGTCGCAGGCATCGGTGGAGCGAGTTTCTTCGTAGAAATCGCAAGATGTCCTTGTCCTGATCCTTTGCCCGACAACATTCTTCTGCTTGAAGGTTACGAAATCCACACATCACGAGGTGAATCGTTTGTCCTTACCGATCAAGCGTTGATAGCAGGCGGCATGTTAGCGTTAACGGCAGAAGAGTTAGGTTGGGAGAATCTGCAGCAGGGAGATCGTCTCTTTCTCTGGGCGCCTGGAGGAGAAGACTTGCTTGACGCTGCCGTCTTGAGACAGCGTACGCGGGCACGGTTTCCAGATGGAGATCGCTGGTACATCGCGACCTCCAACTCGCCGGGTGAAGCGAATCAGGTAGCGTTAGAGTCCGCTGTCGTGATCAATGAGATTATGTATCACCATCGGCCGACTTATGACGGTGAGACGCCTGATGCTGTCTTTGCTGAGAATCCAGAAGAGTGGGTG
Organism: Verrucomicrobiaceae bacterium; assembly: GCA_009936795.1. Classification (GTDB taxonomy): domain Bacteria; phylum Verrucomicrobiota; class Verrucomicrobiia; order Verrucomicrobiales; family DEV007; genus JAACDM01. The sequence goes on along the minus strand of JAACDM010000607.1, from coordinate 10,936 downwards.
GAACTCACCAACCAGAGTGAGGCAGCCGCGGATCTTACCGGCTGGAGTCTCGAGAGCGGCATTCGGTTTGATTTCCCGGACGGTACCATGCTTGCTCCGGGGAGCTACCTTGTCGTTGCTCGTGATGCTGCCGCTCTAGCAGAGAAGTATCCAGACATTACTATATTAGGAGACTTCGGAGGATCTCTTCGGGATAGCGGCGATGAAATTCTCCTCATTGATTCTGTGGGCAATCCTGCCGATGAAGTGTCTTACGTTGATGGTGGGGCCTGGCCGGGAAATGCGGATGCAGGCGGCTCAAGCTTGGAACTACGACATCCAGCAAGTGATAACAGCGTCGCCGGAAGTTGGGCAGCCAGTGATGAATCTCGTCACAGTGTTTGGAAGGAATACAGTTATGTTGGCACTGCAGAGAACCCGCCGGGTACAAGCTTTCCAACACAGTGGGACGAGTTTCTAGTGGGGATGCTAGCCTCAGGCGAGTGTTTGCTTGATGACTTCAGTGTGATCGAGGACCCGAATGGCGAGTCGATGGAAATGATCCGCAATCGAGAATTCAGCGAGACCCTCTTTGGAGGGGATGGCACTCAGAATTGGCGCTTTCTTGGCAACCACGGCAGTCATGGCAAGACGGTTGTGGAACCAGATCCTGACGATGCCTCAAATACCGTCCTGCACCTGGTGTCGACAGGCCCGACGGAACACATGCACAACCATCTTGAAACGACTCTGAGCGGTGGCCAGTCGGTGGAACGGGGTAAAGAATATGCCATCTCATTCCGTGCCAAGTGGTTGAGCGGCTCTCCCCAGTTGCATACTCGTTTGTACTTTAACTATCTGGCCAAGAAGACGATTCTGGAACAACCGAAGGCTCATGGCACTCCTGGAGAACAGAACTCCACCTATTCTGAAGACTTAGGACCTGTCTATAGTGGTCTGACACATTCTCCAGCGGTGGCAAAGGACGATGAGCCTATTTCGATTCGAGTGAATGCTAGTGATGTAGATGGAATCGCCTCTCTGAAAGTGCTCTGGCGGACCGATAGTGCAGAGCCCTTTGAAGAACTCGCGATGACACTTGGATCTGGAGACAACTACTTCGCGGCGATTCCAGGGCAGGAAGCGAAGAACCTCTTTGGTGGTTTCACGAACAAGACGATCCACTACTATATCCAGGGTGAGGATACCGCAGGCAACACAACGTGGTGGCCGGAGGCAGGGCCGGATTCACGGGTCCTCATTCCTTTAGAAGACGGACGAAACGGGGATGGTCCGGGACACAATTTGCGCATCGTCATGACTGACGAGGACACCGAATTCCTCCACGAAGAAACCAATGTGATGAGCAATGATCGGATCTTGGGGACGGTCATTGATCGCGAGACGGACGTGTATTACAATGTGGGGGTGCGGTTGAAGGGGAGCCAACGCGGCCGGAACAAATCGGTGAGAGCGGGCTTCTCACTCAAGATGCCAGCCGACCAACCCTTCAATGGGATTCATGCCACCATCGCCGTGGACCGATCGGGTGCTGGCGACCAATTCAGCCAGAAAGAAATCTTGGTCAAACATGCTATTAACCGCGCGGGAAACATTCCTGGCATGATGGATGACCTCATCTATGTCATCTCGCCACAAGAAGCCCACACTGGTTCTGCAATGCTTTTAAAGGCGCGTTACGACGATGAGTATCTCAATGCGCAATTCGACAATGGATCTGAAGGACGCATGTTCGAATATGAATTGATCTACTACCCAACATCGACCGTCGGTGGTTCTGAGGGATTAAAGAGACCGAACCCAGATCAAGTCCGGGGGGTCAATCATCGGAATCTAGGACCAGACAAAGAAGCCTACCGTTGGCATTATTTATTAGAGAACAACCGGGCTGCTGATGACTACACTCAACTCATGGATCTCGTGGACCTCTTCGGCTCATCCAATGATGATGACTACCTTGAGCGACTGGTGGCAACCGTGGATGTGGACCAGTGGCTGCGTTCCTTTGCTATTCAGAATCTCTTCGGCATCGGTGACAACTACTCAACGCAGTCTCAGCACAATATGATCATCTATTTCCCTCCTGGGAAGAAGGCCATGTATTTTCCATGGGACATGGACTTCACGTTTAGTCGAGGTGCCAGCGATAGAAATATCGTTGCCAATGGCGACCTAAGAAACATGATGGATGCGGATCCGATTGCCTTTCGGAGCTACTTCGCGCAGATGAAGGAGCTTCTTCTAACGGTGGTTAATGAGGATTACATGGAGGCCTGGGCGACTCATTACTCTCGGTTCCTTCCCAGCGAAAATCTTGGTGGCTTCGTGAACTATATTGGGACGCGTAACAGCACGGTGGACCGAGAATTACGCAATGACTTCGATCCGCTATCATTTGCCATCACGACGAATGATGGGGAGAACACGGAGGTAGCGACATCCACGATCACGTTAACCGGCTCGGGTTCTTACGAGGACGATTCGGTGTATGTAGGCGATACCAAGTACCCATTGGTATGGACGGACAAGGATCATTGGGAACTGACCCTCCCGCTTGAACTTGGTGAGAATGTCATCAGCTTAGAGGTGGTGGATGCCATTGAATCTCCTGGATCCATCTTCTCTCCTCGCGAAACGGACTCGATTACCGTGATCAACACGGGTGTGAGTGCTGCTGCTAATCGAGACAATGTGACGATCAGCGAGTTGATGTACCATCCGTTGGAACCAAATGAATCCGAGATGGCTGAAGGTTTCACCAATCGTGACGACTTCGAATTTTTAGAACTGCACAATGTTAGCAATCAGGAGATCAGTTTGCAAGGTGCGAGACTCACCAAGGGAGTCGACTTCGACTTCACGGAGACGCAGTCGATTCCGGCCGGTGGCTATCTTGTCCTCGTCTCAAATAGCGAGGCATTTCAGTTACGCTATCCGAATGTGGCCATTGCCGGAGAGTATTCTGGCCAGCTTCGGAATAGCGGGGAATCTGTTCGATTGCGAGGAGTCGATCAGCAGATCATTCATGAGTTTTCATTTAGTGATGGCGGTGCGTGGCCGGATCAAGCAGATGGCTTGGGGAGCTCCCTCACGTTAGTTGATACGGCTGCGGGAGTGGATCTATCGGACGCAGCTAGCTGGAGTGCCAGTAGCGTCGTCGGGGGGACTCCTGGTACTGGTGCCGCTCCGGTCGAACCAAACGTTGCTTTCGAGGCTTGGTTAGATGCCCGAGGTGGCGATGCCCTGGCGGATCCTGATGGAGATGGTGTGACCTTGTTGGAAGACTATGCGCTTGGGCTAGATCTAGGCGGCAATCTTCCCACGGCTTCGCAAGGTGCTACCGGGCCGGAGCTGGTGTTCTATGTGAGAACCGAAGATGGGCTCAACGTTCAGGTGGAGACATCGGATAATCTTGTATCCTGGCGAGCGAACACAGCTTCCGAGGTGACCGAGGTGATCGGAGATGGCACGACAAAGGTCAGTGTTCCTATCGATGGTTCGTATGCTAGACTGCGAATCAGTTCCTGAGTGTCATGCCTTTTAGCCTAACGATTGTTCGTCATGCTAAGTCTGATTGGGGAGACTTTGCGGTTGCAGATCACGACCGTCCTCTGAACGAGCGGGGTTTACGGGATGCTCCTGCGATGGGAACCAAGATGCGAGAACGCGGTGATTCTCCGGATTTGATCGTCTGTAGCTCGGCTCTTCGCGCACACACGACGGCCTCGTTACTCGCGAACCCTCTCGACTATCCAGAAGAGGACCTCGTGATCGAGCCCAGCATTTACGAGGCACCAACATCTGCACTGTTAGAAGTCGTTCGCCAAGCGTCAGAGGAGGTGAAGCATCTCATGATGGTGGGCCACAATCCAGGCTCAGAACTGTTCGCGTCCTTCCTCATGGGTGAACCCGTGGGCAACCTTGTCACCTGTGCTGTTGTCGATCTTGACCTCGCCGTCGCCTCTTGGAAATCGGTCAGTGGAGGCGAGGAGAAGTTGATTTCTTACTGGTATCCGAAGATGTTCTTAGTGTGAGCACGCAAACTTCTCGCTGGCGCTGGCTGAAACGCTTGTTCTTTGCGAGTTTGTTGCTCCTCATAACACTGCTTGCGCTCGCCTATTACAAGCTGCCACCGCTTGCTGAGTCTGCCATTCGCAAAGCCATTGATTCTGGAGACTTTGTTTCCAAGGAGTTCACCGTGACGTCGGTTGGTCCGACGGAAACAGTATTGAGAGACATTGACGTGGCAGGTCGCGGATGGAGGCTTGAGTCCCCAGAGCTTACGGCAACGTACACGTGGTCGGATATACAGAACTCACGTCTCTCTGAGTTCGTGGTCACTCGTGGAGTGCTAACACTAGACATAGATGCGCTCAATCAACCTCCGGAGCAGTCGAGCAAGAGTAAGGAGAGTGGCAACACACGACCACCACTATCACCGGGAGGAGAGTCATCAGCTCTCCCGTTTGACCAGTTGTTAGCTCAAGAGATCACCGTTGTTTTGAAGAAAGGCGATGCTGAACAAACCTTGCATGGTGTCACATCGATCACCGATCACCGATGGAGCTTCGATCTTGCTAAGCGGCGTCATCGCTTACGTGGATCGGCATCTTTGATTGATGGGCATCAGTTAGGTGGGGGCACCGTGCATTCAAGCAATGGGGATGTGTCTTCATGGCTATCATATCTTCGATATTGATACGTCGATGTTAGGCGAGCTAGAGCTAGGTCAGACTGACTTGAAGGTCTTTCGAGACGAGGGAGACTCACCATGGAAATTCGAAGCTGAAGCCAAAGGGATCAACGTAAAGCAAGATGTGTGGGGTGCTGAGGTGGAGATGCTGACGGTCACCGGAGATGTGGAATCCATGTCAGCGAGCGGTCAGTTGAATGACGTGGTCGTGAACCTCGATGAGGAAACACTTCGCATGAATGGTCGGCACCAACTGGAGATCGACGGTGTTGATCGCCTGACGATTCGCACGGGTACACGTCCTCACATTCTTTCTGTGGGAGATCATTTCACGGCACCTGTGATGATGAAACTCTCGATGGATGCTGGGAAATGGGAAGCCGATGTGGAGTCTGTGCTATCAGACGATGCTGGCGGCTTGGATACCCATCTATTTGGAAGATTGATTGATCCTTTCAAGCTGAAGATAAATGCTGGCAGAGACGGTAAGATCGTGTTCTCGCTGCCCATGCTGAGAACAGGCAGCGTGTCGCTCGAGGACATTTCAGGTGAATTATCGACAGACGACTTATCTGTCAAAGCCTCTCACAAGATCTACTATGGCCAAGGCGAGATCTATGGCCCGGTGCCCATAACCCTGAATGGAACGCCCCATGAGGAGTCCTGGAATCTGCATTTGCAGGCTGAAACTATGGCCGACAAGCCATGGCAAGCCTATTGGAAGGGACTGGGTTTTTCCCTCCACGGTCGAGCTGAGGCTAGTTGGCAGACGAATTCGACCGAAATCCGTTTGGTTAGTCAATTGGACAGTGCCGAGGTGCGGAGGAACGAGAGCGCGGTCGTTCTCGATCAAGTCACGATCGACGGCACCCACAACCTCTCGATGCAAGCGCTTGATTTGGGGCTAGCCGGTAGGAGCCGGGGCCGGGAGTTCACAGGAGCACTAACGAGCTCTTTGGATGAAAGTGGACGTCGATTTGACTACGCAATTTCGAAATTGAGTCTCCCCGAGAATACCTTGTTAGGAGCCTTTGCCTCTGCTCTCAAGGAAATGCCTATGGCAGCCTTTCTCGATGGGGCTGGCCAAGTCGAAGTGCCCTACGATGGCGAGCCCGAGCACCGCCTTAGTTTGAAATTAGCGCGCGGAGTTTACCGTCATCCGGAGCGAAAGCTCGCTGGGCAAGGCATCGCTGGGACCTTCGCTGTCGAGAGCTTTGATCCGTTTGTCACCGTGGACGACCAACGGGCAATCTTCGGTCGTTGGAGAATGGGGGATCTTGAACTGTCTGACGGTCAGTTTCTTTATAAGCTGGGACCCCGAGGTGCGGTGCTCATTAAAGAAGCCGAAGCGAAAGGTATTGGCGGTCGGCTCACGATGAAGGCCTTGTCTTCCCATCCCGGTCAGCCAGACTTTGAGAGCGTCGTGACCTTTGACAAGATTGATTTGTCGAAACTTGCTGATCTCATACCTGGTTTTAAAGGAAAGGTGGGGGGGCGTGTAAGCGGCCAAGTTCACCTACGTTTCCGTGATGGAGTCCTGTCATTACGTCAGGGCAGTCTCGCGTTGGATGCTTCTTCTCCAGCTTTCCTCCATTTGAATGCCAAAGAAGCCTTGGGAGCTCAGTTGTCCGAGATTGCTCAAGATCCCACTGCATTGGAGATTGTGGAATCAGCTTTGAAAGATCTCGTCGTACACGAATTGGAGATTGGCTTCTTTGACCCCGATGCGAAGGAATCAGTCGCTCGCATTCGTCTGAAAGGGCGTTCACGTGAGGAGGTGCCTATCCCGAATACTCAAGGCAAAGGGAAGGCTTCCGCCCCAATTCATTTGAATATCAACGTGGATGATCCGTCTGAGCTGGTGAGGCGACTGCTACACTTCGGTCTCCGCAAACAACTCAACACCAGGTTGAAACCGGGTGGTTAACCTTATAGATCTTGAGCCTGAAACGATGAGAGCCGCTATCTTTACCACTTCTGCACTCCTTGCCTTGCAAGGTCCCTGGCTGATTTCCTGTAAGATCCAAACGGATCACGTCATCGAAACACGACACGAGATCAAACCAATTGAGATCAATGTGAACGTGCGTGTCGAGCGCGATCTTGATGAGTTCTTTGAAGATCTTGATGAGGCCTCGATGACGGTCGTGGCTGATGAAACCCCTTCTAACACGAATCTATGAATGCCATGATCCATCGACGTTCTTTATTAATAGCTGTCCTAGCGCTGTTCACGTTTGTCTCGGGAGTTCTAGCGGATGACTTGAAAGCACGCATGTCGGCGCGTCTTCTGGCCATGGACGGCCTTCGCGCTACCGGCAAGGTTGGCGAGAATAATCTGGGCTATCTCACGGTGAGGACCAAGCTTGCTAGCAAAGAGCAGTCGTTGCTAACTGCAGAGAATGCCGATAGGAAGAAGGTTTATACGATGATTGCCAAACGCACGGGCGAGTCGGCAACCGTCGTCGGTCGCAAGCGTGCAGCAAGAATCCGCAAATTGTCTAAACCTGGGATCTGGTTGCAGGACGACAACAAGAAATGGTATCGCAAGCAGTGATACCTTAGCGTCAGCGTCGTTAGTAAACGGGGTAGGGCAGTAGTTCGATCGGGCGACCCATGAGCGGAGCGACGTCCTCGTCTCGTAGGTAAAACGTGAGAAGCCCGTAGTCTTTGTAGTGATACGCGAGCCCGTTAGAATCCATGATACTGTCGAGTGCTTCGCGGGCCGAAACTTCGCCAAAGCTGCCGTACATTCTCACTTCGCGGAAGGCATTTCCTGAGATTCCCTGGAAAGCGTAGATCTTCATCGGTTGCCCCGCCGTTTCCTCGAAGAGCTTCTCGAATTGCTTTGCCGTATCGACAAAGAAGGCGTCATGGGGAAATGTGGTCGCAGGGAGAACCACCTCATCCAGTTTGGAAGCTCCCGGTCCTAGCCACGTGCCGTTTGCTTGGCTCAATCGTGTAAGCGGTTCCTCAATCTCCGGGAACCATGGATTGTAGTGCAGGTAGGTGACGAAGTCGCTTTCGGCTTGTTTGAGATCACCCTTCTTGAGAGCAATCTCGCCGCGCTCAATACGATTGATCAATGGCGCCTGAGTAACGTTCGTGGGCACGCCCCTCGTTAACAAATAGCCGTCGCTGACGTAGGTGATCTCTGTTAGATCTCGCCAGCGAGAGCGCAGTCGATAAGCCGCGTTTTCCCGATCCTTAAGGTTTGGAAAAGTGTTCACCACGCAGAAACGCCCGTGATAGTCATAGGGCTCGACCGAGCGGTAGAGGTAGAGGGTTTGGTCGGCGCGCTCTGATTCAGGATAGTCGTTTGCCAATCGATGGGCTTCCTGCATTCGCAGAAGATGTTGCTTGAGAGTCTGATTAGGAAAGTTTTCTAGCGTTCTTCCCACTTTCAGGCCTTTATGAATGCCTAGTTCCGCTAATACCATCTGAGCCCATAAGCTGTCCTGACTATTACCCAAGGCTGAGGCCCACTTGTAGGCGATGGACCAGTTCGTGCTGGTGTCCAGCTTGGCCATGGCCAGGCCCTGGAATGCCTCTTGCCTTCCATTATCACGAGTTAAGTTCACGGCAGCTCTCTCGGCCGCGCTAAACGTTTGTTTCCCCCAAACTCGCATGACCGGCCGGATATAGTCGACGTCGACAACGGTAAAGTAGCGTCCACGGGTCGCTTGTGCAGCTGCCAGGGCTTCTTCCGGTTTCGTCTCGGCGAGCAATGGCAGATCTCGCTTGAGAACGTGATAGAGAAGAGGCTCTTCAACGACCTTTCCGGCGACTTCTACTGCTTTGACGGCATCAATCTTGATCCACTTCTTATAGAGTTGAGAGATCGAGTAGAGGCGCTGGCGGGGCGCTTCGAACATGTCATAGAATTGCAGTGAACGCACCGGAGCGATCTCCGCGCTACGCTCGACGAGACTATCATAGAGCTGAACTTCCTCACTCTGTAGCCGGGGAAGGCCATCGCTAAGAATACCGTCGAAGATCTTCTCCAGTTCTTCGCGGTCTGCTCTACCAAGACGTTCGATATTAAGGGTAGATTGAGGGCCATCCACGCCCATTACACGCTCAGGTTCCGTCAGAGTGAGCTCGTCGTCCTTGAAGTCCTCGGCCAGGGGGATATTTCCAGGGATTCGAGAGATCTTCTCTCCCTCGGGCTCAGAGGCATTCCTGATAGCGACCCACCAGATGGCAATCACCACCAGCAGAGCGGCGGCGGACAAGACGACCAGACGCATGGTCTGGCTGATCTCGATTACAATCGTGCCGTCTTCGTCTCGCTCGATGCCAGGGAACTTCATACCACTAAGTAAACGAGCCCTTTCTGGGATTCAATGGCAAGTGTTGACTTTGTAATGACAGCGTAATGAGTGCTAGGGAAGGAAACGAACACACACGGGACTGGGCACCTTCACTACATGTGACGTTGGGTCCAGCTCACCTGTCGTTTGGTCTATCCTAAAGATGTTGATTGCGTTCGAATTCTGATTCTCTGCAAGTAGGAATCGGCCCGTGGGATCGATCACGAAGTTTCGGGGAGAGCTGCCTTGTGTAGGTTCAATCTCGAGCAACTCAAGCTGGCCCTTTGTTCCGGTGACCTTAAAGATGGCAATGCTGTCGTGGCCGCGGTTCGATCCGTAAACGAAGCGCCCATCAGCTGAGATCACGATCTCGGCAGTGTAGGACCGTCCTTCATAGCTCGGAGGTAGCGTTGAAATGGTCTGAACGGGTGACAGATTGCCGGTATCACTGTCGTGGTGAAACACAGAGATAGTGTTGGCCATCTCATTGATCACATAAACGCGAGCACCGTGGCTCGCGAGATGGCGAGGTCCCGATCCAGGATCGACAACACCATAGGCCATTGCGGCATCACTTAACTCTCCAGATTGAGGATCGAAATTATAGACCAACACCTCATCCAAGCCAAGATCGGCAACGAACGCTTGGTTGTTCTGTGGAGATAAGTTGATCGAGTGGGCGTGCGGTACTTCCTGGCGCGATCGATTGACACTAGCACCCTGATGCTGGACAAACGTGTTTGCTTTACCCAGCTTACCATTCCTTTCAATGGGAATGCTGACTACACTGCCTCCACTGTAGTTTGCCACGACGACATGCTTTCCAGTAGCATCCACGGCGAGATGACAGGGATGCGCTCCTTGAGTGGGCTGCGAATTGAGGTGCTTCAAATTGCCATTGTCCTTGATCTGGAATGCACTGACAGAACCTGAAGACTGGCGCTTGAATTTGCCAGTCTCGTTTACAGCATAGAGCAATTTCTCGGTAGGATGAACAGCGAGGAACGAAGAGTTCTCAGTCTTGACCGCGAGCACGGGAGGCGTGCATTCACCCGTTTCAAGATTAATGCTAGATCGGTAGATGCCTTTGCTCTCACCTTTGGTGTAGGTGCCAATGTAGAAGGGGAGCGTTTCAGCCATGGATAGTGTCAGCGAAAGTGGCAAGAGAAAGAATCCTGCGAGTCGTTTCATGGTTTCATGGTAAGACGTAAGGCGACCTAAAACGCAAGCCCTCAATTGAAGTAGAGAATGTGGGCCCCGGGGTTTCTCTGATCCGGAACTAACTTACCACCGGTCTCACGGGCGAGACGGTTCAGTAAGGGAATGGCCTGCGTCCGGATGTGGGAAGTGTGTCCACGTCCAGAACCGTAGCCATGGATGACTTTCAGTCCGCGATGCTGGCCATAGAGTGCGTGGCTGCAGGCATCCGATATGCGCCGCTCTGCCAGCTCCCAGGTTTCGCCACCATGGGCGACATCGATTTCATAGAGGTCACGGACGTAGGTTTTGCGCAAGGACGTCTCGCACTTAGGACACTGACGGGTGTCCCGCTGCGGAATTGTCATGCCGCAGTTGGGACATTCGAAGGGCATTCCTGTGCTATAGCCAACGTCGCTCTGAGTGCAATTGAGAACCCCAATCAGCTAGTAGAGATCTTCCGATGGGTTCTGTTTAGGAGCCAGTTCTGCATTGACCCAAGGAGAGCCTGATGCCTGACTAAGCCAGTTGCTGGCAAACCGGAACGTAACGAGCCGTAAGCCGCTAAGGATCAGTGCCATCAGGGCAAAGTGAATGATTAGCGTGAGGTAATTGAACAGGAACACTCCGGTCTTGGGTTCATTGGCAACAATGAAACCCGTAGGTGACAGTATGGCAAAGCCAACGAAGACAGTAAGGTAGAGGCCAAGGAAAGGCATGACGATGATGGTGG
>JAACDM010000097.1 GCA_009936795.1 Verrucomicrobiaceae bacterium | reverse complement strand
TCGATATTATTCCTCGATTTTCCGAAGGGCGTCTGGGTTCTCATGTTCGTCGCTTACTGTATCATTGCTGGTTATCTGGTTATGATGTTCAAAGCGCGTCGTGATGGGCACGTTTATATCTCTCAGTGGTACATTTTGGCCGCCTGTTTTTGGTTCCCTTGGATTTATCTCACTTCCAATCTCCTCATTCATCATTTCCCGAGTGCTGCCGTGATCAATGCAGCTATCGGCAGTTGGTATAGCGGTACGTTGCTCATGCTTTGGGTAGTACCAATTGGCCTAGGCGTCACTTACTATCTCATTCCCAAAGTAGTGGGTCGTCCCATTCATAGTTATCAGTTGGCGCTTGCCAGCTTCTGGAGCTTAGCCCTCCTCGGCGGCTGGGTCGGTGTCCAGCACTACATGGGTGGGCCTTTGCCTGCATGGATGCCTGCCGTAAGTGGTGCAGCGATGATCTTCATGATCGTGCCCATGGTCTTTATTGCTATCAATCATTACCGCACGGTGAAGGGCAGCATTGAATTAGTTAGTTTCAGCCCAACCCTCCGTTTTATCTTTTTTGGGGCCATTGCCTTTGCTGTATACATCTTGTTAGGTGCTGCGTTTTCTCTTTTCCGATTTGGTAAGCTATTCCAGTTTTCTCATGGTGAGCTCGGCGCTCAAATGACGGCGCTCTACGGTTTCTTCACTATGGTGATGTTTGGCGCGATCTACTTTATCATGCCGCGTCTGATGGGGTGCGAGTGGCGTTCAGGAAAGTGGATCCGTTTTCACTTTTGGTTTTCGGCCTACGGTACTGCAGCGATGCTGATCTGTTTGTTGATGGCCGGTCTCTTCCAAGGGCAGCAAGCTTTAGTCTATGAAGCCGACCACGTTCTCAGCGTGGAAGTCGCGCAGGGATTCCTTGTCGGGCGTTCTCTTGCTTGGATTCTCATTATTCTTTCGAACACCATGTTTTTCTTTCACGTGCTCTTGATGCTCTGCCGTCTTGGGCGTCGGAGTGGCCAAGCCACCTACATCCATCCTGAAAAGGCAGCCAAAGAGATGAAACCTGCGCAAGCTCAAGCCTAGTAGCATGACTCAGATCCGATCCTTTACTATCCTGCTTGCCATTACCTTCGGGCTTCCTTGGTTTGTGTTGATCTTGATACCCCACATGAGTTTCAAGGATCTTGTTGCAACGCCCTACAGCGAAGACGAACTTGAGCTCGCCGATGGAAGTTCTTACCCGCCTGGTGGTGCGGGTCGCGTCTCCAATGGCCACGCGGTTTATACGGCCGAAGGATGTGCCTACTGTCACACGCAGATGGTTCGGCCTTCAGATCAGCTTGGTACAGACCTTTGGCGTGATGAGTGGAACGGCCGTGGACCCAATTGGGAGGGCGATGAGGGCAAGCCGGCTCCTATTCGTACGCTTCGCCCCGAGGATTATCTCGAGGAGACCATCGCTCATCTTGGCATTCAGCGAACGGGGCCTGATCTAAGTAACTTCGGTTGGCGTAACCTTAGTAACCACGAGATTCATCAGTCGCTTTACAGCCCTCGTAGTGTGAAAGGTCGATCTAATATGCCCGGTTACAAGCACCTCTACCGCGTCCAAAAAAAGGGTTCTGGTGGAGCAGGTTCAAAAGCTCTTTCTTTGGAGGGTGAATTTGCCCCAGTGGAAGGTTACGAAGTGGTCCCAACACCACGGGCAGATGCGTTGGTTTCCTACCTGAAGTCTTTGAGAAAAGACTACCTAATTCCTAACAGCCTGAGCGGTAGCAGCCCGGCTGCGCCTGTCGCAGCAGCTGGTGGTGATGCGGCTCCCCAGTCCTAATGAGTGAATCTGATCCTGACAAGCCTACCCACAGCGACTACGACGAGAAAGTAAGTGTTGTTAGCGAGCATGCCGCCGCCGCTGCACGTGAGAAACCCGATCCCAAGGACGGCAATGAGCCTGTTTCATTATGGGGCTTCTTTATTGCAGGGATCGCCCTGATCGTTGGGGCCGGGTATCTTGGTGCGACCAATGGCGGCTTCTCCAATGATAGCTTCACGTTTGTGGAAGATTATTTCGTCAAACCTGCGCCTTCAACTGGCGAGGAATCCGTCCTACCGGTTGGCGTAAAGTGGATGAAGGAGGGTAAGAAGCATTACAGCGCGATTTGTGCCGCGTGTCATCAGACTACTGGTGCTGGTCAGGCTGGTATCTATCCGCCGCTTGCCAATTCGGAGTGGGTTTACGAGGGGAGTGAGCGCCTCGCGATGATCATCTTAAATGGCATTCAGGGGCCAATCACGGTTGATGGTAAATCTTACAACAGCGTCATGACTCCATGGAAAGATGCCCTGAATGACAAGCAGATGGCGCAGGTGATGACATACATTCGGCTTTCTTGGGGCAACGATCAACTACTTAAGAACGGCGACAATGGCATCGTAACTGAGGAAATGATTAAAAGTGCCCGTGCCACGCACGACATTCCTGGCCTGAAGGTTTCTGACCTCGAAGGTTTCAATAAGAATATTGATGGACCAATGATTGATCCTGAGACCATGCAGCCAATGGCTGCTGAGTAAATCGGGGGGGGTTCTTTTTAGTATAACGTTAAAGTACAAAGACTATGGCTACCGCTACAACTGCTAACCCGCACTTAGCCGATCACTCTCACGATAGTGATCATGGGCATCACGAGGATCCTTTCTGGAGAAAGTATGTCTTCTCGACCGATCACAAGATGATTGGTCTTCAGTATGGGTTTACCGCCCTCTTTTTCTTGGCATTCGGTTTCTACCTTATGCTCTGCATGCGTTGGAGTATTGCTTATCCAGGCGTGCAGTTGCCATGGTACCTGCGTCTTTTCCTTGTCGATCGCTTTGTGTCTGACGGGGTGATGAATGGTTCGCTCTACAACATGTTCGGAGCCATGCACGGCACCATCATGGTCTTTCTTGGGATCGTTCCGCTAGGCTTTGCAGCGTTTGGAAACTATGTGACTCCTTTGCAAATTGGGGCTATTGACATGGCTTTTCCTCGACTGAACATGGCCAGTTTCTGGTGTTTCTTCATCGGTGGGCTCATGATGCTTGGCAGTTTCTTTATGCCTTCGGGCGCTGCTCAGGTGGGATGGACGAACTACTCGCCATTGGCGACCACAGCGCAGCTCGATTATCCTAATGTGTTTTGGACCGGGCAAACCATGTGGTTGTCGGCCATGGTCTTCATCATCACCTCATCTTTGCTCGGTGCGGTAAACTTCATTGCTACCATCATTAACTTGCGCGCCAAGGGTCTGACTTGGATGCGGCTTCCGTTTTTTGTTTGGGCAATGATGGTCACGGGATTCCTTCTCCTTCTTGCTTTCCCACCGCTTGAGGTGGCTGCGATCATGCAGTTGATGGATCGCTTGGCCTTCTCCAGTTTCTTTGTTCCCGAAGGTTTGGTCGTCAACGGGGCCCGTTTCGATGTCTCGGGTGGTGGCAGTCCGCTTTTGTATCAGCACCTGTTCTGGTTCCTCGGCCACCCTGAGGTTTACGTCCTCCTCCTCCCTGCTATCGCCATTGTTGCCGAGGTTATTCCTGCCAACACCCGCAAGCCGCTCTGGGGTTATCGCTCCATGGTCTATGGTGTCTTAGTGTTAGGCTTTCTTAGCTTCATTGTGGGGGCACACCACATGTATATGACGGGCATGGGCGCTTGGGTCAGCGCGTTTTTTCAGACCACCACAGTGCTCATATCAGTACCTTCGGTCATTCTTCTGACTTGTTTGCTCATTTCTTTGTGGGGTGGGTCTATTCGTTTCACGCCACCAATGCTTTGGGCTACCGCTTTTTTGCCAATGTTCGGTATCGGTGGCCTAACTGGATTGCCTTTGGCTTTCAACCTGATCGACTTACACCTGCATGATACTTATTACGTTATTGGTCACTTCCACTACGTGGTCGCGCCGGGTGTCATTTTTGGACTTTTTGCAGGCCTCTATCATTGGTATCCAAACTGGACCGGTCGAATGCTGAATGGGTTCCTTGCTCACCTCCATTTTTGGCCCTCCTTGATCGCCATGAACGTCCTCTTCGCGCCGATGATGGTGCAGGGTGTCGCGGGCTTTCACCGTCGCTGGTATGATGGCGGACAGTCGTTTCCTCTCACAACTGACAAGGTGCTCTTCGAAGCCAATGGTTTCATTTCCAACCTCTTTGCCAATGGTGAGTTGATCACCATTCGCGATCTCAACATTCTCATGACCTTCGGGGCCATGATGCTCGCCGTTGCTCAGCTTCCGTTCATCATCAACTTTTTTGGGTCATTGGTCTTCGGTAAAAAGATAACTAGCGATAATCCCTGGGGAGCTACGACCCTTGAGTGGGCCACGCCAACTCCGCCGCCGCACGGTAACTTCACGTTTGAGCCGGTTGCTGATAAGGGCCCTTACGAGTATAGTGTGCCCGGTGCGGACCGTGATTTCACTCCCCAGTGGATCGAGCCGGCCGAGGAAGGTAGGCCAGTGGAGGAACCCGTAAAGGTTTAGCTGATTCTAGCATTTATTTAGGTAACCATGGATATCCCATACACCGTCACCGCCCGTCCTGATACGGGGCTTTGGAATGCCAAGGTTGGCATCTGGCTCTTCCTCGCATCCGAGGTCATGCTCTTCGGTGGTCTCTTTTCAAGCTACATCTTCTTGCGCCTCGGAGCCGACTATCCTTGGCCGATGCATGAGTTGCAGGTAGGCTTTGGGTTTGTGAACACGCTCGTGCTTATCGCATCGAGTGTCTTCGTTGTCTATGCTTGGGTGGCGTTGAAGATGCGCAACTGGCGACGGTTCCAGTTCTGGATGTTTCTCGTCATAGTGAGTGCTGGGCTTTTCTTGGTTAACAAAAGCTTCGAGTATTACAACAAGCTTACTCATTATCACGCCGAATTGCAGGATGGCACCATCATTGCGGGCCATTTACCAAAGGAGAATTCGAAGGAGGCTAAGAGCATCGTCTTTGAGGCGTCCCACGTTTCAGTCGACAGTGCTTCTGGTAGTCATTACTTCCTCAAGTATCTTGAGAACAAGGACGACGTTAGGTTCGTGACGGAGGGTGGGATCGAAGTGGATCCTTCTCGAAAATGGTTTGAGAACTTGAAGAGGGGTCTGAAGCTGAGTGCTAAAGCGGATCGTTTGGCCGCAGAGGGGGATATAGCAGCGGCTGACAGACTTTCTGCGGCGGTTGAGAAGGATTACAAGATCCTCGGAGAAGTGAACGGTGCTGGTCAGGTGAGACTCACACTCTCAAAGCCAGGAAAGTTTGTCGTCCCTCGGCATAAGACTCTGTCTTGGGAGGAGACGAAGATGGACTTTACACGCGGGCTTGCCACGAGCCTAGAAGGCATGTTGGTTTCTGCTAGTCTAAAGCTCGCTGTGGATGAACTCGATATGCGAGAGTATCTTCGCCGAGACGAGCCCCGCGAGAAGGTCATTTCTGAATCGACGCTTTTCGGGCACTTTGATGAAAATGCAGAAGGTCAGCAACTTCTCAAGGATTTCACGGATTACCACACGCCCTTGGTCGCGGAGTATGAGGCCGCTGTAGCGGAGTGGAGGCTGGAGAATCCCGGTGAAGAGTTCGAGGAGGACACTTTCATGGAGTGGGAGAGGATCAAGTTAGACAAGCTTCACAAAATATTGGAGGAAGGTCACGCTGCCAGTGGTGATGGCTACGAGCAAACAGCAGCAGCCGGGGCCGGTGCTGGTCATCATGGCCATCCGTACGTTACGGTTCCATTCGAGGATGTGAGATTCTTCTCCAACTACGGTCCGCGAAAGAATCCCTACAATGCCATCTATTTCACTATGACAGGTTTGCACGGATTGCACGTGCTTGGCGGAATGTTCGTTCTCGGTTATTTCCTTGTCTTTGGTAGGAAATTATTCCTTCAAAATCCGGAGCACATGGCAAATCGAGTGGAGGTGGGTGGTCTTTTCTGGCACTTTGTCGACTTGGTCTGGATTTTCCTCTTCCCGATCTTCTACCTGATGTAGGCAGTCTATCTACTAACTAATTTTCTTATGGCAGACACCCCTGAAGAACTCCAAAAGCACCTTAAGGCTTACACGATAGTTGGCGCGGCTCTGCTTGTGTTCACCGTGATTACGGTAGCCGTGACCTACGTGGACTTTGGTCACACTTTTGCCAATGTGGGTATAGGCCTTGGCATCGCGACTTTCAAGGCAGGGTTGGTGGCTTACATCTTCATGCACTTGAACCATGAGCGCGCAATGATTTACCGCATCCTGGTCTTCACCTTCTTCTTCGTCGCTGGGATGTTTTTGCTCTTCATGCTCGCTCAGGCCGATCCAATTACTCGTTTCCGGTGATCTAGCCAAGGACCTCGAACTCATGTCTCTCAAAGCCTTTCATATCTTTTTCATATTCATGTCTATCGTCATCACGTTCGGTTTTGCGGCGTGGGTGCAGTTTGGCGCTACGGTGGATCAGAAGGCTTCACTCTCGATCATGGCGGGAATTAGCGCTGTTCTTGGCTTCGGACTCATCGCCTATGGCATCCATTTTATTCGGAAGTCACGCGAGATCATCATCTAACCGATTGTACACTATGAATCCTTCTATTTATACATTCGCTTGTGCTGTTTGTATGGCTCCGGGTCACAAGACAACGGAAGCCATCGGGTATGCGATCATGGCGCTGCTGATCATTATGTTGGCTGTGCTCGGCGGTGTTGTTTTTTTCTTTGTGAGTATCAATCGCCGCGCCAAAGCGGTTGCTTCTGCAGAACAACAAGTGGCATTGGCTTAAACTCTTCCTTTTCACCCTGGCATCTACCTTATAATGAGAATTCTCGATTTTATGCTACTTCCGGAAGTCGGCTCTGCCCATGGGTCGACGGTTGATGCCATGGATGAGTCTGTGCATCTCTTCATGGCCGCCTTATTTATTGGCTGGACTTTGTTTTTCCTCTTCTGCCTGTGGCGTTTTTGGCATAAGCGCAATCCTAAAGCAGACTACGTGGGCGTGCGTGGGCACGCCTCGACTCACGTCGAGGTGGGTGTCGTGATCATTGAGGCCATCTTGCTCATTGGTTTCGCGCTGCCTTTCTGGGCGCAACGTGTCGAAGCCTTTCCTGTCGGTCCCGACGTTGTGCGTATCCGTGCGGTCGCCTATCAGTTTGGCTGGGCCTTTCACTATCCGGGCCCAGATGGAAATTTCGGTCGTGTCGATAGGGACCTCTATGTGACCGACCCAGCTGGATTAGATCGCGAAGATCCGAACGGGTTAGACGACATCATACAGGTGGGTAGCCTTACCATGCCTAAGGATCGTCCTGTGGTCATTGATGTGACCTCCAAGGATGTGATACACAATCTTTCTATGGTGCCCTTGCGTGTCTCCCAAGACGCCATCCCAGGCACAGAGTATCCGACATGGTTTACGCCAACCAAGACGGGCGAATGGGATATCATTTGTGGGCAGCTATGCGGGGCTGGGCACGGGTCGATGCGGGCTCTTTACACCGTGATTGAAGGAGATGACTTTGATAAAGGGGTAATCGAAAATGCGCCCAAGCCACCGACTGAAGGCTAACTCATATCCTTACATGATTGCTTTTCTGAGAGGGCCGGGCCATTTGATGGCGCGGCCTTCTTTGTCGAGACGTAAACTGATTGATGATGGCAGCCGAATCCACTAATTCTGAAATTACCCAAGCGGCAGTAGTGCCGCTTTCGCGGGCTGATTTCATGACACTCACGAAGGCGCGACTGAGTGCGCTTGTGGTGGTGACGACGATGTTCGGCTATTTGCTAGGCTGTCGTGGTGGTGCGGTTGACCTATGGCTACTCCTACACACGCTGTTAGGGACTACCCTCTGCGCGTTTGCGGCAGCAGTTTACAATCAAATCTTGGAAATGGATGCCGATGCCAAGATGAAGCGCACGGCAAATCGTCCATTACCCGCTCGCCGCATGTCCCCCGAATTTGCTTTCGGCTTGGGATGGATTTTGGCTGCCATTGGTATTCTGCATTTGTTGATGCAGGTAAACCTCTCTGCTGCGAGCATTGCCGCAGGTACCATAGCCGTCTATATTTTCGTCTACACACCGCTCAAGACACGTTCAGCAACGAACACGCTGGTAGGTGCCGTATCTGGTGCCCTTCCGCCACTCATTGGATGGGCAGCAGCAGGCAAACCTCTTTATTCGGCTGAAGCACTCTTTCTTTTCGGCCTTCTCTTTTTATGGCAGTTGCCCCACTTTCTCGCCATCAACTGGATGTATCGCGAACAGTATGAACAGGGAGGGTTTGTCATGTGGTCCAACGATGATGAGACGGGTGTTAAAACGGGCAGGCTTACCGTCGGTGTTAGTGTCGCTACGTTTCTTTTCATGCTCTTTCCCTACTTCGCTGGATACGCAACGATCGTTTATCTGGCAGGGACGATACTGTTCACGGGCTTGCTTTTAGCGCTTTCTTTGCGTTTTTACAGGTCTTGTGAACGAAGCCATGCACGTCAGCTTTTCTTCTATACCTTGCTTTATCTACCCGTCATGCTCGCGGTCGTTTTGCTGGCTTGGCGCTGAATCACTTCTCATTACGTCAAATGTC
>JAACDM010000096.1 GCA_009936795.1 Verrucomicrobiaceae bacterium | reverse complement strand
TGTGGCAGGAATGTCAGCGCCTCAGGGAAGGGCTTCCCAGCATAATCGACGCCGTCAGTTAGCGGGGCTACGGGAGACCCTGGTGATGATGCAGGCGCCATGCCATCTGGGTTGCCAAAGAAAGCACCCTCACGGAGATGCAGAAGCGTGTTTGTTGGGATCCAATTGCCTTGCTGATCGGTAGCAAAGATGTCGCCTGCTGCGTTGCTGCCGAGCCCACAAGGGGAGCGTAGGCCGGCTGCCATGGGGGTGATGGTGTTTCCGTCAGGCGAGATACGCAGGGCCCAACCGCGCCATGGTTTGTCGTTGTCAGAAAGCTTGCCGAGATCGAGGTTCAGGGTGACCCAGAAGTTGCCGTCGCGGTCCCGCGCGGGGCCGTAGGCGTAGCCGTGGTAGGCGCCACTGACATTCCAACCACTGGCGACGGTGAGATACTCGTCGGCGATATTGTCCCGATTAGTGTCTCGGAGCCGGGTGAGTTCGCTGCGTTGGACGGTGAGGAGGTCTTGGCCATCGGCTAACAGGCCGAGGGGTTCGTCTAGGCCTGAGGCGAATCGGGTGTAGGTGATCTTGCTGGGATTTTCAGCGTAGACGTCGTGGAGGGTCCAGATTTCTCCTTTGCGAATGGTGACGGCTAGTCGGTTGTCGCTGAGGGGGACGATGCCGGTGACTTCGAGTGCGAGCTTCTGGCCGGGTTTCCAATCTGGATCGCGGGAGTGTTGCTTTGTGTTAGATGAGGCGATGTCGACGACTCTGTAGAACGGGTCTGCGGCGAGGGCGCTTACGAGGCTGAGTAAGACGAGGAGGAGGGCTCTCATAGCTTGATCTGAGATTGGAACTCCTGGCGGGTGTTGGGTTTATCTCGCTGGGTGATGATGAGAGTGCGTTGTAGGTCGGGATGGATCTGTTCTTCGATCAGGGAAGTTTCGGTTTCGGATAGGAAGGTGGGAAGGCCTGAGTTTGGGTCGAAGCGGTATCCTTTGAATCGTCGGGGTGATTTGGCGTCTGGCCCAGCGGCGGGGATGGGCATGGCGTGTTCTGGTAGGGTGACGCTGGGATCCATGCGGGAGAACCAGAGTGGGTAGCCGTCGAGGAAACGGCCTTTCCAGGCTACAATAGGCCTGGAAGTGGCGGCGTCGTAGAGGAAGTTTGTTTTGTTAGGAAAGCCGACAGCAATGGCTGAGGTGTGCAGTCGGGTGCCGTGATGCATGAATCCGCGTTGGACGATGGGCTTGTCTGCGGGGAGGATTTCGAACTCTTGCGAGCCGGGATTGGGGATCCCTGCAGGCGTTTCGGTGCCTTTGTTGAGAAAGGTCCAGATGGCTGCGATCTGTTGGTTGGTGTTGCCATCGAGGACGTTTGGGTTGCCGCTCTTACCTTCGGGCCAGAAGCTTGGCATGAGGGTGTTGGGTCGTATGCGCTGTGGATCGATGAGGTAGGCTTTGAACCAATCGAAGTGGAGTCGCTCTCCGATAGCTGAAATGGACGGGCCATGCATGGCAACGCCAAGGTTCTCTTGCCAAGCGTGACAGGTGATGCAGCCCATGCCGCCTGAGGTTCCGACGAGTTGATGGCCTTCTGTTAAGTGGTTCTCGGGTGGGTGGGTGATTTCTGGTGCTTGATGGGCTTGTGCGAATAGGTCTGGGAGATGTCCGACATTGGCCATGCCGTAAAGCGGCATGCGGGTGTCTAGGTAGGCTCGATAGCGTTTCTTGCCCTCTAGCACTTGCGTGATCCAGGTGGGACGTAGTTTGCGACCAGCGTCCGTGAGCGTGGGTGGGAATCGGCCGGCATCGCCGAGGAGCGGGTCTCCGGTGAAGAGATTTGGGTCGTCGCTTTCGTGGCAGGCATTGCATTTAAAGGCTTCTAGGTTGGCCTGGAGGCGAGTGTGTGGGTCGAAGGGGAGAGGGGTGTCGGTGGTTGTTAGTGTAGCTTTCTGAGCGGTGGTCAGGTTGTAGCGTGGCGGGCCTTGACAGTCTGGTGCTGGGGTGAATATGCTCTTTGCTAGGGGTGGTGTTTTCGTGCCTTTTCGTGTGTGGCAGGCGGCGCATTGAAGGCTTTCGAAGGCGGCTTTGCCGGCGGTTGCGCGGCTGGCGTCGACCTGGAATGGGGAGCTGCGGTCAGGTTTTGTTGCCTGCGGTTTCAAGTCTAGCCAGTAGGCGGCGATGTCGGCGGCTTCATCTCGGCTGAGATGCATGGCGGGCATGCGTCCGTCTGGGCGGGTGGCGAGAGGATCCAGGAGGAAGTGGGTGAGCGAGCCGAAGGTGTATTTCTGTGAGAGATCGGGCGGGTCGCCACCGTGGCAGGCGGCGCAGCCGATGGTTTTGTGAAGTTGTGCGCCGCCTATGGGGTGGGCATTGCTGGGAGTGGTAGGCTTTTTGCCGCCATCACTGAGCAGGTAGTGGGTGAGGTTCTCGATGGTTTCTTGCTGCTCTGCTTCTGGTAGGTGCGCGACCATGTTTGGCATGGTCGTGTTGCTGGGATCTGCTAGGAAGGCGCGGATCCAATCTGGTTTTAGTCGGCTTCCGACAGCGTCGAGGATGGGGCCTCGTTTCGGTTGGAGATAAGTTTCGGCCGAAGGGGCCTGGTGGCAGGCGGTGCAGCCGAGTTCGCTGGTCAGGTGGCGTAGGTCTTCTGCGGCGAGGCCTTGAACGGCTAGCAGAAGTGGCAGGAGAATTAGGCCTCTGATAGACATGCCTCGATGTAGGCGCGGGACTTGTTGATGGCGGCGGTGATCTCCGGGCTGGAGGGGAGAATGGGCACGCCGCGCGGGACTGGGTGCATGAAGATTTCGCAGTAGCCCGTGTAGTTGATCTCTTTTAGGGCTTTGACGATCGGTTTGTAGTCGAGCCCGCCGCCAAAGCCTGGCATTTGTTGCATCTCGATTTCTTTCGGCGCCTTTTTGGAGATGCCTTCGGAATGCTCTTGAAAGTAGATGAAGGGAATCTGTGAATCTCCAAGATCGCGAATGAGCGCGGGGATCTCTGGGGTGAATTTGTAAAGGTGATGGAATGCTAGGGCGATACCGAGATGGAGTGACTGATTGAACTCGGCAAAGTAGCGAAGCGCATCCGGGTGGTAGAGTGGCTGTTTGCTGTGGTTCTCAATGGCGATGGTGAGCCCGTGCTCTTCAGCGGCGGCGACGTGTGGCTTCATCTTTTCAAGGAAGCCTTTGATGGCGGCTTTGGCTTCTTGTCCGGTAGGTTCTGAGGGGCCTTGGCTTCCGCACAGGAGGATTTTGGCGCCGAATTTCTTTGCGATGGGCATTTCTGGTGCGAGGCCGAAGGGGCCGAGGCCGTAGCGTGTGAAGATGGTGGGTTTTGCGTGGTGATTTTGGAAGAGCGATAGCGCTTTTTCATGGCCCATGTCGTCGATCTGCTCGCGCTGATTGCCGTGGGGGCGACACCAGAGATCGAGTCCGTGGCTGCCGGTCTTGGCTATTTCTGGTAG
>JAACDM010000606.1 GCA_009936795.1 Verrucomicrobiaceae bacterium | reverse complement strand
TGAAGCTAAGATCGCAGAACTGGATGCCGAAAGAATTGGTCTCTAACGACATCCGAACCGATTAACATACTTTCGGCTCCGGTTTTACAGCCCACAACGACTTGCCATTCGTGCTGTCAAATCTTAGAATAGTGGACCGTCTAGCAACAAGGTTATGATTCAATTGATGGGTTGAGTTCGCAGGGAAGAGCGGCACTCCTGTCGCTCCACAAGCAGGCAGACAGCGACAAGGGTGTCGCCATTCCTTAAACCTCTGCGTTGCTGCCTTACATTATTTTATTGCTGACGCTTTACTAAAAAAAGCTAAACGAAACTGGCAGGCGATCAACACCACAACTCCCGCTCTGGCATTTGCCCAGATGGCGACAGGTGTGGCCACTACCCTCGATATCGATAGATATGACGCCATGACACCTACGGTCTGGGAAGAGTGGCAGAAGCTTCCTATCCGCGACACGGACCACGCTATCGGGACAGTCATTGGACAAGTTCGCGTGCCAACGATCATCGTCCTCGCGCGCTACAGTCGCATGCCTCTCAAGCGACCAAAGTTCAGCTCGCGTGCCATTCGCCAGCGCGACAGTGGACGGTGCCAATACACATGTCGCCCCCTGGGCGTATATGAAGGCAACATCGACCACGTCATGCCTCGTTCCCGAGGCAGCCTGACCTCTTGGGATAGCAGCGTCCTCGCAGCCAAAGATGTCAACATCTCGGAAGGCCGACCGGACACCTAAGGAAGCAGGTCTCCGGCTACGTTACGTCCCTGCCACTCCTCGCGAAGTGCCCATGACGGCCCTTCTCCGGAATACCCACCAGATCCCTGATTAGGGTCCATTTCTCTACAAAGGGTGATTCTAAAACGAAACGAGGGTGTCTGGCCCCTTGCAGCCGGACACCCTCGACATTCGGTAATTCTAAATCGCTCGCTAGACGATCGGAGCGAGATTCTCCTCGCACCACTTGCCATTCTGCTTCGTCACTCCGTCAGGATCCCCAATGGCATCGTGACACTCATCCTCGCAGATGATCCAACCCTCGTAATTACGAAGTGTCAGCCACTCGGTGATCTTGTGAAAGTCAAGCTTGCCGGTCCCCATTTGCGCCCAAGGCTCGGGGCCATTTCCACTGAAGTCCTTATAATGGATATGATTCACGAGGTGTTGCCACTTGTTCATGGTGTCAATGACGTTCATCTCGCCTCGGATGATGTGGCCAACATCCGGTGTCCAACCAGTCGCGCTAGGATCTAGGCTGGAAAGAACGACGTCATAGTCGTACTGCGTCCGCACCAGCGAAGCCGGTGGACTGTTAGGGTGGAACGAACACTTGAGACCGGCTTCAGCAGCACGTCGTGAAACCCTGTTGACATTGTTGACCAGATTCAAGCGACGTTGCTGAAGATCATGGCGACCGTCTGGCAGAGGCACCGTCCCGAGAGCTGCTCCCGGAAAGAGTTTCAACGTTTCGATTGTCCAGTCGGCACAAACACGCTCAGACTCGGTCTCTTCCGCGCCATCCCATTTACATATAAGCGCAAGGGCAGCCAGCTCGACACCCGCTTCATCCAGCGCATCCTTTAGTTTCGCCGGATCTTTGCAATCTCCGAGCCAGTAGGTGTCGTAAGGCTCAAGCACCATCGGTTCAACCCCTTTAAAACCCGACTCTTTGATCACTTTCATCATGTGCGGGAGCTTGTTGTTATTGCCCTCGCCATAGCCGTCCATGAACCACGTGTAGACTTCCGATCCGAATTTGATGTTTCCCATATCAGTAAGATGCTAGTTGTTTGAATATATAGGTTTCGTCTAGTGAGCGCGCAGCCAATCGGTGGTACGCGGGTTAAAATCGTCAAGGCACTCCCAGTGGAACGCGTGGCCAGCTCCTTCATAGAGATGCAAGTCACTGTTAGGAATGCCAGCCGCCACTTCCTCGCCCATCCAACGTGGCGTGAAGATGTCGTCTTGGCCACCGATGACAAAGCATGGACACTTGATATCCTTCAGTTGATCCAGCGTGTTGTGCTCAGTACAGGCAGCAGCTTGAGCCTCCATGGCATGAAGCGGCTGCGGAGACTCTCCATTGGCAGCATCACCACGGCCATCAAGGACGCTTTGATAGGCGGCGTCATTGTCCCAGAAAGGCTTGGTGAAGATGAGCAGCTGTATATACTCCATAAATTCTTCAGGACGAAGACGTGCCTTGATCGCCTTCATGTGAGCAAAGACGGACTTCGCATAGCGATCGCAACGTGCCCAGGAACACATGAGGACAGCACTTTGCACTTTCTCAGGGTGACGTAGCGCCAGTTGCTGAGCGATGATGCTTCCCATCGAGCACCCGACAACACGCGCCTTTTCAATCCCTAGAGAATCCATTAAACCGGCATAGTCATCCGCCATCATCGCACTCGTGTAGGGCCCCTCCGGTTTATCAGTCAGACCAACCCCACGATTGTCCCCGATGATACAACGGAAATGGGATTGCCACGCTTCCACATGCGCTTCCCATACCGCTCCAGGAGCCGTGATTCCCATGATGCAAATCAAGGGGTCTCCTGATCCGCGCTCTTCGTAGTAGATTTGAATTCCGTTTGCTTCGACATGTGGCATGGCGGCATCCTATACCGGGATTCACCTAGCCGTCCAAGCAGAATCCTTCTCAAGGATTGCTTCCTCACTCCGCATGCCCTTAGAGTCTCACCGGCATGAATGTCCACTACCTTGAGCTCTTCTACTACGTCGCCAAATACGAGGGAATCACCCGGGCCGTGCGTAAGATGCCGTTTGGGATTCAACAACCCGCCGTCAGCGCTCAGATTCTAAAGCTTGAAGAGGAACTCAACGTCACGCTCTTCCAACGGCGCCCATCCGCGCTTACAGACGATGGAAACACTCTCTATCAATTCATTCAACCGTTCTTTTCGAAGCTGCCACAAATCGCCAGCGAACTTCAGGGAAAGGAAAAACAACACCTGAGACTCGGAGCCTCACAGACCATCCTCGCACACTATCTCCCTGTCTTGCTCAAGCGGCTCCGAAAAGACCAGCCAAACATACGCCTCAATCTTCAGCAAGTGGGTCCTGCAGAAGCTGAAAAACTCCTATTGGATAATGAGATCGATATCGCGGTGAGCGTCTTGCACAATCGTCCAGCAGCGGGCTTGCGCCATGTCGAGCTTCTGTCCACCTCTCTCACTCTCCTAGCACATAAAGACGCTAAACATTCGACGTTTGCCGCACTCTGCAAACAAGCGACACACGGTCAACTGACCTTTCCGCTCGTGGCTATGAATCCTGAAGAACGCATCAGCCAGATCTTTCAGAAAGAACTTGGCAAACGAAAGCTTGAGTGGGATCCAGACATCACAGTGAATCAGTTAGAACTGGTGCAATCCTACGTGGCCGAAGACTTCGGTTACGGCCTTTATGCTGAAGTGCCTGGGCTTCGCCTTCGCAAGGCTGTTCGACGCATCCCCCTTCCCAACTTTCCGCCTTTGACCGTCGGCTGCATCCACCGTGCTCATCTCAGTCCAGTAGCCCAGCGCTTCCTGGACAGCGCACACGCCTTTGTCGAAACTCTACGCAAGCTACCATCCACTCACTAGCATGCGCGTATTCTTACCTACCTTAGTCGCTATCACAAGTTGCCAAATGACTGAAATTCCCGTCAAGGGACCACCGCTAGCGCGAGTCGAAGTCGCACCAGAACACAAGCCAGCACCGCGCAAACCTAACGTAACCAGGACCTATCGCGGCAAAGCCTCCTACTACAGCATCAGGACCAATGGTGGCGCCACAACTGCCAGTGGTCAACGCTTGCGCAATAGCGCCTACACCGCAGCGCATCCCACTCTGCCCATGGGCACAAGGGTACGCGTGACCAATCTGAGGAATGGCAAATCTGCAGTCGTCCGGATCAATGACCGGGGGCCTTACATCAAAGACCGTATCATTGACGTGACCATCGGTGTCGCTCGTCACCTCAAAATGATCACTGCTGGCGTGGTCCCATGCAAAGTCGAAGTGCTCAAGAAATGAAGCAGCTCACACTAGCAGTCTCCCTTATCACGCTCGCCACCAGCAGCGGGCAACACACGCTCTCGACCTTCACCAAACACGTTCTCAATGAGAACTTCTTCAGCGAAGGCGCTTGCTTCGCCGACATCGATGCCGACGGACACCAAGACGTCGTTTCCGGTCCTTATTGGTACGCGGGACCAGCGTTCGAGGAGAAACATGCTTACACCACAACACAACGTTTTCCCATCGCGGTCTATTCCCGACATTTCTTCTCCTTCGCCCACGATTTCAATGATGACGGCAGACTTGACATTTTAGCTATTCCGATTCCTGGGGAGCCCGCCCACTGGTTTGAGAATCCTGGAGCCAGAAGCAATACACACTGGCAAAAACACCTGGCCTTCGAGTGGGTCGGCAATGAGTCCCCCACCCTCACCGATCTCACGGGCGACGGCCACCCCGAACTGATTCTCTGCTACCAAGGCAAACTCGGCTACGCCAAACCTAATTCTAACAAGCCCACAGAACCATGGACTTTCACTGCGATTACAGGAGACCGTGGCTTCGGTCGATTTACTCACGGGCTCGGCATCGGAGATGTAAACAACGACGGGCGCTTAGACATACTTGAGACCAATGGCTGGTGGGAACAGCCAGCGGAGAAAGGCGCCTTCTTTAAGCTTCACCCCGTCCGTTTCGCCGAGTCCGGCGGCGCACAAATGTTCACGGATGACGTTGATACCGACGGGGATCAGGATATCGTCTCCGTTCAGAATGCCCACGGCTACGGCCTTTGTTGGTTCGAGCAAATTGGAGACGGTACAGAGCCCCAATTTCAACGTCACGCCATCCTCACAGACAAGCCAGCCGACAGTCCTTACGGCCTCAGTATGTCCCAAATGCATGCTACCGCGCTTGTCGACATAGATGGCGACGGTCGGAAGGATATCGTCACCGGCAAACGCTACTGGGCCCATGGCGGAAACGATCCCGGCTCGCAAGAGCTGCCCTTGCTCTACTGGTTTAAGAATTCCTTGACAGCTGATGGCGTTTATTTCGAGCCCTGGCTCATTGACGAGCGCTCCGGTGTCGGCACCCAACTCACCGTCGGTGATGTGAGTGGGAATGGCTTTCCTGACATTGTCATCGGAAACAAATTGGGTACCTTTGTCTTCACTCAGACACGTCAGGAAGTCACTGCAGAGACGTATGAAGGCATCCGCCCTCAAAAGCGTGAGGCCCTCAAACACGTCGCGGGCACCGACGCCTTTGCCCAACAGGTCCGCACCACGGAACCACTCTTACCAGAAGAAGAAAAGAAATGCTTCGTCTTACCCGCTGGCTTCAAAGTCGAGCTCGTCGCTGCCGAACCTGACATTGCCAAACCCATGAACATGGCGTTCGACACCCGTGGCCGATTATGGGTCACCAGCTCCACCGAGTATCCCAACCCGGCACCAGACAACCGCACACCACAAGATACGATCAAGATTCTCGAAGACACCAACGGCGACGGCCGCGCTGATAACATCACCACATTTGCCGATGGCCTCAATATTCCCATTGGACTCTATCCCTATGACGGCGGCGTCATCTGTTTCAGCATCCCCTACGTTTGGGATCTGCGCGACACCGATGGTGATGATCGCTGCGACCTCCGCGAGAAGCTCTACGGCCCGTTTGACTGTAGTCGTGATACCCACGGCATGTGCAACTCCTTCACGGGCGGTCTCGATGGATGGCTCTACGCCTGCCACGGCTTCAACAACCAATCGACAGTAGCTGGCAAGGATGGCCACATCGTCACTCTACAATCCGGTAACATCTTCCGCATGCGCTTGGATGGCTCCCGCATCGAACATGTCAGCCACGGCCAGGTAAATCCCTTCGGCATGACCTTTGATCGGCATGGCGACCTCTTGACCGCCGATTGTCATACCAAACCGATTAGCCTCATCATGCACGGAGGTTACCACGAAAGCTTTGGCAAACCCCACGATGGCCTCGGCTTTGTCCCCAATGTGATGGAACACCTGCATCGCTCGACCGGTATTGCCGGCATCGCCCTCGGTGAAGACAGCCACTTCCCCGAAGCCTATCAAAGCAGCACGTTTGGCGGAAATGTCGTCACTTCACGAATCAATCGCAATCGTCTCCTTCACCGCGGCTCGACCGTCGTGGCGGAGGAAGAATCCGACTTTCTCATCTCAGAAGACCCGTGGTTTCGCCCCGTAGATCTTCAGGTCAGCCCCGACGGTGCTCTCTACGTCGCCGATTTCTATAACAGTATTATCGGCCACTACGAAGTCCCTCTCGATCACCCCAAGCGCGACCGCCATCGCGGGCGTATTTGGAAGATCACGCACCAGGAACCTACCACACTTCGAAAGACCGAAGACGGAACAACACAAACCTACCGGCACTTCGCAGAACACCCAGAAGATCTCCCTGAGGACATCGACCTCTTAGCAGAAGCCCCCATTACCCAACGCGCCGCCGTCATGGCCATCGCAGCTGCCAAGCCCTCTGCTAAACGAGTCTCCCAACTCCTTAACTGGCGGCGACAAGTCGCCCAGGATGACAAGCACCTACAGCACGCTTTCAAGATCGCCCTGAAGCATCATCTCACCGACCCCAAAACGTTCTCGACCGCTCAGGTAGCGGATGAGGACGTCCAAGTGGTCGCCGACATTTGCCTAGCTTTAAAGCACCCACAAGCTGCCGAGTTTCTCGTCGCCCACTTGGAGCAGTTGCCATCCGAGCGGCTCAACACTTATCTCAAATTCGCCGCCCGCTCGACCAGTCTCACGGCGTTACCAAAAGTGGTTTTGTTAGCCCGCACACGATTTGAAACCGACCTCTACCAACAACGCGAGCTCCTTCTAGGCATCCGCGAAGGCCTAACCCAACGTGGGATCAACTTCCGATCCAATAATCCTCAGCTCGCCCTCATCAAAGCCTGGGCAAGCGATCTCGCAAAGGAATGGTTAGGTATTAGCGATGACCCTGATCTCCCCATCCAATGGACATCTAGCAACAATACCTGGACGACCACCACCTCTCGCGTGTGTGCTGATGGCCAGAAAGGCGCCCTCCTCTGGAGCAGCTTTCCCAAAGGAGAAACCAAGACAGGTCGGCATCGCTCTGACACCTTTCCGTTAGGTCACAACTTCACGTTCTACCTCGCCGGACACGACGGCCCTCCCAGCACCCCCCTTCAAGGAAAGAACGCCGTCCGGCTCCGCCGCGCCAAAGATGATCGCATCCTCCACACCGCCAAACCTCCACGAAACGACGTCGCCCAAGAACTCATTTGGGACACCACCACCCATCAAGGTACCGACGCCTACGTCGAATTGATCGATGGTGACGACGGCGTCGCCTACGCCTGGCTAGCCGTGGGCCGATTCTCAATCGCCAACCTCAATCCTAACCATCACATTAAAAAGCAGATCCTCGCCGCCGAACTCATCCGCGACCTTCACCTCACAGAATTCAAAACTGACCTAGAACAACTGCTAAAAACACAGTCGGCCAGCGCTCCACTCGCCCAAGCCTACGTCAGCCTTGTCAACAAGGCGACAGCCATCAGCAGTATACTTAGCAAAGCGCTAGAAATTCAAACACAGGATCGCGCTCTCAAACAGCGCACTTTCAACGCCATCTTGTCTGGCGACGCCAACACCGTCCTCGCCGACTGGATGAATGCCCTTCCCAAAGCCCACCAAACACGTCTCGCCGAGATCTGCGCCGCCACGAACGAGGGCGCTAGCCAACTCCTTGACCTCGTCCAATTCGGTAACGCCCCCGCAAGCTTGCTCCAAGCCCCGACCGTCGACTCGCTCCTGGATAAAAACCTCACCAAAGCACAACTCGCCACCAAAGAACAACTCCTTGCTGATCTTCCAGACGAAGACGAGGCCCTGGAGAAACTCATCGCCACTCGTATTCAAAGCTACCGAAGCCAAGGGGGTGCCGTCGCTGCAGGCCAAGCCCTTTTTCAAAAACACTGCTCCATTTGCCATCAGTTAGGCGGTGCCGGCACGGTGTTAGGCCCTAACCTCGACGGCATCGGCGGCCGAAGCCTTGCCCGCCTGACCGAAGACATTCTCAATCCCAGCCGCAACGTCGACATCGCTTTCCGACTCACCACCCTAACAACGAAGAATGGCAACACCCACATCGGCCTCATCAAACGCACCGAAGGCACCCAAACCATCCTCGCTGATCCCACTGGCAATGAGTCCTCCATCCCCACAAAGAGCATCACGGAGAAGACAGCCCTGACTCTTTCCCTTATGCCCCCCACCTTCGCCGATGCCCTCACTAAAGTAGAGTTTCGAGCCCTCCAAGCCTACCTTCTTTCCCTAAGAAACTAGTAGCTCGACTTTCCAAAGTCGTAAGTGACAGTCGAGTTTACCCAAATCGCGCCTTTGGAAAGTTACGCTACACAACACGCTCCTCAAAAACGCGTGACTCGTATTAGACAGCAAGATCTATCTTGCTAAGCCAGCACGGGAAGAAACAAACCGATCGTTCGCTTGAGTCTTGTGAAGCTCATTCGACACACAACTGATAAAGACCCGTTTCTTTCTCACGACCGAATCCTATCAAGAATCTTCATCAAGGACAACCTCTTGCCGGACTTCCCAGCTTGGTCCCATTTCTCGATTTCTAGTATCGCACACCCAGGTCGTCTGCCACGCCGTCCGAGCCAATGTCAACTTTGAACGCCCGCGCCTCGCCGT
>JAACDM010000605.1 GCA_009936795.1 Verrucomicrobiaceae bacterium | reverse complement strand
TCTTCATTCTTGCGGACGACCTCGGGTACGCTGACCTTGGTTGCTATGGCTCGAAGGTCAACCGGACTCCGCATCTAGATCGCCTTGCCGCTGCCGGAATTCGGTTTACCGACTTCCACAGCAACGGACCGATGTGTTCCCCGACTCGTGCCGCCTTTCTCACCGGTTTGTATCAGAATCGCTTCGGTCGCCGCTTGGAAGCTGCGCTCAGTGGAAAGAACCACGATCCGGGGCTCCCGCTTGAGGCCGTTACGATTGCCGAGGTTCTTCGCGATGCGGGCTACGCGACAGGTTGCTTTGGGAAGTGGCATCTGGGCTATGGACCGCCGTACCTCCCCACCAACCAAGGCTTCGATGAATACCGCGGTCTGCTCTCAGGCGACGGCGACTATCACACTCATGTCGATCGCTCAGGAAACGAAGACTGGTGGCACGATAAAGTTCTCTCCGGCGAAAAAGGATACACCACCGATCTCGTGACCCGTCACGGGATCGACTTTATCAGACGCCACCATGAGAAGCCGTTCTTTCTGTATCTGCCACACCTCGCAGTGCATTTCCCATGGCAGGGACCGAGTGATCCGCCGCATCGCAAAGCCGGCACGTCTTACCACAAAGACAAGTGGGGCGTCATTCCGGATCGAGCCAATGTTCGTCCCCACCTAACCACGATGATCGAGAGCCTCGACGCCAATGTCGGCGCGATCGTCGCCACTCTGGAAGAACTGAATCTCACCGATAACACTCTCGTTTTTTTCACGTCAGACAATGGCGGCTATCTGGAGTATCGGGGCGGTTTCAAAAACATCTCCGACATGGGACCGCTGCGAGGACAGAAAGCTGAAGTTTACGAAGGTGGTCACCGCGTGCCGGCGATCGCTTACTGGCCTGGAAGAATTGAGCCCTCGGTGTGTGATGACACGACCATGACGTTCGATCTATTCCCCACCTTCGCCAGGCTCGCTGGGAGCAAACCGGGAAACACAGGCAATTGCGACGGCGTTGATCTCAGCGGGCTCCTGTTCGATCAGAAACCCATTGGTGTCCGTACGCTTTTCTGGCGAATGGGTGACAAAAAGTGCGTCCGCGAGGGCCGCCACAAGCTTTGTGTCCTTCCGAACCAGCCACCTGCACTCTACGACCTTACTACCGATCTTGGTGAAACCACCAACATCGCCGCTAACCATCCCAAACTCGTCAGCTGCTTACAGCGAGCGCTGGCTAACTGGGAACAAACCGTCGACCAATCGGCATTGAAATGGAAATGAAATCCACAGTATTCATCCTCTGTCTGTTCGGTATCCTCGCGCCTTTACATGGCGCCTCTCCCCAAACTCGGCCCAACATCGTCTTCATCCTTGCGGACGACCTTGGCTATGGCGACCCCGGTTGCTACGGCGGCAAAACCATCGCCACTCCCAACATTGATCGGCTGGCCAAAGAAGGGATTCGATTCACTCAGGCCTACTCCGGAGGTCCGGTTTGCACGCCAGCTCGCTGCGTCCTCATGACCGGACTGCACAACGGTCACACCGTCGCCCGCGATAATGTTCCTCACTATCACACCTACCTTCAGGACAAGGACATCACGGTCGCAGAAGTATTGAAAGACGTAGGTTATCGTTGCGGCGGAATTGGTAAGTGGTCCCTCGGCGATGCGGGAACTGAAGGACGCGCCACCAACCAGGGTTTCGACAGCTGGTTCGGCTACCTCAATCAGGATCATGCCCATTACTACTATCCCGAGTATCTCGATAACGACGACACACGCCTTGAACTGACTGGCAACACCGTGACCCGCGAACATTACTCCCACGATCTGCTTACGGCGCGGGCACTTCGCTTCATCCGCGACTCGTCCGACCAACCGTTCTTCTTCTACGGCGCCTATGGACTGCCCCACTTTTCTTCAAAAGATGAGGACCCTGACGGATTCAGCGTGCCGTCCACCGATCCCTACACGGACAGGCCCTGGGACGAGAAATCAAAGAAGTACGCCGCCATGGTCCACTTGCTCGACCGCGATGTCGGTAGGATCATCGACCTCATCGATGAACTGAGCCTCGCCAGCAACACCCTCTTGATCTTCAGCAGCGACAATGGCGGCCACAAAACCATCCACGAACGTTTCGACACCAACGGTCCGCTGCGTGGGTACAAACGTGACCTCACCGAAGGCGGCATCCGTGTTCCCTTCATCGCACGATGGCCCGAGACCATTCCTGCCGGAAAAGTCAGCACCCAGGTCATTGCCTTCGTGGACATGTTCCCAACCTTCACGAAACTCGCCGGCGCCGAAGTCCCGAAGAACCTTGACGGGATCTCGGTTCTGCCCGCGTTCCTGGGAAATCCAATGTCCAAACCACACACGCCGCTGTATTGGGACTACGGCCACTGTCGCGGCAAGCAGTACGGGCAAGCCGCCCGAATCGGAAAATGGAAAGGCATCCGCAGCGTCAAGAACGGCAAGATCATTGAACTTTACGACTTAGAGGCGGACATCGGAGAAACCGCCAACGTGGCCGCATCTCACCCCAATGTCGTCAACCGTATCGCCGCCTTCATGGACAAAGCAGTCACGCCACACCCTCGCTACGAAGTCGGCACCGTTTACAAAGGGTCGCCGATTTGGAAGAAATCAAAATGAGTAAGAGGGCAGCTTGTTTCTCAAAGAGTGGCAACAGCTTTCCCCAGCGTTTGCTTTCG
>JAACDM010000604.1 GCA_009936795.1 Verrucomicrobiaceae bacterium | reverse complement strand
GGGAAAACGTTAGGCTCATTTAATGCCGCCATAGCTGCCGTGGCTGGAGCACTCACGGCAACGGAGGCTCAAGGTGAAATTCGCCTTCGCAATGATGGAGCCCTATCTCTCGCTCGACTCATCGCGAAGAGTGATGGCGGCACCATTGAAGGTGAACTCATCGCCGATCCCCGCCGCCAAGGATTTCCCTTCCAAGCAAACTTCAAAGCAAATAGTATCGAAGTTGCTCCTATGGTTTCTCGTGTCACCTCACGGCTCAGCTTCTCAAAAGGCGTTATTGAAGGCACTTTTGAAGCAGAAGGCTTTCTCACCGCACCAGACACTTGGCAAGGGCGTGGAACCGGTGCAATGACGGACGCCTCCCTTGAGCGCAATGGTCTCTTAGAGTCGTTAGGTCGTTATATTGGTCTGAAAGAGTTTGTTGAACTGGAGCTTCACGAAGCAACGACGGAGTTCGTCATCCAAGGCCCGGCAGCCTATTTCCGAGACATCCACTGGAGAACCGATAATCTGGAGTTTAAAGGTCGCGGTGCGGTCGGCCTGAACCGCCAAGCTAAGTTGGCCGTTCGTCTCTACTTTAGCGAGAGGGTGCGTTCTGTTCTCCAGCGCATTGAAAGTCAGTTGCCCGATCAAGGCATTCGCGAAGTGCAACAGCTCGAAGGCCGGGAAGACTACTTCCGGGATTTCCTGATCGCTGGCCCCTTTGCAAAACTCAGAGCAAATTTCATTGGCTCTGAAGGGCGCACGTTCGAGGAGACCATCAAGCTCATCCGCGAGGCCAGCGAGTCGTCTCCGCCAACTAGCCAAACAAACTGATGCGCGTCATTTCCGGAACGGCGGGTCGACTTCAACTCGAAGCACCTAAGTCCATGGCTCGACCAAGCACGGATCGCTTGCGCGAAGCCCTCTTCTCCATTCTTGGCAACCGCACAGAAAGCGCACGGGCCTTAGACCTCTTCGCTGGCAGTGGAGCGCTCGGAATTGAGGCCCTCAGTCGGGGAGCGAATCAAGCAACTTTCGTAGATCAAGATCGCGCCGCCATCGCCGCTCTAAAAATAAACCTCAAACGCACGCGCCTCGAATCCAAAGCGCAGATCGCTAATCAAGACGTCTACGCCTTCCTCAAAAGGACTCCAGTCGAAGCAGCCTACGATCTTGTCTTCGCCGACCCCCCTTACAAGAAGAACCCTAACGACGACGATCATGCAATAATACTCCTAGAGAGTTCTCTAGCCTCAACGTTAGCATCGGATGGATTGCTGATCCTAGAAACTGGCGACAACGATCCACCCCTGCATTCTGAACAATGGACGCATGTCGATAGCCGACATTACGGTAGGAGCCATCTACACTTCTTCACTCCGGCAGACTAGCTGATGGGGCTCTTCTTATACAACCTTCTACTGCCAGTCTACTTGGTCATTGCCCTGCCAGGCTTGCTCGTCAAGATGCGCCGACGAGGCGGCTATGGTGCCAACTTCAAACAACGCTTTGGTCGATACGATCAAGCCTTGTCGGCTGCTCTAATACCAAACGTACGCCCCTGGTGGATTCATGCGGTAAGCGTCGGCGAGGTTCTCGTCGCACTCAAACTCATTGAGGCGATCCAGAAAGAGCACCCGGAACAGATGTTAGTCTTGAGCACCACGTCATCCACCGGACCCGCCACAGCCAAGGACAAAGCGCCAACCGGAGTTCATGTTATCTACAACCCGCTCGATCTGCCAGGCATCGTAGAGCGTGTGCTTCGCAAGCTGAATCCGTCCCTCATCGTCCTGATGGAATCTGAACTGTGGCCGAATCTCATCGCCACGGCGGAAAAGCGTCACATCCCGGTTGTCATCGCCAACGCACGTCTGTCACCACGATCGGCGCATCGCTATACAAAATTCCGTGCCTTGGCTAGCCCGACGCTCAATCGTCTAACCGCAGTACTCACTCAAGAGCCGCAAGATGGGCCACG
The DNA here is from genome assembly GCA_009936795.1 of Verrucomicrobiaceae bacterium. Classification (GTDB taxonomy): domain Bacteria; phylum Verrucomicrobiota; class Verrucomicrobiia; order Verrucomicrobiales; family DEV007; genus JAACDM01. Next base: position 24,230 of record JAACDM010000604.1, on the reverse strand, counting down.
ATGGGAAGCCACCGGCTTGCAACGGGAGAAGATTCATTGCACTGGGAGCATTAAATTTGATCCCGCCGTAGGCCAAGATCCTTTGGAGGAGCAGTTAGGCAACTTGCGTTCAATCCTCACCGATCTTTGGGGCAACCTTGAAGACAAGCACCTCGTCTTGTTAGGAAGTAGTCACGCGGGAGAGGAACTCGCCGTGGCAAAGATCTTTGCCAAGATGAAAGTCAATCTTCCACAGCTTCGACTCCTTCTCGTGCCACGCCATTTCGAACGAGCGAATGACATCCTGGCAGAGCTCGAAAGAGCAGGACTCTCGGCCAATCAACGCAGCGCTTGGCCCACACGTCGCCATGAAAGCGCAGATATCTTACTCGTCGACTCTACGGGCGAACTACGCACATGGTATGCACTCGTCCAGGCTGTCATCGTCGGAAAGAGCTTCCTGGGAGAAGGCGGACAGAATCCTGTCGAGCCGATTCTTGCCGGCTGCCCAGTCGTCGTGGGACCGCACATGGAGAACTTTGCCGCGCTAACAGAGCTGCTCACATCAAGGAGCGGACTGGAACAGATTTCTAGTCTGGAAACGCTGGAAGGGGTTCTTTGCTCCTGGGTCCAAGATCCTCAGGCAACAACCGCCCTGGTAAAGCGAGGTCAGGAGGCCCTCAGCGCGCACGCAGGCGCCACCAACCGAACCCTAGAGAAATTACTCGCATTCCAAGTGGATTCCGCTTCAGTCCGCAACTAGATTTCTAGAGTAATGCCTAACGAAGACGCCATGAATGAGGAAGACCCCTTCCACGATCGCCTTGACGACGTGGATCGGGAGATTCGACTCAATAAGTTGCGCCGAGCTCTTGAGGATGCCGGAGCTGTCTTGCCGTTAGCTGACGATGACTTGCCGCTAGATGTCGAAGAAGCCTTTTTAGAAAATGTCCTGGCCTTTGAGACGGCTCCCAAGACGACGTACGCCAAGCGGCTACTAACCGCCAGCATTTGGTTGCCGAGTCCAGACTCACTTTCATCGAAGGCTCTGACAGAAAAGCTCAAAGAAGTGGTTCATGGGCTAGCACAGCAACAGACATATCTCAGCCATACAAATCACCTCAGTGACCTCGAGCTCTACAGGATGCTTTGGGAGACGCTCCTCAACCTGGACACGGCAGACGTACCGCTCGATCCAGATGCTGCTGTCATTATCGATATCTTGGGAGGAAGCACCGAGGAAGACCTTCATCTCTACCTCCGTCACTATGCCACCGAGGAAGATCGCCTGGTTTGGGAAGGCCAGCTTGAAGGGCCAATCCCTATACACGAAGCCCCGCCGTTTGATCGCGATCAGCATCTGCCACAGCCTCCTTTCGAAGATTGATGGAGCCTGCGGTTGACATTCAAGACCTGACAAAGGTCTTCAAGCTACCAAGTCTCAACCGCGAGCAAGTCGTTGCCGTAAAAAACTTGAGCCTTCAAGTCGCACCTGGCGAGATCTATGGATTGATTGGCCCAAACGGCTCTGGCAAGTCCACCACCATGAAGGTCTTGTTAGGCCTAATTTCAGCGACCGAAGGGTCGACCGCGATCTTTGGCCAAGACAGCCGCAAGGTAAGCAGCCGAGCCGAAGTAGGTTTCCTTCCTGAAAATCCCTACTTCTACAAGTTCCTTAGTGGACAAGAGACGCTACATTTCTATGGCCGTCTCGGCGGCCTCTCCAAGAAGGAGATCAGCGAGCGCAGCAAAGAACTTCTTGCTTTGGTCGATCTCGAACACGCTCGCGACCGTCGGCTCAGCGGCTATTCCAAAGGCATGCTTCAGCGGATCGGTCTTGCCCAGGCGCTCATTCAACGCCCACGCCTCGTTGTTCTCGACGAACCCACAGCAGGAGTGGACCCTGCGGGCTCGCGCAAGATTCGGGATCTCATTCTCAAGTTAAGAGAAGAGGAGATCAGTGTCATCCTTTCATCGCATTTGTTAGAGCAAGTTCAAGAAGTGTGCGACCGCGTGGGCATTATCTTCAACGGCAAGCTCTGCCGAGAAGGCCCCATGGAAGAACTGATGGCAATCGAAGATCAAACAGAGATTCTGTTAGACAAGGCTCCAGCTGAACTGGTCGAGAAGGTGACGGCTCTAGTCGCCGAACACGAGGGTGCTAGCCTCATTCGCTCTGGTCATCCTCGAACTACGTTAGAACGCCTCTTTCTTGAGGAAACTTCCGGTGATAGCCCGGACACGCGAAGTTAACATGAGCGCTCCTCATCAAGCCTTCTCACCAGCGCGAATTTGGGTCATCGCTCGAACAACGTTAACCCAGCTTATCCGCATGCGGGTATTCTACTTTCTGCTCATCTTCTCCGCACTCATTCTTGCGGCGACCTTGATGATTCAAAACTTCACTCAAGATCCAACCCGTCAGCTCAAGGTCATGAAGGACATGTCGTTCTTCGCCATGTCCATCTTCTGCACGATCTTTGCCATCGTAGCGACAGCAAATCTCATTCCCAAGGACATCGAGGACCGCACCCTTTATACCATCCTAGCCAAGCCCGTTCCGAGGTTCGAATACTTGTTCGGCAAGTATCTGGGCGGTATGCTCGTTATTTTCGTAAGTGTCACTGTGATGACCATTCTGCTCTCGGCCTTCCTTTACCTGCGCCAAGAAGCTCTCCTCTCTGATCTGCAAGAATACATGCAGGTCGCCGAACAAGAGGCAGAGCAAGCGCCTGGAGCGATTGAGAACGAGGGCTTAGACCTGGCTCGAGTCGAGGCTTCCAGTCTCCGAGCTCAAGGCCCAAGTTGGAGTTTGTTGGCAGCCGTGGTGGCGATCAGCCTACAGGCGATGGTCCTTGGAGCCATCACGCTCTGCGTCTCGACCTTTGCCTCGTCTGGCTTGTTCACCGTGGTCGTGGCCTTTGTCGTCTTCTTTGTTGGCTACATTGAACCGGTTGTGGTAGACTCGTGGAGAAGCTCTCCCGAAGGCATCAGCGGCTTTAGTAATCTGCTCATCTCTGCCGTGGGCGTCGTCTTTCCCAACTTCCAGAGTTTCAATCTCGTCGATGGCATCGTGGCTGGCGAGACCCTGCCCAGCGGTTGGTGAGGCCGGATCACCGGTTTGGCGGTAAGTTACATCGCTGCCTATCTCGTAGCCGGCTATCTCTTCTTTGCCGACAAAGAACTATGACGTCAAAACGCTGGTTAGCTGTGCTCTTATTGATCGTCTTTGGGGCGGTCCGCATGCCCTTCGAGCAGCGCATCGAAGCGGGGCTGAAGGCAGCACATTTCCGCGAGGGCGTCACGGTGCCAGACGACTCGATGCGTGAGCAACTCGGTCAGTTAGGTGCTGCTGCCGCTCTTGGAGGGTTCCGCTCCTTCCTCGCAACCATGTTCGAGCTACAAGCGACGACGGCCTATGCGAACAAGGATTACGAGAAAGTATCCAAACACTACCTCTTGGCCACGCAGCTCCATCCCCGAGAAGCTGGCTATTGGGAAATGGCTGGCTGGATGATGGGGTTTAACGCGGTCGCCTACTACCTCGGAGAAGAGACTGAAGGAAAGTACAGCACAGCAATGCGCGTGAATCTCGCAAGGAAAAGCGTTGATGAAGCTCTCCGCTTCCTAGAGAACGGCCTACGCTACGTGCCTAATGACTACGGCATCAATCGCAACCTCGGAAACCTTCTCGTCCGAAAGAAGGGCGACTTCTGCGGTGCCGCAGAAGCCTTTGGTCGCGCCGCCGATTCCATGGACGGTCCTTCACTCGCCCAACGCCACCACGTTTACAACCTGGCCTACTGTCCCGGTCAGGAAGAAGAAGCCTATTCCAAACTGAAGGCCTTGGGTAAATTCTTCAAAGGTGGTCCGAACCCGCTGCCCGATGAGCGTATTCCTCCTGCCTTCTTGTTCCACATTCGCTACTTCGAGAAGCTCTTCGACATTCCAGCAGAAGACCGTTTCAAGTCCCTTCTGGACCTTGGGGCTCTCTATGAAAAGTTAAGAAGAAATTTCGAAGTTGGCCAACAGTACGAGAAGCGGCATGTCCTTAACATGCAGCGCCTTGAAGATGTTTTAGATATCCCGAAATCTAACCGTATTCCCTTCGGGAAGAAATCTTTGCGCCCGCTACAAGGTGGTGCTAATTGACTAATAGTTGCAGGAAAGCTCATTGGATGAAATTTGCCATCTTTGGAGATATCCACGCGAATCTAGAAGCGCTCGAAGCGGTTTTGTTAGACGCGGCTGACCAGGATTGTACCCACTTCACTTGTATTGGTGACATCGTCGGCTACAACGCGAACCCCCGCGAGTGCATGCGGGTCGTGCAACAGCTCGATTGCCCAGTAGTCAAAGGTAATCATGATGAAGAGGCCTCCATGAGCACCGAGATTGTCGGCTTGAATCCCCTCGCTCATCGCGCGTTGGAGTGGACGCGCGACGCGCTTTCCGAATCGGACAAGGAATGGCTACAGGAGCTGCGCTTCGTTCGTCAGGTGCGTGACTTCACCATCGTCCACGCCACCTTGGACAGCCCGTCCGGCTGGAACTATGTGACCAACAAGTTCGACGCGATGGCGAGCTTTGCCTATCAATTTACGCCCGTCTGTTTCTTCGGCCACACGCACGCGCCGCGATTCTATGTGAAAGATCAAAACGTGCAGCTTGAGATGGGTGACACCATTCGACTAGAGGAAGCTAGTAAATACTTCATCAACGTTGGAAGTGTCGGTCAGCCACGCGATGGCGACTGGCGTGCCTCCTACGCAGTCTACGATGTAGACAATCAAGTCGTGACGGTACGTCGCCTCGATTACGACATTAAGAAGGCTCAGGAAAAGATCCTCAAAGCCGGTCTGCCGGAGATGCTTGCGAATCGTCTCACACTTGGGAAGTGAGCTCGTGAATTCAGGCGCCCCGCAAGCCCCAGTGGATCTAGCAAAGATACGGCGTGTTCTAATCGTCAAACCAAGTTCTCTTGGCGATATCGTACACACGTTGCCAAGTCTCCACGACCTCAAATCCTCTTTCCCTGATCTAGAGATCACCTGGCTGGCCAACACCGAATGGTTGCCACTACTCGAAGGGCATTCACAACTCAAAGGAACCCTCGGCTTTCCACGTGCAGAGTTTCGCGGATTGCTCGGTGGCTTAAAAGGCCTCCGGTGGATGAACGATCTCCATCATCGTTGCGCTCCGGAAGTCAGTCTCGATTTCCAAGGGCTCTTTCGCAGCGGTCTGCTCTCATGGTTCAGCCGGGCACGTCAGCGTTTCGGCCTTTCTGATGCCCGCGAAGGCGCCGGGCTGTTTCACAACTTCAAAGTCGAAGTACCCAAGGATTGCCATGCGGTGGATCGCTACCGTTACCTTGCCTCTGCGCTCGGAGCGGATGTCTCCCAACCGGCAACCTTCTTACTTCCACCGGGAACAAGCCTTTCTCGAGAGTTACCGCCCCGCTTCGTTGCTATTCACCCCTTCTCGCGCGGCGAGGGCAAATCCCTGACTTTGGCTCAGATCAACGCCCTATGCGCCAAATCCACACTTCCTGTGGTGCTCGTAGGGCGCTGTGACCCTGCCTTGATACGACAAATCAACGTCACGGAGCCTGGTGTCGACCTTCTCAATAAGACAACAATCCCTGAGCTGATCGCGTGCCTGCGACGCGCCACTGCCATCGTGAGTGTCGACAGCGGCCCCATGCATCTTGCAGCTGCCCTGTGTCCAGACCAACTGCTCGGCATCCATACCTGGTCAGATCCGCGCAAAGTAGGCCCCTACCCCGCAGCGAGCTGGGTCTGGAAATCAGGGGAAATCGCTCATCGAAACGACCTATCAGCTGCGACCTGCGGCAAAGCGACCGCCTTCGAGGACGACGACGTTGACCGGGTCATCGCATGGATATCAACTCATTCCTAGCTTCTTCTCTGATCGCTACGATGTTCTTAGAGTCCTCAAGCAATATTATTTGAAAAATGTAATATCTATGATTTACTTATTAAATCGTGAATATTGCGCAGGCTTCAATTCCGTCTTGCGATCCGGCCTCCCCCAACGTCGCCGCCGGATCGGACAGGGATGACCAAGTCCCGAGCATTCGCGAACAGGAGGCGCTTCTCGCCCACTTCGCGGACGGACCTTTGCCTTCGCCAATGCGGCCAGGACCTGCCTCGCAACTTCCTATCGTAGCAGAAGATCCTCTCTGCATGACCAGTCTACAGCAATGGGCGTCCATAAATCATAGACTTGACGGGATCGACGAACTCGAACGTACTTGGCTCGAACGACGGCGTTTCCGTCGCACAGAGCGCGTGATGCTCAATGCTGCTCTATACATCGCCGCAACGCTCATTGTCGGTGCCTTTGCTTTTGTCCAACTTGAAGACACCATCGCCTCCAGCCGTAATGCTGCAGATCGCGTGCGGCAAACCAATCTAGCAGAACAACAAGCGAACTGGGAACGCGAGGAGCGCGAGGCCTTGGCAGCGGCCCGGCAAGCGCTCACTCAACCGGACTGGACAGGCTTGCTAACATTCGTTAAAGATAGTCGTCAGTATCTTCCGAAAATCCGGGATCACTATCGTGACTGGAGCTATGCGCCGTTCCACGAGCCCCAGCTGCGAGTCCTTGATCGTGAAGAAACGCATGACGGTCTCAACCGCGTGCGCGTCGCAGTGAATCCCACCAAAGCCTGGTCAAGCACTATTCTGTTAGAGAAAGTCAACGGGCGCTTTAAACTTAACTGGGATTCCTTTGAAGGTAGATTCAACGACCCTGCGACAGGGTCGCAAGAAATTCGCCAAGCGTTTCAGTTTCGGCTTGATGATCAACTCCCCAACGCGATCGCCTACTTCTCGCAGCAGAAGCTCTAGCATCCAAGTTTGAGGTCTTCTAGTTTACCGTATCCATGAGATTCGGTTCGCAGCCCCCGTAGCAGGCAATGTCCAACGACATTTGTCGTCAAGCCCGAGGACATCGATCCCATCACTACAAACACAACGATAGAACGCAAGTGTTTCATACTAGCGAAGATCATGATGAGACCTCCCCATGAACCAATAGAAGTGTTCGTCCACATGCTCTCGCAACGACAACGACTCGAGATCTCCAGGACGAGTAAGATTAGGGTCCTGCACAAACGTCAAGGTATGGGAACTCGTATCTGTTTCACGAAGCAGCATGCGCACACTGGTCACTCGGTCCCGAACCTGGAGTGCTAACAACGGAGTCACTCGATGCCGTTGCCCTTCGGTGAAAGGCGACTTCGTACTTCCCATCACCTGAAAGAAGACCACCTGCCGATTATCGAACGCAAAGGCACTCGGCGGCCGCAAAGCTTCTTCGCCCAACACGGTATCGACCGCTTCATCACCAGGCCGAGGTTCAAACCGCGAGCCATTCGGAATAAGGTTCACAAAGTCAGGCCGCCCAATCTCCGGCGTGTGCCGGAATCCATAGGCCGCCGCTGTCGTCGGCGCACTCACCAAGATTCCCGTGTGGTTGAGCCCATACCAGCAACACCCTCGCGCCACGGCAGATTTCAAATCGTGGTCAGGCAATAAAATCTCGCGAGGTGACTTCCCCTCTTTGCGCAGGGCATCCCGCACCCGATCGGTGATCGACGGGAAACGGCAGCTACGCCCTGAGTAAATCACGGCATCCAGGTCCATCTCAGGGCTCGACCTCACAACCTCGCGCACCAGTTCATCCATCGGTATGAACACACCCTGCAACAGCTCAGGCTGCGAATGTAAGGGATGCTCAGGCCACGGGGCATTCGTTTCGAACAACTTCCGAAAGTGCTCTTTCACCTCAACCCCTTCAAGGCCACCCTGCAAAACACTGTCATTAATAATATCTAGCAACGCCTCATTCGCAGCCAACCGCCCTCGCTTCGCCATCATCGCTCCATGCCGGACCTTAATCTCTCCCGCAGCGCGATTCCATTTCACCTTGAGACTGGTATGGTCACCGAGGCTCAGCCCTTTCGCAAAAGGATCGAAGCTACGGAAGGCTTCACCAAAGTCGTTCCTCAAGGCACGGCAGAGTGCGCGTATCAGATAGTAGTCGATCGCATCGCCACCGATGCTGTAGCCCATGCGCCCAAGGATATCAACCTTGTATCGCCGCTGACCTTCCAAGTTCAGCGCCTTAAACCGCAGGATGGTCGCATTCATCGTTGAGCCTCCCATATCGAAGACCATCACGGTCCGCGGGCGATCTGCCGGCACCTCGCGCAACCGACTGAGGTGATAGAAGAAGACGGCCTCAGCTTCCGTCAGACAACGCACCTCATCGAACTTGCCCAACTCCGCCACGACCTCACGCATGGCCTGAGCCTGAGCGAGCGTGAAGGTGTTAGGGATCGCCACGACGCAACGTGCCCCCTTCCCCTTACCTAAATTGATTTCTGGATGACGCTCCTCCAAATGCCGTTCGAAGTTCTCATACACATACCGCACGAGTAACCGGCTAAGATCCTTCCCCTCAAACTCCAGATTGCCATGTTGACACTGCAACTTCAGGGGTTCACGGAACCCCAAGAAACGCTTGAACGACTGAAAGGACGCTGTGCCTGGCAAGCCGAAATCGGCCTGCGCACGAGCCCCCACCAAACGACACTCCTCAGGGATCTCGTTAGACTTAAACTTAGGCGGTTTCGATCTCTCCCAGAAACTTCCAAACACCACCAACGACGGCGTGATCCGATCGCGCTGATCCTGATCTTGCTCGACAATGATCTGATCCCCATGGATCCCTGCCGCAATACAACTGCCAGACGTTCCCGGATCAAAGCCAACCCACGTCGCTCCAAGATCTGGACCCACAAAGAAACGCAATCGCGTCGTCGCCTTCAGCTTGCGTGCCAGAAAGGCAAAGGGCCAATCCCCGTCAACGGTCTCCGCCACAATCCGTGCAGTGACTAACGTTGGCTTGTCAACATGGCCAGACAACTTCAGCACAAAGGGAGTGAATGGATCGACCACGGTTTCCATCCCTTCCTGCTCAGGACCAAAGTGCCGCCAGTCATCTCGTGCCGCAGCAAGCGCCATCTGGATCCCACTCGGACCTTCAAACTCATCTAACGCAATCGCCAAGCAGCGAAACTTACTCGCCAAGAAACGTAGGCTGGGCCAAGCAAAGACTGCTTTCGTTGAGAGATGCAGAATCGCTTGAAAGTCGCCAGAGGCGGCGGCGGGTTCCGAAGTCAGGTAGGGACGCCGCAGTCGACCAAGTCCAGGATCATAGGTCTCGTAGGTATCGAACGGCGGTTTCCAATCTAAATGGAGGTGCCTAGCACTACACGCGCGAATCAATGCCGCGATGGCCCCCAGGAACACAAGCATGAGGACTGGGCCTAGCATGGCGGTAGTTTAGCGGTGAGTATGCCGTCAACAACCCGTTTCTACACCTCGGCCGGGTCTTGACTCGAGCCACGGGAAGACCATCGTTCCCCAGTCACCCCCGCGATCACGATGAAACTGCTCACTCTCGCCCTTTTCCTGTGTCTGCCCCTCGCCTCTTCCGCCGAATCTTGGTATAAATGGCGCGGCCCGGCAGGAGATGGCATAAGCAAAGAGGCCTTACCCAGCTCCGGCTCCTGGCCAGACGACTCTCTCAACCCACTCTGGAAAAACAATGTTGGGACGGGCTTCTCAAGTCCCGTCGTCCATGATGGTCGGCTCTTTCTCACCGGCAATGCCAATGATAGAGACACGGTCTATTGCCTCAATATCAAGAACGGCAAGACCGTGTGGAAACACACCTGGGACAGTAAAATCTGGCCCTACCTTTATGATGGAGGCCCCAATGCAACAGCGACGATCGATGGTGATGCGGTCTACGTGCTTGGGCGCCACGGCCATTTCTTCAAGTTCGAAGCGGCCACTGGCAAGATCCATTGGCAACTCGATCTCCACATGGATCTCAAATTTAAGAAGCCCTCGTGGGGATTCACCAGCGCGCCGCTCGTCCAGGACGATTGTCTCTTCTTAAACGTCGGAAGCCACGGTATCGCGATCAATAAAGCCACAGGTAAAGCTCTCTGGCAAAGCGGCGATAATGATGCTGCATACGCAACTCCAGAACCTGTCCAGTTAGGGGACACTGGAGCGCTCATCGTCTTCGGTCCGGAGTCCTGCAGCGCTGTGATCGCAGAAACGGGCAAGGCCCTATGGGAGATCCCTTGGAAGACCAAGTACAAGGTGAACGCCGCTCAACCAATCATCGCTGGCAATGAAATGTTCCTTTCTTCTGCATACGGCTTCGGTGGAGCCTTATTCACGATCAGCGACAAGGGCGCAAAGGAAGTTTGGCGAAACCAAGCCATGGAGAACCACTTCAACACCTGTGTCTTGATCGGTGAGCATCTCTACGGAATATCCGGCACCACTGCGGACAAATGCCTTCTGAAGTGCATCGCCTGGAAAACTGGCAAAACCCTCTGGCAACAAAAGGGTGTTGGCATGGGTTCTATTATCGCGGCGAAAGACCAACTGGTCGTTCTCACAGATCGCGGTGAATTGATCTTCGCTCCAGCATCACCGGAGAGCTTCTCTCCCAGCTACCGTACCCAGATCCTCGGTGGCAAGTGCTGGACACCTCCAGCGATAGCAGACGGACATCTCTATGCCCGGAACTCACGCGGCGACGTCGTTGCCGTCAAGTTGCCCTAGGGCGGAAGCCCATACGGCGTCAGTTAGTGCGTCAGCGCGTAAAAGATGATGTTGATTCCAAGAGGGAAGCAGAGCTTCTCGGAGTACTGCTTAAAAAACTCTGGATTTGCACTCTCCTCTTCCCAGCCATCAGCAATGTCATTGTTATGGCAAACTAGCATCATCATGCGCCCATTATCATCATACCAGGCGCGGAAACGTGGGGTATCCATGGCCTCTTCGTCTTCCCATTCAAAGCCTTTTAGCTCATAGTGCTTATCCTCTCCTCGCATAGCCCATCGCTCGGCCGAATCATGGCTTGGCACTTGTGGCATGTAAGGCAGTTTGAAGACACAACTGAAGATGGGATGCTTAAAATCGAGTTCGACCGGTTCTTTGTCAGGAAACACTAGCTTCATCGAAGGAGAAACATATTCCCAAGCGCGGTCGCCCCATTGATCATCCGCCATGATGAAGCCACCACCTAGAAGATACTTCCTCAGCGCTTCGGCTTCCTCTTCGGTAAACTCAACCTCACGCATGTCGCTCATGAACGCGAAGGGGTGTTGGAAGAGCTTCGGATCAGTGATCTCCAAATTGATGTAGACCGGATTAACCTCCATCGAGGTCAACTCCTGCAGCCGACGTGTGAAATTCCGCTCTGCCCTGGGATAGTCCGTAAAGCCCATGTCGTTATCCCCGTTGTGGCGTAGCCGCAAAAAGGTGAAATGGTCTTCAGTGAGGTCGGGATCCACGTCCCACTCACGATCAAGCCCGGCTTCCTCAGGCTTGGGCGCTCGGTAACCGCCACCACCGAAGCCACCTTGCCGTTGCGCAAGGACCAACGTGAGCGGCAAGACGATCAAGGCGAAGAGACAAGCACCGGGTTTCGACATGACGCACAACGTAGCGGGCATTTCCCAGAGGGAAACTCAGAAGCTCAAAAGGGGGAGAACAAGATATGAGAAGAATATCACCAATGCTTTGCAAAAGTAGTCTTATTTGTATAATATTATGATAATTATCAAAATGAAGCTCTTCACCTTCTATTCCCTGGCTGCTGTTGCTTGCGCCTTCGCTTTCCTGGCAAACCAAGCCAACGTCTCAGCTCAAGAGAAAGCGCCTGAATCCGTCGAGGTTGCCCTGTCCTTTTGGATTGTCGTGGGCACCAAAGCCTACATCGGTGGTGAAGAAGGTGTGAACGAACCAAGTATGAAGCCTTCTTACGACGAACTTGCGACAGCTTGGCTGCAGTAAATAATGACGGCCCCTTGCCAGCGCGATTGAGCGAGGGCTTAATGGCGGCGTGAGTTCTACTGCTGCCCTGGACGTCGACGCGGTGCGTCGCGCCTTCCCGATTCTCAAACAAGAGGTCCACGGGAAACCTCTGGTCTACCTCGACAGTGCGGCAACCGCGCAGAAGCCTCAGCCTGTCATTGAGGCAACCACCACGTTCTACGCGAACGAGAATGCCAACATCCACCGAGGTGTACATTTCCTCAGCATGCAAGCGACACGACGCTACGATGAGGCACGCGCCCGCATTGCCCAAGCAATCGGTGCCGCAGAAGCTCGTGAAGTGATCTTTGTGCGCGGCGCCACGGAGGCAATCAATCTCGTGGCGCAGTGCTTTCTCCGATCACGCTTACAAGAAGGAGACGAAATCCTCCTCACGGAGATGGAGCACCATGCCAACATCATCCCATGGCAACTTGTAGCCTCGGCAACGGGTGCCACGGTGAAGGCCATTCCCATCACGGACGAAGGAGTCGTAGACCTTGAGGCTGCGGCTAACATGATGAATGAGCGTACACGCATGCTAGCGTTTGCCCATATTTCGAATGTTCTCGGTACTATCAATCCTGCGAAGGAACTCGTCTCGTTAGCCAAAGCCCAGAACATTCCCGTCCTCGTCGATGGCGCTCAAGCAATACCACATGGCCCCGTTGATGTGCAGTCGTTGGGTGCGGATTTCTACACCTTCTCTGGTCACAAAGTGTACGGCCCAGATGGCATCGGCGTTCTCTACGGGCATACCAACATCCTCAACGCCATGCCCCCCTACCAAGGTGGTGGCGATATGATCGAGCGCGTGCAGTTCGAAGGCTCTACCTTTCGAGATATTCCCGAACGCTTCGAAGCAGGTACCCCAAATATCAGCGCTGCGATCAGCCTCGCAGTAGCCTTTGATTACCTCGAATCCCTGGGCTGGGAGAGCATCCAGGCCCACGAGACAACCCTCCTGCACACCGCGCTCGAACGTCTTGCTGAGGTTCCAGGCATCACACTCTACGGCCCGACAGAAAACCGTGCCTCCGTCGTGTCCTTTGCCATCAAGGACGTTCATCCACACGATATCGGCACCTTCCTAGATGGCGATGGCATCGCAATTCGCGTGGGGCATCATTGCGCGCAACCTCTCATGGATCGGTTAGGCGTAGCCGCCACCACACGCGCCTCATTCGCGCTCTACAACACGATTGAAGAGATCGACAAACTCGTGGCCGCTCTCTTAAAGGTCCAACGCTTCTTTGGTTAGAACGTGAGCCCGAACGGATACCCGATCAGGTATCGTTGTAGCGCTGGCCTATTCATTAGAACGATGAAGATCGCGATTACGGGAATCACCGGGCGCCTCGGAGGTGCCTTGGCGCGGTATTACCAAGCAATCGGCAACAAAGTCATCGGGCTCGATCGTCTCGCCTGTGATCTTAGTAAAACCGATTCATTAGCCATTACGCTAGATCAGATAGAATTTGGCGCGTTGATCAATCCTGCAGCGATGACTAGCCTGGAAGTTTGTGAGAACGACCCAGAACTTTCCGATAGAGTCAACGCCATCGCACCAGGAATTCTGGCCACCGTTTGTGCCGAACGCCAAGTCCCCTTCATTCACATCAGCACCGATTATGTCTTTGATGGAAAGGAACCGGGCACAAGATCTGAGAAAGATCCCGCAAAGCCGATCAGTGTCTATGGCAAAACTAAGCTCGTCGGCGAAGAAGCCGCGCTCTCAGCCTATCCACAGGCTTGGGTCGCTCGGGTCTCTTGGCTCTTTGGACCAGAGCGACCAGGATTTGTTGAGATGATCCGTGATCGTCTGGTCCAAGGCGAACCACTCGGCGCCATTGACGACAAGTTCTCTTGCCCTACCTACGTGGATGACGCTGCGGTCGCGCTCGATCATCTCTTAAGCCTAACGGATCCTGCTGGAGGTCTCGTGCATGTCTGCAATCCAGGCCCCACTTCATGGCATGGCATCGCCTGCGAGATCGTCGCTCGGAGCGAGCAACCTCAGACACCCGTCGCTCGCCAGAAGTTAGACGAGATGACAGGCTTTCAGGCACCGCGTCCAGTCCACACTGCCATGGATGTTTCCTACCTAGAAGCCCTCACCGGTCACGCCATGCGCCCGTGGCAAGAAGCCTTAGCGGCCTATTTCTCCACAGAAACGGAATAATCTTCATCAAATCCCGTCCAACCACTGACCGACATCACTTGCGTATCATCAACGACTCACGATAGTAGACCCTCATACCTGAATCCCTCTTACTATGAAACTTCTCTCTACCGTCCTTACTAGTGCTGTCCTCCTTGTCTCCCTCCAAGCGGAGGTTCAAAAGAAGGGTGCGGAGATTGGCAAATGGACCCAAGACTACGATGCCGCGCTCAAAGTTGCCGCCGAGAAGAAAGTGCCCATCATGCTCAACTTCACCGGCTCCGATTGGTGCCACTGGTGCAAGATCATGGACGAGAAGGTCTTTGCCGAGGACGAATGGAAGACCTACGCAGCGGAGAACGCCGTCCTGGTGACGTTGGATTTCCCAAAAGACAAGTCCGGCGTTCCCGAAGGTTTCGCGGAGCGCAATGCCAAGCTGCAGGCTGAATTCGGTGTCCGTGGTTACCCGACGTTCATCGTCCTCGACAGCGATGGTAAGACCCCGCTCGGCCAGCTCGGAGCGAGCCAAGACGCCTCTCCAGCAGGATTCATCAAGCAATTCAAAGGTGCCACCCAGCTCAGCGCCGCCAATGTGGACGCGTTCTTGAAAGAGAACCCTGCCAAGGAGGCCGATCTGACAGCCGCCATCAAAGAATCTAAGGATTCCAAGGAGGCCTTAAATGAATGGATCAGTACAGGTCCTCAGCAGACAGAAGAGAATAACAAGAAGTTCGCAGCCTTCCAAGAGCGCATTGCGAGTGCCGAAGAGACGCTGGTCAAGCTGATGGAGCCGAAGAAGTCAGAGTAGACTTTGCTCGGCACCACCGGAAATAGGCGATCAAGATAAGCAGTCCGATCGCCCCTCCAATCAGCTCGATTCCGGCGAACCTCAGGAAACCTTGGATTGCTGAGAAATCTGTCACGATATTAGCCATCGACGACTCGATCCTGATTGCCATTACAAGCGAGAGGCTCGATTGTAGTTGGGATGACTCGACCTTCCCGGCACTCCCTTCGGATGGCTCTCCTAGCCATCTCGATCCTGATATCGCACACGGCCTTTGCCGCTGAACGATTAGATTTCTCTCGGGAAATCCTTCCGATCCTGTCAGACAAGTGCTTCGTCTGCCATGGCCCAGACGCCAAAGAGAAAGAGTTGCGACTCGACTCCTTTGAGGCGGCGACCGGTGACCGCGGTGGTTACCGCGCCATCGATCCCGACAAGCCAGAAGCGAGCGAGGTTCTCGTCCGGATCCATGACAAAGAAGATCCCATGCCTCCGGTGGATGCGGAAAAGCAGCTCACCGATGTCGAGCGGCTCATGCTGGAGAAATGGGTAAAGCAGGGAGGCAACTACGCCAAGCACTGGGCCTTCATTCCACCAGTCAAAGCGACGAGTCAGAAATCCGTGGATGGCTATGTCAGCGCAGCACTGGAGAAGAAGAACAGCAACCTCGCCCCAGAAGCCGACCGCGCCACCCTGGCGCGTCGGGCGGGCTTCATCCTAACAGGACTTCCACCTGAGCCCGAGCAACTCGAGCATTTCCTCGCTGACAAAAGCAACGGCGCCTACGAAAAGTTCGTCGATGCGATGTTAGATAGCCCGCGCTATGGAGAGCACCAAGCACGCTATTGGTTAGACGCCGTGCGCTACGGCGACACCCATGGCCTCCACTTGGACAACAGGCGCGGGATCTACCCCTACCGAGATTGGGTGATACAGGCGCTCAATGACAACCTGCCACTGGACGACTTTATCACGTGGCAACTTGCCGGTGATCTCCTCCCCAATCCCACCTTAGCTCAGCAAGTTGCCACGGGCTTTGTAAGAATGAATCCCACAACCTCCGAAGGTGGCGCACTCCCACAGGAGTTCCAAGCCAAGAACAACTTTGATCGTACGGAAACATTAGGCACGGTCTTCCTCGGCCTGACCATGAGTTGTGCTCGCTGTCATACCCACAAGTACGACCCGATCGTGCACAACGAATACTACAGCCTCCTCGCCTTCTTCAACAGTACCGCAGAGAAGCCGCTTGACGGAAACAAGTATGACTACGGCCCCGCTCTGAAAGCTCCCAAAGACCACACTGCCTGGAATGCCTGGGAAGCGGCCCATCAGGAAGCACTTGAACTGCTAAAGCCTTTGGGCGACGAGGCCAAGCCATGGCGTGAACGTCTCATCAATCTATCAAAGCAAGAGTCTCAGCCCAAAGCGAATGAACTCGCCACACGGCTAACCGATTTGGAAGCTGATTTCACGACGACTCTAGTTGCTCGCGAACTCGAAAAGCCTCGCCCCACCAAGCTTCTCTTGCGCGGCGAGTACAATCAACCGACTGGCGACGCCCTCGAACCCAACGTGCCTGCCGTGATGGGAGCGCTGCCTCCTGAGGCCCCAAAGAATCGTCTTGGCTTAGCTCAGTGGCTTACCTCCCGCGCCCACCCTCTCGTCTCACGGGTGCTAATTAACCGCGTGTGGCAACGCGTCTTTGGCGACGGCCTCGTCCGCACTCCAGAAGACTTCGGCGTCCAAGGCGAACAGCCCACCCACCCCGAACTCCTCGATTGGCTCGCGGTGGAACTCCAAGAGAGTGGGTGGGACCTCAAACACATGCTCCGCCTCATGGTCACTAGCCAAACCTTCAAGCAAGAGTCCGCCTGGCGAAAGGACATCGAGGATCCCGAGAATCGTCTCTTCTCAAGAGGCCCAAGTTTCCGCTTGGACGCCGAAGTACTCCGCGACCTCGCACTTTGGGCGAGTGAACTGTTAGATCCACACATGGGAGGTGAGGGCGTCAAACCATATCAACCCTCCGGCCTCTGGTCAGCCCTTGCTCATCCTGCCAGTAACACCAAGAAATATGAGCGCGACCAGACCGAGCTTCTTTATCGTCGCAGCCTCTACGTCTACTGGAAGCGGACGAGCCCACATCCCATGATGACCTTGTTCGATGCGCCCAACCGCGAATCAAGTTGCGTGCGACGCTCTCGCTCTAGCACCTCCCTACAATCGCTCGCCCTCTTCAATGAAACCCAACGGCTTGAAATGGGTCGTAAGCTGGCCGAGCGCCTTCTCCGTGAAGGTTCGAATGACACCGAGCGCTTAGATCTTCTCTTTACATTACTAGCTTCTCGCAATCCGACAGCAACAGAACGCAACGCCTGCGACTCCCTCATCAATGCCATGCGGGAGCGATTCCAGTCCGATGCAGAAAGCGCTCAAGCTCTCGTCTCCGTGGGAGAGGCGCCACGCAACGAAGCTCTCGATCTCACAGATCTCGCCACTTGGACCCAAGTCGCCACCACCGTACTGGCGAGCGACGTCGCACTTCTTCTTTACTAACAAACGGACTGACTTCCATGAATCTCCACGATCCGCACTTCGAGAACCGCCTCATGATGACGCGACGCCAACTCTTTGGCCGCTCAGCCTTGGGTGTAGGCACCGCCGCCATGGCGAACCTCCTCGGCAACGACCTATTGGCTTCCTCAGGCCCCGCCGGCCCAGGCACCCATCATCCCGCTAAGGCCAAGCGTGTCATCTACCTCTTCATGAGCGGCGGTCCCAGCCATCACGATCTGTGGGACTACAAACCCAAGATGCAAGAAATGTTCGGACAAGACTTGCCCGAGTACGTGCGCGATGGCCAACGCATCACTGGCATGACCGCAGGACAGAAGACATTGCCCGTTTGCCCTACCAAATACAAGTTTACCAAACAGGAGAACAACGATCGTGGTGTTTACGTAAGTGAGCTTCTTCCCCATACGGCGACCGTAGCGAAGGATCTCTGCGTCGTGCACAGCACCTTCACCGAGGCGATCAATCATGATCCTGCCATTACTTACATTCAGACAGGGAGCCAGATTCCGGGACGTCCTAGCCTTGGGGCATGGCTAAGCTATGGCCTCGGCAGCACCAACGACAACCTTCCCGGCTATGTCGTCATGCATGCGCATAGCAGCTTTGCGGAACAGAGCCTCTTTGGGCGTCTCTGGGGCAGCGGGTTCCTCCCTTCCGATCACCAAGGCGTCCTCATGCGTAGTCAAGGCGATGCCGTGCTCTATCTCAACAACCCCAAAGGCGTCACCAGAAAGGACCGCCGCGCGCAGTTGGACACCCTGGTTGCCCTCAACCAGGAACAGCACAAGCGCTTCGCCGATCCTGACATTCTCGCACGCATCAAGCAGCATGAGATGGCCTACCGGATGCAAACGTCGGTTCCTGAATTGATGGACCTCTCCGGGGAAAGCGACAGCACCTTCGAGCTCTATGGCGAGGAAGCTCGCAACCCAGGCACGTTCGCCGCCTCTTGTTTGAATGCACGTCGCCTCGCCGAACGCGGCGTCCGCAACATCCAGATCTTTCACCGAGGCTGGGACGCTCACGGCGCTCTGCCGAAGGAACACGAATCCCAATGCAAGGACGTCGACCAAGGCTGCGCGGCCTTGATCAAAGATCTCAAGCAACGCGGCATGCTCGATGAAACGCTGGTCGTGTGGGGCGGAGAATTTGGCCGCACAGCCTACTGCCAAGGAGGCCTCACACGCGCCAACTACGGCCGCGATCACCACCCACGTTGTTTCACCGTATGGATGGCGGGCGGCGGGGTGAAGCCAGGCATCACCTATGGACAAACAGATGACTTCGGCTACAACATCGCCGATGCCGATGGCAATCCTCTACGGCCTCAGCCGAACAAAGATCGCTGGACACCCGGCACCATGCACATTCACGACCTCAACGCCACCATCCTCCACTTGTTAGGCATCGATCACCGCAAACTGACCTACCGCTACCAAGGTCGCGATTTCCGACTAACCGATGTGCACGGTCATGTCATGTATGACTTGCTAGTCTAGTATCGGCTACTGCGCCTTAGAGCAAGAAACCCCAGCGGCAACAGCAGTACGGCATTCACGCGAACCCCTGCTTTATTTTTAGACGGGCACAGTCTTACAGAGAAGACTTCTTCGCTTTAAGGAACCGATTCGTTGGAAAATTCTCGAGCGAATACTCTCCACCCAACTCATCCCGGCGCTGTTGACACCGCGCACGCATCACCGTGAGTGTTTCTTCGTAATTTGGATCACTCACCAGGTTTTTGCGCTGATCAGGGTCATCTTGGAGATCGTGGAGAAACTCGAATGGCGGTTCCTGCTGAAAGTAGTTGGCATAAATATACCGACCTCCGCGAATGCCCTCCCACTTGGGAATATCAAACCGGTCAAAGAGATGTTCGTGGAACGTATCACTTCTCCAACTGTCAGGTTTCTGACCGCGTGCTAGCTGATCCAGTCGACGCCCAGCATAGTGCGCGGGCAGAGGAGTGCTCGCGTAACCAAGGATCGTCGCCGGAATATCCAAATTCAACACGGGATCATTAACCGTCGCCGATTGGCGGGGATGGCGGGGATCATAAATCACCAAGGGCACGCGGAGGGATTCCTCGTAGTGAGACCATTTCCCAGCAAATCCACGATCGCCCTGATAATAACCATTGTCGCCACTGAAGATAACGATCGTATTCTCAGACAGGCCTAATTGACCCAATTGATCCAACACACGCCCAATGACGTTATCGATTCCACTAATCATCCGGTAATAAGCCTTGATGTTCTTCTGATACTTTTCGGGCGTGTCCCAACGCCAGTACCAGCGATCACGATGCATTGACTCTCGAAGAAACTGTGGCTGTCCTGAGAAGATACGTGGATCCGATAACCTGGGAGCTGGCACGGTGACATCGTTGTAGAGCCCATTCATAGCTTTAGGCCAAGGGTAATGCGCTTCTTTATCAGAATCCTCGGCATGCGGCGCATTGAAACTAACCGAAAGACAGAACGGTTCCGTCTTGTCCTGCAACTTCAGAAAGTTGACCGCATGGTCGCCGGCTATCTCAGAAAGGTGACGAACGGAGCCATCGGGCTGTTTCTTGAAATACGGGTTCCGGTTGAGAGGCTTGAACTCATCAAACATCACGCCTTGCTCTCCCTTCAACACGCTCACTCCAAACTTCCCGACAAAGCCCGTACGATAGCCCGCGCGCTTCAGCACGGCAGGGTAACTCGCTTCAGAATGCCTCTCTGCAATCGGCGGCGTACCAAAGGTGTAGCGATGAGTACGCTCATGGAGGCCGGTAAGGATCGAGGCACGGCTCGCTGCACAGATCGCCGTCGTCACACAGGCATTCGTAAAGCGTGTGCCTTTGGTCGCCAGCTTGTCGATGTTAGGAGTCTGAAGAATCTCGTGCCCGGCACAGCCGAGAGCAGTGTGGCGCTGATCATCTGAGAGAAAGAAGAGAATATTCGGTCTGGCCGCAGCTTCTTGGGCCCTAGCAAAAGCGTTGCCGACAAGCAGAAGGAGAATCAAGGCACGAGTTAAATGCATGTACAACTATGCACCCCAGAAAGCCCAAAGCGCAAGACCTCTAAGACACTTGAATCGCCTCATCGGGCGGCAAGTGCATCTCCAAGACATCGGCCGCCATGCGTTGCGCTTCTTCAGTTCGCTTAGCCGCCTGTTTGGCAAAGTGAGCCTGCAATCGGAAAGCCGACTTTTGCCCACTGATGGCCGGACCATAATTGCCGTCCCCACCGAGAAACCAAGCCTGCACGTTGTCTTTGAACTGTTTGCGCAGGATTTCCAGCAACGCCTTGCGGCTCTGGGAGTCTTCCACTGGCACCATCAATTCGACTCGCTTATCGAGATTGCGGCGCATCCAGTCCGCACTCGAAAGGAATACCTGCTGCTCTCCTCCATGATGGAACGAGAAGATACGAGCATGCTCCAGATAGCGATCAATCAAGCTGTGCACTACGATGGTCTCACTCAGCCCAGGTACTTGAGGTCGCAGGCAACAGATTCCACGCACCATGAGCTGAATCTTCACGCCCGCTTGAGATGCCTCGTAGAGAGCATCGATAATCTCTTTGTCCTGCAAGCTGTTCACTTTCGCCATGATCTCGGCCGTCTCGCCTTGCTTGGCTTGATCACGTTCGAATGCGATCAATTCTAACAACGTCTTCTTGAGACGCGTCGGCGCTGGCAACAATTTGCGAAGACCGGACCATTGCGAACGCCCCGTAATTCCATTGAAGAACGCCGAAGCATCCCGCCCATAGTCTGAACGTGCGGTGAGATAACTCACGTCCGTGTAAAGCCTCGCTGTCGATTCGTTGTAGTTTCCAGTGCCGAAATGCACATAGCGGCGAATACGCCCTGCTTCTCTTCGCATGATGAGGCATGCCTTCGCATGACACTTCAGACCTTTGATTCCATAAACCACCTGCGCTCCAGCAAGTTCAAGCTCTTCGGCACGCTCAAGGTTTCTCGCTTCATCAAAACGCGCTTTAAGTTCGACCAGTACCACCACATTCTTTCCTTTCTCCGACGCCCGAATCAATGCCGCGATGATTCGACTATTCCTAGAAGTTCGGTAGAGCACTTGCTTGATCGCAATCACGTCCGGGTCATCGGCTGCCTCTTCGACCAAGCGCACGACAGGCTCGAAGCTATCGTAAGGGTGGTGTAGTAGTAAGTCCTGATCATCGAGCACCTCAAAAATCGAGTGCTCTTTCGAGGGCACAAACGGCTGAGGCTTCCACGTAGCCTCGCGGAGATGATCAAAGTCTTCGAGAGACGCAATCGCCATGAGGCTAGAAAGGTCGAGTAGGCTGGGAACGCGATACACATCACGCCGCTTGCTACCGGTAAGCACTAGCATCGTCTCGAGCATACGCTTTGAGGTCCGCGTCGGCACTTCCAGCCGGACAGCATTGCTAAACTTCCGCGCCGTCAACACACTCTCCATGGCCTCGGCAAGATCTTCTGCATAGTCCTCCTGCACCGGAATATCGCCGTTTCTCGTCAAACGGAAGCAGCCTGTCGCATAGATCTCCTCTTGCGGAAACATCTCATCCGCAAACGCCTGAATCAGGTCTTCCAAGAGAACGAATTCATAGCCTTCCGTGTCCGGCACACGAAGAAACCGAGGAAACCCACTGGGAATAGTGATAACGACAGAGCGCCGATCAGCATGATCTGGTTTTCCAACAGGCCCTACGTCTAGCAAAACACACAGACGCCCCCCAGAAATCCGAAACCGTTGTTCGTCTAGATCCATGGCAACCGGATTGAGCAGTTCCTCAATCTCTTCCGAGAAGTGAAGTTTCAACTTCTCCCGGGCCTGCTCCGCGATCTGTTCAGGACGACGGTAACGGATTCCTCGACCAGTGAGCGCCGGCTCCAGCATCGTCCTCCAAATGCGATACTGATCTTCGTAGTGCGCTCTTACTTCCTGCCTAATCTGGCGCAACTGCTGCACCGGCGTCAGACCATTGAGATCTCGTGTCCGAGCACCTGTTTTAACCAATGTCTTCAGCCCCCCCACACGAACCATAAAGAACTCATCAAGGTTCGATGCGCTGATGGCCAAGAACTTGACCCGTTCCAAGAGTGGCAAAGACTCTCGCTCTGCCTCCCAAAGCACGCGCTGGTTGAATTTTAGCCAGCTAAGCTCTCGGTTGAAATAGGAAACGGACACGCAGCCAACCTGTCATCCAGGGTCCGTCAGCCGCCAGGCGTTTCAGGTGACAAACTTCGCAGCGAATGCTCTACTATAGCATGGCTACGTGGTCCTATTTCTTCGCCGTAAATTTCATCATCTACCTGACTGTAAGCCCCTTACAAGGACAGACGAAACCCACACCTGAGAAGCCTGTCCGCATTGGAGTGGTAGGTCTTGTCCATGCACACGTCCACGGAATTCTCAGCCGCAAACGCGACCTTGGGGATCTCGAAATAGTCGGCATTGCCGAACCAAATGAAGCTCTGGCCACTCGCCTCCTTTCCCAGCACCGCCTGGACAAAAAATTGTGGCACAAGGACTTAGCAACGATGCTAGACCAGGCCAAGCCGGAAGCTGTTACGATCTTTACCAGCACCTTCGATCATCTCGAAGTCGTCAAGGTCTGCGCAGCCCATGGCATTCACGTCATGATGGAGAAACCTCTCGCAGTGAGCATGGCCCACGCCACGGCCATGGCTAAAGCCGCCAAGGCGAACAAGGTTCAGCTGCTTGTAAACTACGAGACGACTTGGTATCGGAGCAATCACCACGCCTATGCTCTAGCACATGATGAGAAGGCACTCGGAGATCTGCGCAAGATTGTCGTGCATGATGGCCATCAAGGCCCCATCGAGATTGGCTGCAACGAGGAATTCCTCGAATGGCTAACCGATCCCGTGCTCAATGGCGGTGGCGCTCTAACAGACTTTGGATGCTACGGAGCGAATCTCATCACTTGGTTGATGGACAATGAACGTCCACTCACCGTCACCGCAGTGACCCAACAGATTAAGCCCGATAAATATCCCAAAGTGGACGATGAAGCCACCATCCTACTCACGTATCCCAAGTGCCAGGGAATCATTCAGGCCTCTTGGAATTGGCCTTACAACCGCAAAGACATGGAAGTTTATGGTGCCGATGGCTATGCCAACACCATGGCGAACCATAGCATCAAACTCAAAGACACAAGCGCTCCAGCCAAAGCTGTGCGGTCACCGGCCAGGCCTAAGCCCTATGATGACCCCTTCGCCTACCTCGCAGCTAGAGTGCGCGGCACGGCAGAACCAGACGAACTCTCTTCGTTAAAAAACAACCTTATCGTCACCGAGATCCTCGACGCTGCACGCCACTCTGCAAACACTGGGCAAGTAGTGAGGCTAGCAGATTAAAACTCTATCATTAACCTACCGCGATCGCGCTTGAAAGAAAAAGAGCGGATCAACAAGACATGAACGGTCAGAATAAAATAACACACTCATAAAATCGCCTGCCCCACGCACGTGCGCGTGATGCCTTCAAGAGGCAATACTGCCTCTTCGAAAGCGACATCCAAGACAATTATTAGAATTGCATTAAATCGCCCAGCCCCCAGAAGGCTAATGATGTAAATTGCCCGCCTTAAGATGAGCACCTCACGGGGTGTGATCTCGTATTGATGTTGATATTACGATAACACTCAAACAAATAGGTTGTACTTTTAGTGGTTATATGCAAGGTCGCCAAATGTCTCCTGACATTCAGCGTAATCCTGACAACACAATCACGGTGTCGTTCACGTTCACTCCAGGTGCTTCAATGCTT
>JAACDM010000603.1 GCA_009936795.1 Verrucomicrobiaceae bacterium | reverse complement strand
GTGCCAGATAGAGTTCGACGGACGGTAGGTGTGGGATTTAAGGGCTTGGGACTTGGTCTTTTATGAGTCAGTCTTTCAGACTGAAATTGTTCCTGCCGCAGACCCAGGGCTTAGGGATGTTCTAGCCCAACGTCGTTCATAAAGATTTAGGACATGTTTCTTGCCCTAACAGTAGCGTGTGTATGAATGCCTGCTGCTTTGTCGTTAGTGCTGTTGTTCATGGACCGCTTCCTGGATGGGTTTTCCATTGGGAAGGATCAACTCTGGTTGGAGATCGGCCAGCGGTTTCAGCACGAATAAACGCTCATGCATACGGGGGTGAGGGAGAATAAGGCGATCGGTCTCAACGGTGATGCCGTCGATGAGGACGAGATCGATGTCGATGATGCGAGCCTCGTTGTGGATCCCTTTACGCTGACGGCCGAGTTGATGCTCGATGGCTTGGGTCTGATCGAGGAGATTATAGATGTCTCCCGTGTAACGTGCTTGGATGATCGTGTTGAGAAAGTTGGGGGAGCCTGCTGGGCAATCGACGGGTTCGGTTTCGTAAAGAGGGGCGCTTTCGAGATTGGTTAGCTTCTCGATTTCTGAAAGTGCTTGGATTGCGCTTTCAATGAGCGCATGGCGGTCTCCGAGGTTGGAGCCGAGGGCAAGGGCACACCAGGTGTCGTTGACGTGCATGGAATACAGTAGAGTGGGCTTCTAGTCCACGGACCCCGTTAGGATGCCGGTGGCACCTCGGGACTGCTACTTAAGTTCTAAGACGTCCTGCATGTCATAGAGACCAGCAGGCTTGTCTTGAAGCCATTTCGAAGCTCGAATGGCACCGTTGGCAAAGGTGTCGCGGCTAGAGGCTTTGTGGGAAAGTTCAACACGTTCACCGACGGCTGCATAGGTCACGGTGTGATCGCCCACGACATCACCTCCGCGCAGGGCGTGAACGCCAATCTCGTTCTTCGGGCGTTCGCCGATGATGCCGTCGCGGCCGTGCTGGGCGTGCTCGTTATAAATGAGTCCACGTGATTCGGCGAGAATCTCTGCCAGTCGCTTGGCGGTTCCGCTAGGGGCGTCTTTTTTCAGTCGGTGGTGCATTTCCATCACTTCGATATCGAAGTTTTCACCGAGTATCTCTGACGCTTTGCCGCTCATCCAGAAGAGGAGGTTGACGCCTACGCTGTAGTTCGGGGCGAAGACGATAGGGATCATCTTGGAGGCCTCTTCAATCAGTTTTACCTCGTCGTCAGAGTGCCCTGTGGTGCCGATGACGATGCGTTTCTCGAGATCCACACAAGCACGAAGTAGCTCAGCTGTGAAGGCATGGAAGCTGAAGTCTATCACGGTGTTGCAGTCTGGCAGAACGGCGAGGAGGGAATCGCCAACGTCGATCTGGTGAACAATCTTGATCGCATCATCATTGGCTGAGCAATCAATGACCGCTTTGCCCATGCGACCCAGGGCGCCGGTGACTAACAAGTTGATGTGGGAATCACTCATACAGGAAGCAGGTCGAGTTCTGTGAGTGTCCTACGAAGCTGAGCAGTCTTGTCTTCAGAAAGGGCGACCATTGGTAGGCGTAGATCTGGGCCGCACTGACCGGCGAGGTGCATTGCGGCTTTGATTGGAACTGGGTTGGTATCTAGCTTGAGGAAGCTCTTAAAGAGCGGGTAATACTTCTCGTGAATGGCCAGAGCGTCGGTCCAGCGCCCCTCGTTGGCAGCCTTGACCATGTCAGCCATGGCCTGAGGAATGAGATTGCCAGCGACACTGACCACACCGACGGCCCCGACTGACATGAAGGGGATCGTGAGCGAGTCATCGCCCGAGAGAATATCAAAGGTGTTGGGAGTTGCCGCTTTGAGTTGACTCACGCGCTCGGGATTCCCTCCTGCTTCTTTCATCGCGCAGATGTTAGGGCAAACGTCATGTAATCGAGCCACGGTATCGATATCAATGGCAATGCCGCAACGTCCTGGAATGCTGTAGAGCATGATGGGCAAGGACGTGGCTTCGGCAATAGCTTTGAAATGCTGATAGAGGCCTTCTTGTGAGGGCTTGTTGTAATAGGGCGCGACATGCAAGGCCGCATCGGCACCAGCCTTCTCAGCTGCTTGTGTCATGGCAATGGCTTCGCGTGTGGAATTCGACCCCGTACCAGCCGTGACCATGCACCGCTTGTTCGCGGCTTCGATGGTGACTTCGATCACGCGCTGATGTTCATCGTGGGACACGGTGGGAGATTCTCCGGTAGTGCCGACGGGGACGAGTCCCGAGATGCCAGCTGCCACTTGTTTCACCACGAGTGCCCGCAAGGCGGCTTCGTCGAGGTTTCGGTTCCCGTTTTCAAACGGGGTGATGAGGGCAGTGTGGGCTCCTTCGAACATGCGTCTTACTTTCTTTCTTTGTTATACGGGTAGGGTGAGGGTGCCTTCGAACACGAAGTCCGCCGGTCCCGTGAGAGTGACATTCTGATAGGCTCCACTGTCTTTGGTGAAGCCTATGGAAAGGGTATCGCCACCAGCAACTTTCACTGAAATGGGCGAGGTCGCACCGGTGAGTTCAGCGTGGAGCAAGGCGCAGGCCGCCATGCCGGTGCCGCAAGCGAGGGTCTCGTCTTCGACACCGCGTTCGTAAGTGCGGATGCGGAGGCTTTGCGGATCTAGCACCTCGGCGAAGTTGGCGTTGGTGCCCTTTGGCGCGAAGGCTTCGTGATGGCGTATGCTGGCTCCTTGGGGGACGATGTCGATGGCATCGATGGCGTTGCCAAAGACCACGGCATGGGGGACGCCTGTGTTGAACGAATGCACTTGGTGATTCAGGCCGTCTGCTAGGGCAAGTTCTTGGCCGAGTTTCAGGTCAAACGGATCGCTGAGTTGCACACACACATCGCCGTTGCTGCCGGGGAAGGTCGCACCGATCACGCCTGCGACCGTTTCAAAACAAAGGTCAGTCAACGCGTCGTCATGCAAGCGATTGACGAACTTGGCGAAGCAGCGCGCGCCGTTGCCGCACATTTCCGCTTCACCGCCATCGGCGTTGTAATACCGCATGCGGGCCGTGGCAACATTCTCTGGAGGTTCTACTAACATGAGTCCGTCAGCGCCCACGCCGCGATGACGATCGCAGAGGTGGGCGATTTGAGCGTGGGAAAGTGACCGGCTTCCGTCGCGGTTATCGAGCACCACGAAATCATTCCCGGCCCCATTCATCTTTGTGAATGTCAATGACATGGCCTTTGGGCAGTTCAGAGTTCCTTAAACAGACTTCACCGCGTCGACAAGCGGTTTCACGAAGTCGCACACCTTTTGACCGAGTGCTGGGGTGGCTCCTTCTTCAGCAACGATCTTGACGATGGCGCTGCCGACGACCACGCCATCGGCTTCTTCGGCCACGGCCTTCGCCTGATCTGGAGTAGAAATGCCAAAGCCGACCACGACCGGAGTATCCGTGTGTTTCTTGATCGCGGCGACCTGGCCTCCGATGGAAGCCTCCATCGTGTCTTGCACGCCCGTAACGCCTTCACGGGACACGTAATAAATGAAGCCCTCGGCGGCCTTGGCGATCGATTCAATGCGCTTTTCAGGAGACGTCGGTGCGATCAGCCTGATGTGGCGAAGTCCCTCGTTATAAGCGAGTTCCTGGTGATAGCCTTCCTCATCTGGTGGCAAATCGAGACTGAGTATACCATCAGCTCCTGCCGCAGAGGCGTCCTTGTGGAAAGCCTCGAATCCGTAGGTGTAGATTGGGTTCAGGTAGGTGAAGAGCACGATGGGCGCTTCCACGCCGTCAGCTCGGACGTCTCGGATGAGTTCAATGACCTTCGCGGTTGTGGTGCCGGCATCGAGGGCGCGCTGGGCCGCCAATTGATTCACGATTCCGTCAGCCAGAGGGTCAGAGAAAGGGACGCCGAGTTCGATTAGATCAGCACCAGCATCGGCCAAGCCTTTGATTACCGCTTTGCAATGCTCCAGGTCTGGATCGCCCGCGGCGACATAGGCGACGAAGGCCTTCTTACCCTCAGTCTGAAGGCGGCTAAACAGGGCATCGATACGGTTCTCCATAAGACTGTCGATGTCGGGTAGAACGGACGTTCAGTAAAGAGAAAACCGGTGCGGGATGGAGCCGCGCTCCATGGGGATTCCTTCGATAGCTTGCGACATGGCCCGATCGTCAAGCCGCTATGAATTTTAGGGTCCGATTTGTGTGTTCCCTCCTTGGCGTCACTCTGATGCTCGGGCTTCTATGGCTATTCGACTGAGACTTGGGCAATGAAGCTGGGGTCTTGTGCGGTGTGGCGATCATGGTGACAAGCTAGCTCTCCGCTCGGTATGGAAACAGAGTCACGATTTGGATTAATGAAATATTCGCGGGCGGCAAGAACAGGTATTGAGGGCTTTGAAGACTCGTTAGACTTGCGATCCAATTCTTCACGAAAACGGGTAGGAGATCACCGATTCAGAAGCAGACGGCCACGGTTTGGAAATCGAGACACGTTTTCATGTTTCTGGTGGAGGTGAACGGGGCTCGGACTTGCCATTCTGGTGGGCATCGCGTAGACGAGCATTAACAAATCCCTTCTATTTCTCATGGCTGACAGCACGAAGATCGAATCTCACCTCAACGAAGATCGCAAGTTCCCTCCCGCAGAGGCCTTTGCCAAGCAGGCGCGCATCCCCAGTATGAAGCGCTACAAGGAACTCTACGATCAGTCTATTGCCGATCCGGAAGCCTTCTGGGCAGCAGAGGCCAGCGAACTGCATTGGCAAAAGAAATGGGACACCGTGTTGGAATGGGACGCCCCCTTCGCCAAGTGGTTTGTGGGCGGCAAGTTGAATGTCAGCGAGAGCTGCGTGGACCATCATTTGCAAGGTGCGCGCAAGGACAAGAAAGCTATTATTTGGGAAGGCGAGCCGGGTGAGGTGCGCACCCTGACCTATCAAGAACTTCATAAAGAGGTCTGCCGTTTTGCCAATGCACTTAAAGCGAATGGTGTGAAAGTCGGTGACCGTGTGATCATCTACATGCCAATGGTGCCTGAGGCTGCTATTGCGATGTTAGCGTGCGCCCGCATTGGCGCGGTGCATTCGGTGGTGTTCGGTGGATTCAGCGCCGAGAGTATCAAGGATCGTATCGAAGATAGTGGGGCAACCGCCGTGATCACGGCGGATGGTGGTTTCCGCCGCGGTGGTGTCGTTGCTCTTAAAGCAAACGTTGATGAGGCTCTAACCAAGGTCGAAACAATTCAGAAAGTGATCGTCCTAGAGCGCACCAAGAACGAGGTGGCGATGGTCGAGGGACGGGATGTCTGGTGGCACGATGCGGTGGCCGATGTCTCGACAGATTGTCCGGCAGAAGCTTTTGATAGTGAGCACCCGCTCTTCATTCTCTACACGAGCGGTTCTACAGGGAAGCCCAAGGGGATCATGCATACGAGTGGAGGCTATTTGACCGGCACTTACGCTACTAGCAAATACATATTTGACTTGCGAGAGGATGATGTATACTGGTGCACGGCCGATGTAGGCTGGATCACCGGCCACAGTTACATTGTCTATGGGCCTCTCGCGAACGGCGCGTCGATTTTGATGTATGAGGGCGCCCCGAACTGGCCAGAGCCAGATCGATTCTGGCAGCTTGTGGAGAAGCATCGCGCAACCATTCTTTATACCGCGCCGACGGCGATTCGTGCTTTTATAAAATGGGGAGACGAGCATGTGGACAAACACGATCTTTCTTCGCTGCGATTGTTAGGGACTGTGGGTGAACCGATCAATCCAGAAGCGTGGATGTGGTATCACGAGAAGATTGGTGGGGGACGTTGCCCAATTGTCGATACCTGGTGGCAGACGGAAACAGGTGCGATCATGCTTACGCCTCTGCCTGGAGCGACTCCGACCAAGCCAGGCACCGCGACGCTTCCTTTCTTTGGCGTGGATGCGGCCATCTTGGACGAAGAGGGCAATGAGGTGGGACCCAATGAAGGTGGCAAGCTCGTGATTCGTAAGCCGTGGCCGTCGATGCTACGGACGATTTATGGGGATGAGGGGCGCTACAAGGAAACCTACTGGGGCGAGTATGAGGGGATCTACCTTGCTGGTGATGGGGCTCGTCGTGATGAAGACGGCTATTTTTGGATCGTTGGGCGATTGGACGACGTGCTGAATGTATCCGGGCATCGTCTTGGAACGGCAGAGATTGAGAGTGCGCTCGTGAGCCATGAAAGTGTGGCTGAGGCAGCCGCGGTGGGGCGCCCCGATGAGATCAAAGGGCAGGGAGTTGTCGCCTTCGTTACTCTGAAGGAAGGTTATGATGCCGGTCCGGAGTTGCGTGATACGCTACGTGCCCACGTGGGCAAGGTCATTGGAGCCATTGCTAAACCCGATGTGATTCGCTTTACAGAGGCACTGCCTAAGACGCGTTCTGGCAAGATCATGCGTCGCTTGCTCAAAGAGATTTGCTCAGGCAGTGGAGCCATTTCTGGTGATACGACGACTTTGGAAGATTTCAGCGTGGTGGCCAGCTTGCAGGCTGGAGAAGATGAGTAGAGTGCCGACGATTTAATTGAGTTGATAGATCTCAAGATCGAGGTGTTACTGCGGGCCGCCCGTGCAATTCCTTCTCAAACCTTGAATTTTCTGAAGTCTGTATAATTAACTAGAAGCAAATATGAATGCCTTCGGTTATGTGTATCGGCGCGTGCTTTGGCAGTTTGGGATCAAACGGGTCAAAAAGCGCTGGGAAATCGCTAACAAGGAGCTTCAGGTCCTCAAAGAGGCCGAAGATCTTCTTGGGCGGGTTGCGTGGCGAGAGGCCGATGACGTAGATGAATTGACCGGTGAGTTCTGGCAGCTACGGAACATTGAAGGCCAGGAACAAGAGTTGGAGAATGAAATTGAGCGCCTGACTGATGAGAACGAAGGGCTTGAGGATGAGATCTTTGACCTCACTGAAGATCTTCATGAGGAAATAGATCAGTTGGTCGAGCAGCGCAATGAGGTCGCTGAAGACGTGGACCAGTACCTCTTGGAGATCGAAGAAATTCGCGAAGAGGCGGCCGAGATTCGGCGGCGTTTCGATGGGCACAAGGTGAAATACAAAGTTTTAAAGGAGCAGAACGGTAGCGAAGAAGACTTGGAAAACATTCAGGGGGTTCTGAAGGAACTGCGCGAGCAGTTCAACGAGCGCAAAGATCTCACGATCAGTCGGAACGAACAGATTGAGTCTGTGGAAACTCGTCTTCTCCAAGTCGACGAAGCCATCCATGCCAAGCGCACTGAGATCGGCCAGAAGACAGCCAAGATCTCCCAGAAGATCGGAGAGAATTCTAAACGTCTTGCCGATTGCATGGCCAAGCTTGGCGCTTACGAGCGCGAGCGGAGTGATCTGCAGTCGAAGATCGGCCTCTACCTGAGTGCGAATCCCACCGGCACCCCTGGTCTGCGCAAAGCCACTCAGAAGCACATGGATCTTGTCGGGCGGATTAACTATTTCCGCAAGTCGATCCAGTACAATCAGCGCCTAGCCAAAGGCGCTTAACGCCCATATCTTCGCCGCATGTTGCCCTGGTTTCAGGACGGTCGGTTTCCTCTCTACCTCGCGCCGATGGCGGGAGTGACAGATGTGGTCTTCCGTTCACTGTGCAAAGAGTTAGGCGCGGATGTCATGGTGACAGAGTTTGTTTCGGCGGAAGGAATCATTCGTCGTGATGATCGCACTCGCAAGTATACCGAATTCTCCGACGAGCAACGTCCCGTTGGCGTGCAGCTCTTTGGTGCCAACGGTCAGAACATGGCGGAAGCAGCGAAGAAGATCATCGATTGGAAGCGGCCCGACTTTATCGACATCAACTTTGGGTGTCCTGTAAAGAAGGTCGTCAGCAAGAATGGAGGCTCATCACTCTTACGAGATTGCCCGATTCTAGCGGAAATCGCGGGAACGATCGCGCGAGCGGTGTCGGTGCCCGTCACCGCGAAGATTCGCATTGGTTGGGATGCGAATTCGGTTAATGCGTTAGAAATCGTCAAGACGCTGGAGGGTGAAGGTATCCAAGCCATTGCTGTTCATGGCCGCACCCGCGCTCAAGGTTACACTGGCGAAGCGGACTGGGATGTCATCGCTCAATGTGCCGAAGTGGCGTCGGTTCCGATCATTGGGAATGGAGATCTTGCTAGTGGTTCCGATGTCAAGTCGCGTCGTGATAGCACATCGGTGAGTGGTGTGATGATCGGCCGCGCGGCTATGGCGAATCCCTGGATATTCCGTGAGGCCAAGCACTACCTCGAAACAGGAGAGATCCTGCCTTCAGTTTCAATGGAAGACCGTTGGGCGCTCATTCTTCGCCACACTCGTCTAGCTTTGGCAAGTGATCGCTATGGTGAAGAGATCCAGACCATGCGTGCCATGCGATCGCGTCTCATGGCCTATAGCAGGGGACTTCCTGAGGGGAAGCGCCTTCGCTCGCGCTTTGCTCAAGTATCCAGTGTGACTGAATTAGAAGACATCGCTACTGAGTATCTTGCGCATGAGTGTCAGGCTGCGTGATCTGTTAGACCAAGACGGCATTGGCGTTGCCTTCTTGGTTTAGGTGCTGATTCGTTAACTCAATGTTTCTGAATGAGTTCCATAAGTTTCGGGAGTGCCTAGGGAGCGAGAATGGTGTCCAGAGCGCTGCCTGGAGAGGGGACTGATAGATGCAATAGTATCATATACATGGTTTTTTGAACGAGATCATGCCGATTCCCGGGGCGTCACGAAGTGTCTATCTTCCGACGGCTGCTAGCTCTATCAGCATCAGCTTTTCGTCGATGCCAACATCCCTTTCGATGGCCTGACCGCCAGGCACTGGTTCGTCAGCACGTGGGAAAGATGTGCTAATCGATCGGAAACGTGTTCGAAGATGTCGGTGTACTTCGACTCACTGACGGCGAGAAGTAATGGGGCCCTCAACTAGGTGATTTCGGTCAGGTGACCCTCAGTTCCGGCGGGAGCAGCTGAAGACCGGCGAGTTCTTGTGGAGGTCGTCCTTGAGTCATGTTGGCAACACGAGCTTCACTCACCTGGCCTTCAACGGCCAGGTGAGTGGACGGCTGCCGCTTACGATTTCCGTGCAAGAACCATCCCTGGATGGAGAAACTTCGTTGTCAGGCGTCTTGTTGGATACGACCAATGCGGTGGGCGGCGGAAATAAAGCTATTGTTAGTGCGGTAGTTTCGCTGGTAGATACGGGTGTCTCTGCGGTCACCGCTACAGAATGGACGCTTTGTTCTGAATAGGATTCCTGGGGGATTGCAAGTGTTAGATATAGCTGTGGCCTCGGCGCAACCATCACCTGATGGTATCTCGATACGCAGGCTTTCGCGAAGCGATCACAATCGTTGAGAGGATTCCTAACGATGTTTCAAGGCCCTTCTACCTACCACGCTTGGCCATGGATAGTTTGACGAAGGTGCTACCCAATTTCACGACGAAAGTGGAGAATCGCGACCTGGGAACATCGATTGTTGACCCTCCTCACACAGCGATGATGCGAGAAGAAGAGTTTGATGGTTTAGAAGTTTCCTAGGCCCTCGCACCTGCCACGCTGCCAGAGAATCCGGGTTTTGGCCAGTTAGAGACCGTTTAACCTGTGGTTCGGGGGTAGCAAGTTCTTCAACGGGGAGACCGGCGTGATCGAAGCTTTGCATTGTGCATGGTGACTCGAAATAGCAACGCCGAACTTACGAATATAGACGATGGCATTCTCTTGACGGGAACCTTTCGAGCTGTTGACGAATCTGCAAGAGTATGCCTTTGCTATGAACCCACTCGTTTCGGATGTCGAGCTTCTGCCAGGTCCTCATGTCGTGGGAAGAGGAGCGGAACGCTTTTTAGCGATTTCCTACGAGTAGCCTACGGGAGAGTTAGCACGCACGGATATCCCCTAAGATGCGGAGACAAGTACGGACCTACAGCATTGGGCGAGCGGGGGTATTCTCACAGACTACGAAGCAGCGGATGTGAAGCAGAGGCCGGGCGAGGAATTGGATATCTTCGGGTGGTCATGAATCAGAAAGAGGGTTTGAAGCTAAACTGACGGAACGTAGTCGTTTAGAAAGGCTAATTCTCGAGCGCCTGCCCCTGCAAAGTTGTGTCTGGATCTTGACGATCCTGCGGACGCTTGGTAGCGAAGGCGCTCATGAGCGGACTACGACTAGAGAATAAGCATGTGGCTATCACGGGCGCTGGTTCTGGAATCGGGCAGGCGATCGCCGTGCGCTTTGCTGCAGAGGGCGCAGTGGTGGAGATCCTCGAACGCGATGCGGATGCGGCGGAAGCGACGCGTGGCTTGATTTCTGGGGCTGGCGGCTCTGGGCATGTGGTGATCGTGGATGTGGCCGATGAAGCCTCGGTTAAAGGAGCGTTCGACAAGTCGGCGTCTGAACGCGGCCCGGTTGATGTGCTGGTGAATAATGCTGGCATTGCTCATGTCGGCAATCTTGAGACCACGACATCTGAGGACTTGGATCGGATTTATGGGGTGAACGTGAAGGGCGTCTATCACTGTATGCGGGCGGCGATTGATGGAATGATTGAGGGGGGGCAAGGGGTGATCCTTAATATGGCTTCGATTGCGTCGACTTTGGGGATTCAGGATCGCTTTGCCTACTCGATGAGTAAGGGGGCGGTTCTAACGATGACCTTATCCGTGGCGCGTGATTATGTGGAGAAGGGAATTCGATGCAATTGCATCTGCCCGGGCCGTGTCCACACACCGTTTGTCGATGGCTTCATCAAGAAGAACTATCCTGGGGAAGAGGAGGCGGTGTTTGATAAGCTTTCAAAGTATCAGCCCATCGGGCGCATGGGCAAACCGGAAGAGATCGCGGGACTCGCCGTGTACCTTTGTTCGGATGAAGCTGCCTTTATTACTGGGAGTGCTTACGATATTGACGGAGGTTGCACGTTGCTGCGCTAATTATCACTGAACAGGCGCTTCTTGCCGTAGCGCGGTTTTCCAGGCCGCGACTCGAGCAGGATGCCCGAGCTATATCAAATAGAGATCTAACAAAGTAAGACTACTTAAGACTATCATGAAACTCATTCGCTTTGGAGCACCAGGACAAGAGAAGCCCGGCCTACAGTTGGCTGCCGGGAAACGCATCGACGCTAGTGGATTTGGCCAAGTCTATGACGAAGCTTTCTTCGGAGGCGACGGACTCGAACGTCTGGCCGCTTGGGCCGGAGAGAATGCTGGAAGTGCGCCTTCAGTTTCGGACGAGACACGTTTGGGATCTCCGCTGTGCCGCCCGAGCAAGTTGATTTGCATCGGTCTGAACTATGCGGCGCACGCGGCAGAGTCTGGCATGGACGTGCCGAAAGAGCCGGTCGTCTTCTTTAAGGCGACCTCAGCGATGGTGGGACCTAACGACGGTCTCACCATTCCCAAGAACAGTGAGAAGACGGATTGGGAAGTCGAACTTGCCGTGGTGATTGGAAAGAAGGCCTCTTATGTCTCAAAGGAGAACGCTCTTGATCACGTGGCGGGCTATGCGCTGCACAATGATTACAGCGAGCGCGAATTTCAGATTGAGCGTGGAGGCCAATGGGTGAAGGGCAAGAGCTGCGATACCTTTGCGCCATTGGGACCATTCATTGCGACCAAGGATGAGATCGCTGACGTGCATAAGCTCAGACTTTGGCTGAAGGTGGATGATGAACTTCGGCAGGATAGTAACACGAATGACCTCATCTTTGATGTGCCAACCATTGTGTCAGAGCTGAGTCAGTTTATGACGCTTCTGCCTGGGGACGTGATATCGACAGGGACGCCGGCTGGTGTGGGAATCGGTCTCGATCCGCCAGTCTTCCTCAAAGGTGGTGAGGTGGTGACGTTAGGCATTGAGGGGCTTGGTGAGCAGCGCCAAGAGGTAAAACCTTGGGCAGCGAAGTGACGCAACTTCGGAAAGTTGCGCTACAATAAAAGTAACGCGGCACTCGTTTCCAAGTGCCGCGTTGTGTTCTAGGTATTTCGTCAAGTAGTCCATCAATAATCGAATTCAGCGCCGAACCAGAAGGCGCGGCCTTGATTCGTGCGTGGGCCTCGGGGGACGCGAGAGACGATGCCACGCTCATCTGTGAGGTTGGAGACTCCGCCAATCAGTTTGAAGTTCTCGTTAACCTGATAGAACGCCGAGAGGTCGAGTAAGAGGAGATCGTCGATCTTGCCTTCACGTGCTGTGTTGACGGGATCATCGAGGTTCTGTGCGGTGCCAAAGGTTTCTGTCTGGTAGGTGAGATCAAGGTTGGCTCCCCATGTCTCCGTCTGCAGTCCGACGCCCACGGCGAGCTGAAACTCTGGGATGTAGGGAATCTCGGAACCGCTATTGGCGCCGGCATAGATGCCGTCTCCACCACCACTGGCGAGGTCGGAATCAAATTCTGCATTGGTCCACGTGGCGCTGACATACATGGGCATGGAAAGATCGTAGGCGCTGCTCTCGAGTGGATCGTAGCGCAGCGAACCTTCGAGTCCCCAGACCGTAGCCTCGCCGGCATTGGTCTCCGTGTTGTTCTCTCCAAAACCGGAATCTGTTCCGATCAGATTATCGAAATCGGTGTAGAACCAGACGAATTCACCAAAGAGGCCGTTGTCTTTCTGCGTGCGCGACCCTAGCTCATAGCCAATGGACTCCTCAAGGTCGACGCCACTTCGCACAGACGAACGAGGGCCTGGCACAGACACACCTTTGAAAACGCCGCCAAAGAGCTGCTCCGTCTCGGTGAGGTCGAGACTGAAACTTACTCCAGGGGCGACGAAGTCAATCGTGTCACCATCGTTGCCAGTCTGCGTATTCGTGGAGTCACTGGCGTAGTCGGTGTAGTCTTGATCGATCGTTTCGAATCGAACTCCTGGCGTGACGGTGAGGGAACCTAACGTAATATCGTCTTGTAGCCAGAGGGCGATGGCGGTGGATTCTTGGAAGCGATTGCCGCCGCTGCCTTCTTCACCGGTAATGAAATCAACTACTTGCCCTGTATCATCTTGAACAAAGCGATCATCGCGTTGGAACCGACGAATTTCGTCCATGTGAACGCGGGCGCCGAAGTTTATTTCGTGCTCCAATGAACCTGATTCGAAGGCGTAGTCACCAGCAACTTGGAACCCGTACTGTTCGTAGTCTCGGTTGTTGGCTCGCACACGGCCTGTGCCTGCGCCGCGTCCTCGAAGGAATGCTTGACCGGCTGGGTCTAGCAAGGCCGAGCGGACGTTTGAGAAGGTGTCGCCGCTCGCCCCGTCCAATTTGTACCAGTTGCGTGAGAACTCATTGTAGTAACCAGCGGCTTCGATACGCAGGTTATCGGTCGGTTCGACAACGTACTTCAGATAGGTGCGGTGATGTTTGGTCTGAATGTTGTCAAATCGAGTGGCCGCATAGCGCCAATCTGGGTGACGGCTGACGTCGCTCTCGGTCAGTCCGGTGTAAGTCTCATCGGCATCGAGATCGGTGTAGCCGTACTTGAACTCGAAACGCTGTGGCAGTGCCGTGTTCGGTTCCCAGGACAGCTTGACCATGGGCTCATAGACCTCAAAACCAGTGTTGTCAGAACCGGTGTAGCCGGTGCCCTTCTGAATCCCGCGAAAGCCGTCAGTGGTGTTCGCAAAGAGCTCGAACAGGTAGCCGAACTTCCCGGCATCTGTGTCGACGGTGTTGCCATAGTGGAAATGGCCTAACATCGTGTTGTCTGTGCCGTAGGTGTAGCGTCCGTAGAAATGGCTTTCCTCTGGGATAGGTGTCGAGAGGTAATTGATCACCCCGCCGGTTGTGTGTGGGCCGTACTTGATCTGGCTCGATCCCTTGAGCACTTCGATGCCACTCATACGCCCAGCGCGTGGAGAGTAGTAGGCACCAGGAGCGGAGTAGGTTGCCGGTGCACTGAGAATACCATCTTCCATTACGGTAGTTTTCTCAGAACGTGTTCCGTCTGCACCACGCAGGGAGATGTTAGGAAAGTTTCCTGAACCGTCTTCCTCTCGTACATACACTCCAGGAACCTTAGCGAGGATGCGATTCACATTGGAATAGTTCTGGGTGCGGATTTCTTCGGAGTCCACATAGTAACCGGAACCTTGCAGTTCTACCGTGTCTTCCTTGCTACCAATGACAGTCATTGGTTCGAGAACGGCGTTGCCGGCATCGAGCAGAAGATTCGGTTCGGTGTTAGCAGAAGTTTCCTGCCCAAGGGTGGGCAGTGAGGCAGAGGCAAATAGAGCAGCGGCTTGAATGAATTTGGACAGTTGAAACATGGTTTTGTGTTTGATATGCAATTGAGACTCAATCGCAACAAAGAGTTAATGCAATTGAGACTCAATCGCAACAAGGAATTTGTAGGCGAAAGGTAATAGATGGAAATCGCTGATAGCCAACGATTTATGAATTGAGCCACCCGCGAGTTTGATCTCGGTCTCATGCAGCTCGATGTAAACAAACTGACACGAATGGCGAGGCCTATGTGTTCCTGAAAGAGGTCAAGATTGTCTCTTGATCTAATTGCGATTGAGTCTCAATTGCAACGACATGGCCACGACTCTATGTGATTTCAAGAAGAAGCGTTCTCTCAAACGAGATCGAGCGTTGATTGAGGCGTGTATCCGTGATCCCCAATTCATTTGCCGAAAGTGCTTTCGAGCGGCGAACTGCCCTCGCCTTCTTTGCAAACCAGAGAAGGCCTTTGGCAAGATGCCAGCGAAGTACGCTTAGGGCTGGCTGGGTTAGGGGCAGCCCGAAACTGAATGGCGGGGAAATAGGTATTATTTCGATGAATGTGAGACTTTCCGTCGGAATTGTTGCGGTGCGATTCATCGTGCCAACTGGGCGTTTCAACGCCCGGTCATCGATTGGGATGTTTCAGTGTCATGTAGCGACCGTTCATGGGATTGGGCGCCCTCGGAATGAGCGGCCCCTCCGGGACGCTACCGTTCGATCGATGGCTTGCGGGCGTTGAAACGCCCGGCTAACATGACCGATCGCTACGCGACCATGGGAGTCATTCATCCTCCTAACCCCGGCTTATTTCCGCACCATTTAGTTCCAAACTGCGCTACTGGCCGTAAAGTCCGGCGAAGTCGCGCTGTCTTTGAGAGTATTCCTATAAGAATTTGAGAGCGTTGCTTTGCTGGGAGCTACGGGCCATTATGGCAAGTGCAAAGGCGCATTGGAGCGGTAGCCGAAAACTAGAAGCAGGCCTTGAGTATGTAGAAGAACAGAATAGCGAGAAGGCCGCCGGCAGGCA
The DNA here is from genome assembly GCA_009936795.1 of Verrucomicrobiaceae bacterium. Taxonomy (GTDB): domain Bacteria; phylum Verrucomicrobiota; class Verrucomicrobiia; order Verrucomicrobiales; family DEV007; genus JAACDM01. Next base: position 1,560 of record JAACDM010000603.1, on the reverse strand, counting down.
GGGTGATGATCCAAGATACGACAATGTTGAGAAGGACTCTAAGGTCTAACGCTCCCATGCCACGAGCAAGCCCAACGCCCATGACAGCGCCGACGGCGATGTGCGTGGTAGAAACAGGAAGCTTGAGCTTAGAGGCGATGACCACGGTAACGGCTGCGGCCATCGTAGCGCAGTAGCCACGTGAAGGAGTGAGCTCCGTGATCCTTGTTCCAATAGTTTGCATGACCTTGTAACCATAGGTCGCCAGTCCTAAGACGATGCCAGCGCCGCCAACAATGAGGACCCAGAGTGGCAAGCCTGCTTTCGCCGCAATCTCGCCATTCGCTTGTACGATACTAACAACTGCTGCTAGCGGGCCAATGCCGTTGGCAACATCGTTAGATCCATGGGCGAATGCCATGGCACATGCGGTGAAGATCATCATGGGGGTAAATACCTTTTCCACGCTGGTAAACTGAAAATCATCATCTTCGCCAGGTAATTGCTTAACTCGAATGATTAGAATCTTGCCGATCGCTGCAATCAGAATACCGATTACTGCGGCTGCGGCAAAGCTCATGGGAGTACTGAGTTCAAGCTTGAGGTGCTTTAGACCTTTGAACATCGTCACTAGGGCGACCACGAAGCCAACAAGTAACACATAAAACGGTCCCCAAGCTTTGGCGGCTTTGAAAGGATCATCAGCATTGAGGATCAGTCTTTGAATACTAATCATGAGCACAAAAGAGATCGTTCCGCCAAGGAGTGGAGAGACAAGCCAGCTTGCAACAATTTTTCCAACGACGCCCCAGGCGACCGAATTTGCACCAGCGCCTGCAACGGCAAACCCAACCAAAGCGCCGACGATGGTATGTGTCGTGGAAACTGGCCATCCTTTGGTTGTGGCGACAAAAAGCCAGATTGCTGCCGCTAACAAAGCCGCTAGCATGCCGTAGACCAGGAGCTGAGGTTGATCGGTAAACATCGCGGGATCCACGATGCCTTTTCTAATCGTGTCGGTAACATTCCCTCCAGCCAAGAAGGCGCCGGCGAATTCGAACACAGCGGCGATGATAATCGCTTGTTTGACCGTAATGGCCCCAGACCCGACTGATGTCCCCATGGCATTGGCGACATCATTTGCGCCGATGCCCCAGGTCATGAAGAATCCGAAACAAACAGCGAGCGTGATGAAGATCCATCCGTAGTTGGCAATAATATCCATCTGATAGAGTGTGGTGGATGTGTGAGAGCGTCTTATTTGGAAATGACCAAGAGTACGCGATCGCCGACGTTTTCGGCTTTGTTAGAAATACGCCCAAGTAGCTCAAAGGCGCGATACCAGAACACGACATCCATGGGCTTCATCTCATCCTCCATCTTGAACAATGCCCGGTTGATCGATGTTAGAATCGCGTCGTTCTTGTGCTCCAAGTGGCGAAGCTCTGCGATCATTTCCACCACTATGGCGGATTGCTTTCCGCCAAAGCCGACTTCTAGGAGTCTGTCGGACTTTACCAAGTTGCGGTTGATGCTAGAATTTAAGCTATGAGCGCCCGCTTCGTAGATGTCGACCGTGAC
>JAACDM010000602.1 GCA_009936795.1 Verrucomicrobiaceae bacterium | reverse complement strand
GATACCGACGGAGTTGGCGTCGCTGATGAAGAGAAGGTGCTCTACAAGCGCGGCCCATACAGCCGCAATAGCCTGGACAAATCGGTCGAACACCAGGATTCGGGACTGATGTGGAACCTCGATAATCACATCTACTTGACCTACAACATAGAGTGTTACCTCTTCACCGTAGGTGAATGGACGGCAGAGAAACAGCCCGGGCATTGGACGCAATGGGGACTTGCCCATGACGACGTCGGAGATCTCTTCTGGTCGACCAACTCCGATCCTCTCATCAATGCCTACGTTCATCCACGCTACTGGGAAATTCCGCGCAAGATCGCCTCTCACGTGCCGCCAGTGGCTGTCATGCTACCAGGACACTACGAGCCTGGGTTCATGTTAGCCCACAGTAACTGCGTTTTCAATGATCGTGGTGGGACAACTAGCGCTGACCGAAGCTTCACCTCTGCTTGTGGGCAAAGCATTTATCGCTCTGACAAATTCCCCACATCCAGCTGGGGCAATTATTTGATCTGCGATCCCACGATTCACGTTGTGCGCCGCGCACAGGTGTCGAAGGACGGCGCCATGATTCGCCTTAGCAAAGCCGAACCCGAAGGCCACGAATTTTTAAGGAGCTCGGACATCAATTGCCGTTTCGTCAACAGCGCCGAGGGCTCTGACGGATGCCTCTACATTAGGGAAAACATCGTGGCCAATGGATTGGACGATAACAACCAGCATGGCCGCATCTGGCGCATTCGGCACGAGGACTTCGAGCAGCGTGGCAAAGAGGCGATCCCGCCGATGAGCGAGGAATCCACCATCGCCTTGCTGCGACATTTGGAAAGTCCCTTTGGCTGGTGGCGCGACACGGCCCAGCGAGAGATCATTCTTCGCGCGGATCGCGAATCCGTGGTTGCACATCTTACCGCCATCGCCCGGTTTGGAGAGAATCGGTTGGGACGGCTTCATGCCCTCTGGGTGCTTGAAGGCATGGGCCGAGCTGATTTCAGACTGCTTCGCCACGTGGTTAAGGACGAGGACCCGCGCTTGCGGCGGGCCGCCATCCTGATTGGTGAAGCCTTGTTAGGTGAATCCGAAGCTTTCGATGCCATCGCTCGTCCGCTGAGTTGTGTGGTCATGACGAACCTCCAAACGTGCGGGTGGTTCGCTGGTGCGATCGATGAGGATTCGCTCAAGTGCCGAGGTTCAGGTCAGTCAGTGTTGGGCGTGCTGGCGAGATCGATTCGTGCAGTCAACTCTGCGCGTTAGGCAGTCCAGTAGGACGACTTAGAGGAACGTCGAAAGCGGTCTCAACTTAAGAATGTCAAACGACTATCATTTGCTAACAGACCATGAGAGATTTCGTAGCGGTTAGCGTTTTCAGCCTTCTAATTTCCTTCAGCCCGAAGGTGTTTTCACAATCCGGCGCTTCGGAGAGACCCAACATCGTTCTCGTCATGGCAGATGACCACGGCTACGGCGACTGTGGTTACACCGGGCACCCCTTCGTCAAGACGCCGCATCTCGACGCCATTGCTAAGACTGGCGTGGTCTTCAATCGCTTCTACGCCAGCTCGCCTGTGTGCTCACCCACCCGCGCTGCCGTGATTACTGGCCGCCACGCTTTCCGCGTCAACGTCCCCAACCATGGACACTACCTCAGACCTCATGAAGTCACCATCGCTGAGGTACTACGGGACAACGGCTACGTCTGGAGGTGGCATCTCGGCAGTGGCGAGCCGGTCATGGACGCGTTCCCAGAGACTGAACGCGGCTGGGTCAGCAAGATCATCTTTGAGCGCGGCGAAGTTCACGCCGCCTTTCTGAACGCCCTCGCCGTGGCAGTCGTAGCAATGGTTTTCAAGGAAGGCCCGTTGTGGTGCTGCCGCTATCAACGTCGTTGATAGTGTGCATAAAGCCGCGATCCTGGCTGTAGAAACCAAGAGCCAGCGCTGGTAAAGGGATATGTCAGGAAGAGCGGATAGCATGATAGCAAAGTGCGACTAGGTTTTGTCATTCTCTAAACAACGTTGTCGTTCG
>JAACDM010000601.1 GCA_009936795.1 Verrucomicrobiaceae bacterium | reverse complement strand
GAATTGTCGAAGCCCGCTTCGTTGGCCGGATCGATTGGAAACTCACGCGTTGGACGCAGGTCCACGCCGGTGAGATCGCGGATCGTGTAGTCGTACTCAGCATTGCTGAGTCGGCGCGCAAGAACGATCCCAGGATCGCCAGCATTTCGTTCGGCCTCCTCTCGGTGCAACGTTTCAATCCACGCGATGATTTCGTTCTGCTCTTGCGACGACGGCTGCTTCTCGTCTTCCGGAGGCATCTCGCCAGATTTCATCCGCTCTAGCACAAGCTCCCAATGACCTGGGTCGCCTACGACGGCTGCTAGATCAACATAGCCCGAGAGATCGAACTTGGCCTTTGGCTTGTCGCCGCTGTGGCAATCGATGCAGTAGCTATTTAGGAACGGGAGAACGGTGTCTCGAAAGCTCGTGTCATCCGTCTCCTCGGCGCGAAGATTCGCGGCATGGGCTATTAGCACGATCACTAAGAAACGAAATCTCATCATGCGCCTTGGTCCTTCCCCAAACAATTTACTCTGCGCTGACTTTTCTAGCATTGCGATAAGGGCGATCGATGAAGATCAATGTTTCACGATCGCGGAGGAGGTGCTTTTCGGTGAGGTCGACGTCTGGAAAGGGGATCATCAAGACGCCTTTCTCTACTTTCCACGTCGGCCGCCTGATGGCTTCGCCATCGTAGCTCAAGATAGCGCTACCGTCAGCGAACAGTTCACGCGCATAGAGGTGGCCATCGTGCCAGTAGTCCCAGCGGCCCAGGAAATCTTCCGCGGTCGCGTCGTTTGCCAGCCCCTCTTCGACGAGAAGGATACCCTCACTATCCGACATCTCGTCGGGTGGCGGCACGGAGTCAGCTGGAACATGGCTCCGAGCGGTGGCATGCACGGTCCAGTGCCCGCGGCCATAGGAGTCGTCAGGGATCTGCAGCGTAAAGACATTGTCAGAGGTGAAGTGGCCAATCTTTGTGGCGTAGGCAGCTCTGGTCCATCGATCCATGCTTTCATCCACCTCAGTTGTCCCGTCTGCGAAGAAGAAGCGGACTGGCCCAGTTTGGCCGCGGTGACGATCCTCTGAGATCAATCGACCATCGAGACGCAGTTCTAGATTATCGACGTGAATCCCCTGGCTGCCTCGCATCCATTTGAACATCAACCGATACTCGCCTGCCGTGCGGACGAGACCGCTAACATCAAACTCGAACGACGTCTTCTCCCCGCGAGGAATCAGCGGCATTTTCCAAGGCAACTCACGCGACGGCAGTTCGCGGGCGTAAAGCGTGCGGTCGAGCGGGATCGACTCCAATCCGGTCGCCTCCGAATCGGAACGACGCACCGCATGGTCGCTGAAAAGGTGCGCCGAGCGCTCACCGTCCCCGGGGAACACTTCGACCTCACCGCGAAAGACAGCGACCTCAGCTGGTGCGCCACCGCGCGGTACGCGAACTCCAAATTTCGTCCCGTGATCGACAAGACGATCGCCAGCGTACTCAACGCTGAATCCTTCGGCACCGGGAGGAACGTTGGCGACGAGATTTCCGTAGTCGAGCCAACCACTATTCGGACCGGTGATGTGATAGTGCGCCGGCCCTTCAATCAGGAGAGTTACGCCGTTTTGATACTGCAGTTCGAGTAGACCGGCTTCGATCGCAGCCGTCTTGCTGGCAAGGATATCGCCTACTTCTTGCTCCGCCAAACCCTGAGCCCAGGTGACGCCGAAGTCGCCCGTGATGGAGACCGGAAGAACACTCACAGAATCCGGAAGGCCCACCGGTGGTTGCTCTCTTCCTTGCCAGAGCCAAAGCCCCACGACAATCGCGGCTGCCGCAGCGATGCCCACTGGCACAGCAAGGCTTCGAACCTTCGTGGGTTGGCGCCTATTTAATCGAGATGACGGAGAAGCCGCCCCCTCTTCACGGAGCACGTAGGGCAACAAGGCTTCATTGCCAGCAATCTCGAGATAGTAAGCGCGAGCGGCCGGGTCGCTCTCGAGCAATTCCTCGAGGCGGGAGAACTCTCCACGCGTAAGTTTGTTGAGTAGAAACCCATCAACGAGCCGCCGCAATTCCTTCGAGGGCGGGCGCGAATCAGGGGTGATCGGTGGCGTGTCCATGGTCTTGGAATTGGAATGCGCTCGGCTACTCGCCGGTTTACGCACAAGCGCAGGGCGAGCCGGATTCT
>JAACDM010000600.1 GCA_009936795.1 Verrucomicrobiaceae bacterium | reverse complement strand
CTAGCCTGCCATTGGCGAGCATTCAGTAATCGAAGCGCAGCCGTCTTTCGGCTTGGAACAGTTCGCCGAAAAGACGTTGTACCAGCCCGGACTTTGGTTGAGTTCGTTGAGAACTTAGACGGACTCAAGAAACATGGCAGTCATTCGTTCTTTCGCAAGCTTAGAGCGATATAGATCCACGGGCTAATATAGAACATTGTTAGTGTATCAAATAAGATCCCGCTCGTTGCCAAAGAGATATGGCAGATCGAACATATTATACAGTCCGCCAATCTCCGAGAAAGTTTCCCTTTTTCCCTTCGCGTCTCGATCGATAGGACGACGTGGCTTTTGCTCCCGAAGTCAAAAGAGAGCATGGGGTGGGCCGTGAGATCGCCTCCGAGGGCATCGTTAACGTAATCGAGTCCTCGTAATTTCGAGGGGTGGACCGTTCGCGATTCCCGGCTCTCTACAATCGTATGATCTGCGAGGTAGTCGAAATTTTGAAAGTTTCGAAACGCCACTGTATCGCGATCGATATCTGCCCTGCCAGTCTTTCTCCAATCCTGTTGCCAATCTCGATTATTGAAGGGCTTTATAAAGTACTAGGGAGCGAGAACCATTGCTAAGCAACCTAACTAATCTAAAGTACGTTTGTTCCAGCCCTTCCCTTACTCAGGGTCACGACGACGCCCGTCAGCAGTAATCATACGGTCCTGAGTGCCAAGTTTCCGTCCTCGCTTGTGAAGGGGCCGTCGACGGATACGGTGCCGAAAGTCCACATTTTGTTGCGAGCACCATGAGACCTAAGAGCCCGCTAAGAAAGAGACGCATTAATCGGCGACTGGAGCTTCTTCTTCAAGGTTTGGGGGAACTCATAGGGGCGCGAGCCTTCGAATTAGAGGCGTGATGAGTATGGGGAAACGGCGGGAGAAGTCGATGAATCAATCTTTTCGAACTGGGTGAAAACTGGGCTGCCCCGAGCTGAACTTTGGGGGTGAGGTGTTCAGTCGGGACAGCCTGGTTGGGGTTGAGGGGGGTGAGGGGGAGCTCTAAGCTGACATAGGAAGAGGCTCGGACTCCTCCATCGCAATACGCAATTGCGTTAGCGCGCTTTTTTGGAGTTGCCGGATGCGCTCTCGCGAAACTCCAAGTTTTTTCCCAACCTTGCTTAGCGTGTCAGGATCTTCTTGATCGATACCAAAGCGCGCATTGAGAATACGCCGTTCCCGCTCGGGAAGGTCTTTTAGCAGCTGTCGGACACGATGGATGTCTTCGTGGCTACTCGCGACCTCGTCCGGAAGAACTGCCGATTCATCTGCGATGGTCTCGCCGAAGGTGCGGCCGTTTTCGGCTTCTCCAACGGTGGCATCCAAGTGCGTGATTGGCTGTACGGATTGTTTAACCAAATCCAATTGCTCCCTGGTAAGTTCAAGCGCGGCAGCGAGTTCGTCGTTCGTTGGGTCCCTTCCCAAGTCCATTTGGAGCCTTGCTGTTTCCTTGTGAAGGTTCCACGCTCGTGTCTGGATATGAGATGGCAAGCGGACGGTACGGACTTGATTGCGGATCGCGTTTCGCATGTGCTGTTTGATCCACCAAGCCGCGTAGGTGCTGAACTTCGCTCCGTTCTCGGGATCGAACCGCTCAGCGGCTGTCATGAGACCAATGTTACCTTCTGAAATGAGGACCTCCGTGGTAAGCTCGCTATAGGCAAAGTCTTGAGCGATCTTGGCGACTAGTCGAAGGTTCGATTCGATCAGACGCGCCCGTGCTTCTTGGTCTCCAGCTTGCACGCGATGGCCGAGTTCCTTCTCTTCGTCGCGAGTGAGTAAGGCATGGCGGCTGATCGATTTGTAGTAAGGGCCTAAAGATGGATTTGGTGTCGTTGATGCGGTCATGGGCTTCGTTTGTTTGTAATCTAAAATAGAATATAAAAACGAAGTTGCAACAGAAATTGTCTATTTTTACTAGAAAACGGAGGAGTAAGGGCTTGAATTCCGTTTCGGATTCTAAAAAAGAAACTATTTGCCCAATGAATCGCGGATCTACATTATGGTGATGGCAATGAATCGCCTTATCCGTTTACCATGAATCAGGCCCCTCAAACCGGACATCTGAGTGTTTCCTGGCCACGCAAGCAGTGGCTGAAGGCCATTGCCGTCTTGCAGGACTACCCAAAGGCGTCACTGACAGTCATCGCGTTGACGTTTGGAACCATTCTGTTCTACTTTACCCAACTGAATGGGCTTGAGCACTTTAATGAGTCCTTCTCCCGTTGGCGTGTGGAGAACTTTGGTGGAGAGCATCCAGTCGATCGAGCGGCTCGAGTGCCAGACGTGTTGCTTTCTTTTCCGAATGCGCACTACGACCGCGTTGATGTGCTATCGATGACATCGATTCACTTTGGTGGACGGGCATTTCGGAAAGAGATTGAAGAGGTGATGCAGCGTGGTGGCATCATCCGTGTGGTTGGATTGGATCCTCGAGTAGGAAACCATGATCATCCTAACAATAAAGCGTTTGTTGATTTGGCCAAGGCCTTCGATGAGGAACTCTGGGAGTTTCGGGCAAGATGCTGGCATTCGGCAGCAGTGCTCGTCCATTTGAATCAACAATTAGGCGAACGTTTTAAGGTTAGATTGATGGCGGAATCCATTACCGGCGCAAGGGCTCCGTATATGAGTCCAGGCCGATGGTCGCACTCCTATCGTGCAGATAATCGTGGTGAACGCATGGATGTGATCATCGAGCGCCCTGACATTGCTGACGGGACGGATAGCTTTTCTCACAAAGCGCGCGTGTTCCGCAACCGGCCTGATGATCCCACCGTGGCTTTATTTGCTACAGCGTTCGAAGAAGCCTGGAAGAATGGAACCTTGCTTGATGAAACTCTAACCCAAGCCCTGCTTGAGACGCTTGATGGCCCGAAAGCACGATAATATTGATCTTGAGGCTCTGAGCCGGAAGATTCGGGAAGCTCGTGAGCGAAAGGGCCTGACATTAGAGGAGCTGTCTCATGAACTGTGGCAGAGTGGCTTTCCGACATCGCAGAACAAGCTCTGGCGAATGGAGAACAAGCCCCCGAAACGCCTTGATAGTGAATTGCTGTTGTGGCTAGAGCGAAAGCTCGACGTCTCGCTTGTGGATTCCGATAACCAGAATCAGGTACTAATCAACGACGTCGTGGAATTGCTAGATGGTTTTCTGGGCAAGCACGGGACTTGTCCAGGGCGGCCAGCCAACCCAGGCTTGGGCGAGATCTATGATCGAGTAGCCAAGCTGGCGAAACGATGATAGGGATCGACCTACTAAGAATGATCAAATTACGCCTTCGTCCCTTCCCATGAACATCAAGCTTCGATCAACTGTCCTGTTACTCTTCCCGTTACTTCTGAGTCATTGTGCTTCTACGAGCGTCTCGATAATCGGTTAGATCGTCGAGAAGATCGCCAAGATCGACGCCTCGACAAGATGTCTAAGCGCGCGGATTCCCGTGGCAGACGTTGGGAGAAGATGGCCTATTGGGAGGATGAGCGAGCCTCCGCTGCATGGGATCGTCACATGGGGAGAGATCCGAATACGGAGTTGGGCTTCTAAGGCGTGGTGCCTTCCCACATTGAAACCTGCATTCTGGCAGATCAACCGGGCAACTACCCAAGTAACGGAGGTGCAATAAGGTCCCCCAACAGGATGAGGAGCAATTGGCCGCAGTTTGGCGTCATTTGCTAGGCGTCGACAAGATCGGCATTCACGACAATTTCTTCAATCTTGGGGGCCATTCTCTGCTCGTTCTCAATATGGTGGAAAAGGTGAGGTCCCAGCTTCAAGCAACTATCAAGGTCTCCGATGTCTTTGACCTTCCTACGATCTCTGGCTTGGCAACACGCTTGAACATCTCCTTAGAACCCACTTCCCAGAAAGATCTTTATCTCGAGCCAATTCGTTCTGGATCGGGTGCGGCGGTAATTTCCATCTCTATACACGCCCACCTACTTATCGATCACCTTCCCGAAGACATCGCTATCTACTGGTTAAAACGGGATGGCATGGATACGAGCACCTTTCGGAATTTGAGCGTCGAAGACCAGGCTACGGCTTACGAAAAGGAGATCCTCTCAGGAGTCTCGAATCAACCTTTGATTCTAGTCGGTTATTCGCACGGTGGTCTGCTCGGCTATGAACTGGTTCGCCGCCTACGCGCCCACACCGACGTCCATGTAGATCTCGTTATGGTCGAGCCATCGTTTCCCCTTGGATTCGCAAAGAGCGACCGAGCGCTATCCGACCGTTTTCTAAAACGCATCAAGACACTTCGATCGCAAAGTAATGGAGGCTTCATTGCCTTTGCGCGTAACCTAACAGAGTTTGTCGATTCCTCCGTACGATTTAGATTGGCAACCCTGACCGCACGACTTGAGAGACGCCGTGTTAAAGCCAAATTGGAGCAAGGAAAGGCAACACCCGAACAACGCTGGCACTACTATGCTCCAGATCTTTAGCGCAATGTTCTTTCCTATTCGATCAAGCCAATCAATGGCGACGCCCACCTGGCAGGCGGTAAGGGTTACTTGGAGGGAGCTCAAGCATACTTTGCACCTATGATAGACGGCAGCTGCATCATTCACGAACTCGCAGGCTCTACCTCTCATGAAGATGTTGTTCAACCCGGAAAAATCACTGACTGGATCGAAGTAATCAAACAAATCTTGATTTCAAACAACTAATTTAAACCGATCACATAAACTAGCTTTAACCTAACTCAGTGACATTGGGCCTGAATTCGCTCCCCGGCGCGGTTCACCAGCGCATCACTCGGGAGAGGAAACGCTGTACATTGTTGTCCCTGGCGTCCCCAAACAATTGCTCTGCCGAGCCACTCTCGACCAGTTTACCATCTGCCAGGAAGACGACTTCATCCGCAGCCGCGCGGGCGAATCCCATCTCATGGGTGGACAGGATTATTTCCTGGCCACCCCGGCGCAGTTCGTCGATGAAGTCGAGAACCTCAGCAGTCATTTCCGGATCGAGGGCGGAGGTCGGCTCGTCGAGGATAAGCAGGCGGGGTTCGTGGGCAACGGCACGGGCGAGACCAACGCGTTGTTGCTGGCCACCGGAAAGTTGGGACGGACGTTTGTGGCCGTGTTCCCGCAGGCCGAAACGCTCAAGCGCTGCTTGCGCCTTGCTAACGGATTCATCGCGCACAACCCCGTGCACTTTCTCTAGCGGCAGGGCGACGTTTTCCACCGCAGTGAGGTGAGGAAACAAGTTGAATGACTGGAACAGAAAGCCGTTGCGCCGCCGGTGGCAGAGCAGCGACGCCTGGTCAAAAGCGAGTGGCTCACCATTGATACTCACCGTGCCTGTATCTGGCGACTCCAGACCGCCAAGCACCCGCAGCAGCGTCGATTTGCCACCACCGGAAGGCCCAATGAGCACGAGGCATTGTACTGATTGATCCAGTTCGAGATCGATTCCTCGGAGCGCATGCTGTGCGCCGAAGGCCTTGGAGACTCCTGACAATTGCACCTTCATCGTTTGGTTAGACCTCCTCTGTCATGCGCCGCTCCAGCCGCCGGGCGAGAAACGAAATGGGGATTGTTAGGATCAGGTAGCCGACTGCGAGGGGTAGATACCCTTCAAGCGCCGTGTAGTTGCTGGCATTCGCCATCCTTACCTCCTGGGTGAATTCTTCAATGCCAAGCACCGAGAGTAGCGACGAATCTTTGACGAGGTTGACGAATTGTCCGGTGAGAGCTGGTAATACCCGTCGCAGCGCCTGCGGTACGATCACGTAGCGATAAATCTGAGCTCGATTGAAACCGACCGCGCGAGCACTCTCAATCTGCTCCTTGCCGACGCTCTCGATTCCGCCGCGCAGGATTTCGCAGATGTAGGCGCTGGAAAAGAGCGACAATAGGAAAATGCCTATCCAGATCTTGTTGTCGAGACCGAGCGCGTTTGACACCACATAGTAGCCAATCATCAACTGCACCAGCAGTGGTGTGCCGCGAATCAATTCGACGTAGCAGGTGGTAAATCCCCGCACCGAGGCGAACGGGGTACGCTGGCCGATCATCAGTAGAACGCCAAGCAAAGCACTGACTACCAATGCTCCCAGTGAGATCCCCAGCGTGACCAGCCATCCCTGAAACAACTGACCGCTGTACTCTGCCATACCGGCCCAACTCCATTGATAGCGCAGGCGCGAGAACACAAAGACGAAGAACCCGCAGGTGGCTGCGAGAAGCAACAGACCCAGCGCGAGTTCTGTGCCAAGTTTCTGTTTGGGATGGATCAAGTCGGCCAGCCTATCAATCGATCATTCAGTCGAACACAAACGGAACGCCTAGACCCTTCAACATTTCGCGCTCGTCCTTCAGGTACCGATCCGCCAACTCCTCGAATGCTCCCGCTTCCCGCTGCTGCTTGAGGAATTCGTTGATCTGCTGGCGCAGTTCGTCCTCACCCTTTGGGAGTCCGATTGCCCACTTCTCGTGGCGAATCGGTTCCAGCACAGCACGTGTCGTCTCGGGGTGCTTTTTCGAGTGCTGGTAAATGGACAGTTGGTCGTAGATGAACGCATCCACCTTCCCTTGTACGACTTCCATCACGCAGGCGGTATCGCTGTCCGGCGCCGCTCGCTCGGTGTCCGGTAGCACCTCCTGGGCAAACATTTCACCCGTCGTGCCGAGACGGACGACAACTTTCTTGCCCGCTTTCTTCAAGTCGTCGAACGACTGCACGTCCGAGTCCTTGGAAACGAGCATTGCCAACGGTGTCTTCAAATAGGGATCAGAGAAATCGATCGACTGCTTGCGCTTGTCGTTCACGCTCATCGACGAAATCACGCAGTCGAGCTTGTGCGTTTTCAGCGCCCCGATGAGTCCGTCGAAGTTGATGTTTTCGATTTTTAAATCGCGGCCTAGGTACTTCGCCAGCCCTTCGGCGATCCTGACGCTGACACCATCCGGTTGGCCTTTGGGGTTAAGCATTTCAAATGGCGGATAGGTCAGATCCATGCCGACAACGAGGACACTGCCATCCTTCGAATCGCCGGAACCATCGCCGCCACAACCTGCGACAATGACCGAAGCCCCGAGTAATAGTGCCAGCTCCGTGATTCGCCACGGCCAGCGTGCGACACTCCGTTTACGAATGACATTCCCGGAGCGCCTCAAGATGAAGTTGACCAGGGTACGCGTGATCCCTGGCTTGGTGCTCGTGATTTCAGAGGTAGTGGCGTTCATAAGCTAACTTTGCCCACCTTAGTTTCCCGATCTGATAAAACAAATCCTTAGCCACCTGTCGTCGCGCGACTGGACGGCTGCCCGTGAAGGGCTGCAGCGCGCGATCAATGGCGCTGGTCACCGAGCGGATCCGTTGTTCACCGGCGTGCAGCGCTAACCAAACAAGCAATTGGGAATTTGGAATGACTTCTCTGACCTAGAATAAATCAGTGAAAGGCTTGCAGTTCAAGCCTATCCAGTGCTTTGGGGCGTGTCAGCAGGCTTGCCGTGAGGGCGTT
>JAACDM010000599.1 GCA_009936795.1 Verrucomicrobiaceae bacterium | reverse complement strand
GCATGGCATTGCATTCGGCAAATCATGCCAATCAGCGCATAGTGATGCACCGTGTGACTGAGAAGAAACTGAAGTTCACGCCGAACGGATGATGCTGACCATTCAGACTCGCCACCACAGTCCATCTTGACCTGCAGATCTCGATCGAGGTCCGCAGGCTGGATCTCAGATAAGTCTGTCACCACCCCCTCAAGGATGGCTTTGGCCAAAGGCAACTCTCGCTCCAATCGATGGTCCCTCACACGATGGTCATAATCCACACGCCCATCGGCCAGTCCCTGGCAGAAGCAATGATAGTGATCGATGTTGTGCCGAAGATGCGCTCCGATTGAAGCCTCATAGGCCGGCTTCTCCACCCGAACAAATTGCTCAGATGACAAGGTATCGAGCAAGGCGATGGCCTGCTGGACCGAACCAGTGTTGTCGAGAAGTATGGAAGCCAACATGAACTCGGGATTTGAATAGCGGATCAGCCGACTTGAGGCAAGCGAATCTGCCAAGGAGAAGAGCGAGAATTCACCCGAGATCAAGCACTCAGAAATTCTGGGAATAACTCCGTTTCACCCTCGTCATGCCAGGTCAGAGGGGCATCCGGCACGCAGGAACCCGCTCGACATCACCACGGTTTCGAGCCATCTTCCTGGCATGAACCACGCTCACGCCCAGGATCTGTTTCGCCAGCACCGGCGCACCTTTCTCAAGCAATCCGGCATTGGCATCGGTGGCCTCGCCTTAAGTTCCCTCATTCAGGCAACTGGCAAGACCATGGCGATGGAAGATCACTGGTCTGGGATGATCGATCCCATGCACCTCGCGCCCAAAGCAAAGCGGGTGATCTTCCTTTGCATGGCGGGTGGTCCTTCCCACCTGGAAACGTTAGACTACAAGCCCAAGCTAGCAGAAATGCACGGGCAACCCATGCCCGAGTCGTTCACGAAGGGGCAGCCAATCGCTCAACTCCAAGGAAACAAGAGGCTCACTTGCTTCGCACCACAACATCCGTTCGAACAATTCGGCGAATCTGGCCAACAGATTTGCTCCAAATTCCCTCACATTGGTAGTATCGCGGATGACATTTGCATCATCCGGTCGATGAAGACCGAACAGATCAATCACGATCCCGCTCATACGTTTATGAATACCGGGTCGTCCGTATCCGGTCGTCCCAGCATGGGATCCTGGGTACTCTACGGATTGGGGAGCGATGGGCAAGACCTGCCGGGCTTCGTCGTTCTCACCTCCAGTGGTGGTGGCCAAGATCAACCGATCGCTGCTCGTCAGTGGCACAGCGGCTTCCTCCCGAGCCGGTTCCAAGGCGTGCAGTTTCAATCAAAGGGCGATCCCGTTCTCTATGTCGGCCGCCCCGATGGCGTCAGTGAGCGTGATCAACGGCAAGTGTTAGATGCCGTCAATAAACTCAACCAAGTGCACAATGATCAAGTCGATGATCCCGAGATCGCCACGCGCATCAGCCAGTATGAAATGGCCTTCAAGATGCAGGCCAGCGTCCCTGGCCTCATGGACATCTCGGACGAACCCCAGAGCGTGTTAGACATGTACGGCACCAAAGGCGGCGATGGCTCCTTTGCCTCCAACTGCCTGCTCGCCCGCAGGCTTGCCGAGCGCGGTGTCCGGTTCATCCAACTTTATCACCGCGGCTGGGATCACCACGGTGGAATCAAAAACGGCATCAACACCACGTCTCGACTCGTCGACCAAGGCTCCGCTGCCCTCGTCCGCGACCTCAAGCAACGCGGCATGCTCGAAGACACTCTCGTTGTCTGGAGCGGTGAATTTGGACGCACGCCCATGGCGCAAGGCTCCGGTCGCGATCACCATATCAAAGGCTTCTCCATGTGGATGGCCGGCGGCGGGATCAAAGGCGGCACCAGCTATGGCAACACCGATGAACTCGGCTACAACGCCGTCGAGAACGTCGTCCACGTACACGACTTCCACGCCACCATGCTCCATCTCTTGGGCATCGAACATAAGCGTATGACGTATCGCTTCCAAGGCAGAGACTTCCGTCTAACAGACGTGCATGGCAACGTCGTGAAGGCGATTCTTAGTTAGCAAAGAGCGAACATGGTGTCGCTCAACAAGAAATGGCGACACTCCCATCTTCGCATTGGCAGCGCTTCTATAGCCCGGGCAATCCCGACGCCGCTGGCTCTGAAGCTCCCCCTGAAAACACGGACACAGACCGGCAGGTCTGACAAAACCAGATACATTCGAAACCCAGGAGAACAAGATAAGACCTACACGAAGAAGTTCCTGGAAGAAGCCGTAGACCTGCCGAGAACCAGCGACAAGCCGCCCTCTGAGGTAGCCCAAAACACGAGCAGGCGCAAACCGGTCGGGAGTAACCCAGCTCTATGCTGAGCATCCATCGTAGCTTCTTTATTTAGCTCGTCTGCAGCATGCGCATCTGCTTGGATGCCAAGCCATGAACGCTCTT